>JBFHVA010000029.1:0-22820 GCA_041589735.1 Gammaproteobacteria bacterium | reverse complement strand
GGACCTGGCGCTTTGCTCCTTTGTCTGCGCGGGTAAGTACGACTACGGTCCGGTGCTCAGGGCGAATCTGGAACAAATAGAGAAGGAGGGCTGATGTATCGGATAAGGCGCTGGCTGGATCGTATTCATCCGCTGTTCGCGAAAGGCGGTCCGTACGAAAAGTATTACGCCATCTATGAGATGGTGGATACGTTCCTGTACACCCCTCCGGACGTCACTCGCACGGCGCCCCACGTGCGTGACGGTATCGATTTGAAGCGCGTCATGACCTACGTGGTCGTCGCCACCACGCCCTGCATCTTGATGGCATTGTGGAACACCGGCTACCAGTCTCACCTCGCGATGCAGGAGCTTGGCGTCACCGAAGCACCCGGGTGGCGCGGCGTCGTGCTCGGGCTGGTGGGCGTGGACTTCGATCCGTCGAGTTTGTGGGACAACATGTGGCACGGCTTTCTCTACTTTCTTCCCATCTACGTGGTCACCCTGGCCGCGGGTGGATTCTGGGAAGTGTTGTTCGCGGGAATTCGCAACCACGAGATCAACGAAGGATTTCTCGTTACCTCCATGCTCTATACGCTGACGCTGCCCGCATCGACGCCGCTGTGGCAGGTGGCGCTGGGTATTTCCTTCGGCGTGGTCATAGGCAAGGAAGTATTCGGCGGCACCGGCAAGAATTTTCTTAATCCAGCGCTCACCGGGCGTGCCTTTCTTTATTTTGCCTATCCCGCGCAGATGTCCGGCGACGCGATCTGGACCCCGGTTGACGGATTCACCGGCGCCACTGCGCTCGGCGCCAGCGCCATCGGTGGCATGCAGGCCATCGCCGAGATCGGCATCACCTGGCTCGACGCTTTTTTCGGCATTATTCAAGGCTCCATCGGCGAAACCTCGACCCTGGGATGCCTCATCGGCGCCGCTTTTTTGATCTACACGCGCGTCGCCTCATACCGGATCATTTTTGGCGTGTTCATCGGTATGGTGGTGATGTCGCTGATCTTGAATGCGGTCGGCAGCGATACAAATCCGATGTTTGCCATGCCCTGGTACTGGCACCTGGTGCTCGGCGGGTTCGCCTTTGGAATGGTGTACATGGCGACGGATCCGGTGAGCGCGGCCATGACCGATGCGGGACGGTGGATTTTCGGTGTTCTTATCGGGGTCATGACGGTGCTCATAAGGGTGGTGAATCCGGCGTTTCCGGAAGGGATCATGCTGGCGATCCTGTTCGCCAACCTGTTTGCTCCGCTGATCGACTGGGGGGTAATGAAGGTCAACATCCGCCGGCGTATGCGGCGCACCGGGGAGGGCGCGACGTGAGCGATTCGCTCGAACAGACCAAACAAAGCGCGGCGGAAAAAGTTGAGCGCGCGCGGGGCATGCTCGACGCGGTGCTCGCATTACCCAACGAAAGCCCTAAGAAAATGCTGATCGTCGCGGTGACGCTGTGCTTCGTGTGTTCGGTGGTGGTTTCCAGCGCGGCGGTGCTGCTCAGACCGCTACAACTCGAAAACGCGGCGCTGGATCGTAAGCGCAACATCGTCGAAGTGGCCGGCCTGCTCGGTTCCGACGGCAATGTGGAGGAGGCCTTCAAGCGCATCGAGCCGCGGGTGGTGAACCTGGAGACCGGCGAATTTGCGGAGGATATCGACCCCGCGCGTTACGACCAGCGAAAGGCGGCAAAGGACCCGAAGCGCAGCGCGGCGCTGTCGAAAGATCAAGACATCGCCAGCATTAGCCGGCGGGCACAGTACGCTACGGTCTACTTTGTGCGCGAGGGCGATGCCATCCGGCAGGTGATTCTTCCGGTGCACGGCTATGGACTGTGGTCGACGCTTTACGGCTTCCTCGCACTGAACGGTGATTTCAGAACGGTGTCCGGGCTCAAGTTTTACGAGCACGCCGAAACCCCCGGTCTCGGCGGCGAGGTGGACAACCCGTCGTGGCGCGGAAAGTGGGACGGCAAGGTCGCGTTTGATGATTCCGGAAAACCGATCATTGAGGTGATCAAAGGCGTGGTCGACCAGACGCGGCCGGACGCGGAGCATCGTGTTGACGGGCTCGCCGGCGCGACGCTTACCACCCGCGGCGTCGACAATTTGTTGAAATTCTGGCTGGGCGAAAACGGCTTCGGACCGTTCCTCGTCCGCATGCGTGAGAAGGAGGCGTGATGATGGATCGCGAGCAGCGCAAGGTGATACTCGACCCCCTCGTCGACAATAACCCGATTACGCTGCAAATCCTGGGGATCTGCTCAGCTCTGGCGGTAACCACGACCCTATCGGCGTCGCTCATCATGTGCCTGGCGCTGACCGGCGTGGTGGCCGCATCGAACGTGTCCATCAGCATGATCCGCCGACACATCCCGTCGAGCATCCGCATCATCGTGCAGATGACCATCATCGCCTCGCTGGTCATTGTCGTGGATCAGCTGCTCAAGGCCTACGCCTTCGACATCGCCAAGCGTCTTTCGGTTTTTGTCGGACTCATCATCACCAACTGCATTGTCCTTGGCCGCGCCGAGGCCTTCGCAATGAAGAACCCGCCGTGGATGAGCTTCCTTGACGGCATCGGTAACGGCCTCGGGTATAGTCTGATTCTGATCATCGTCGGCACCACGCGCGAGCTTATTGGATCCGGCACACTGCTCGGCTATCAGATCCTGAAGCCGGTTACCGAGGGCGGTTGGTACTACACCAACGGCATGATGCTGCTGCCGCCCAGCGCCTTCTTCATTATCGGTCTGCTTATCTGGGCCGTGCGCACCTGGAAGACAGAGCAGGTAGAGAAGCGCGAGTACCAGATCCATCAGGTCCACAGGACGGAGGTGATCTGATGGAAGCGTATTTAAGCCTGTTCGTCAAAGCGGTGTTCGTCGAGAACCTCGCGCTCGCCTTTTTCCTCGGCATGTGCACCTTTCTTGCGATCTCCAAGAAGATCGAAACCGCCATCGGCCTTGGCGCTGCCGTTGTCGTGGTGCAGGTGATCACGGTGCCTGCCAACAATCTCATTTTGACCTACCTGCTGGCCGACGGTGCGCTGGCCTGGGCGGGACTGCCGGACGTGAACCTGAGCTTTTTGGGTCTCATCAGCTACATCGGCGTGATCGCGGCGATGGTGCAGATTCTGGAAATGACGCTGGACCGCTACTTCCCCGCGCTCTACAACGCGCTCGGCATATTCCTGCCGCTAATTACGGTGAACTGCGCCATTCTCGGCGGGTCTCTGTTCATGGTGGAACGAGACTACAACTTCGGCGAGAGTGTGGTTTACGGAATCGGCAGCGGCTTCGGCTGGGCGCTTGCTATCGTGCTTTTGGCAGGCATACGAGAAAAGCTCAAGTACAGCGACGTCCCCGACGGACTCCAGGGTCTCGGCATCACCTTCATCACCGCCGGGCTGATGTCGCTCGGATTCATGGCGTTCTCCGGGATCCAGCTGTGAGCGTAGGAGAAGTAAGGGAGCAAACGAGGATTTCGAAATAATGGAAATCATTCTTGGTGTGCTTCTGTTTACCGCCATCGTCATCGCGCTCGTTTTCGTGATCCTCGGCGCACGATCGCGGCTGGTCGCGATCGGAAACGTGGACATCGTCATTAACGACGAGAAGACCATTAAGGCACCGGTAGGATCCAAGCTGCTGGGCGCGCTGGCCAACGCGGATCTCTTTGTCGCGTCCGCCTGCGGAGGCGGCGGCACCTGCGCTCAGTGCCGGGTGAAGATCTTCGAGGGCGGAGGCGCCATCCTCCCCACCGAGACCTCGCATATCAACAAGCGCGAGGCGGCGGGGGGCGACCGGCTGTCGTGTCAGGTTACGGTCAAGCAGCCCATGCGCATCCAGGTGCCGGAAGAAGTGTTCGGAGTGCGCAAATGGGAGTGCACCGTGCGCTCGAACCACAACGTGGCGACGTTCATCAAGGAACTGGTGCTAGAGCTGCCCGAAGGCGAGTCGGTGCCGTTCCGCGCCGGCGGATACATCCAGATCGAGTGCCCGCCGCACCACGTGAAGTTTTCCGATTTCAAAGTGGAGGAGCGATTCCGCGGCGACTGGGATCGCTTCAACCTGTGGAAGTATGAATCGCACGTCAAAGAGCCGGTGCTTCGCGCCTACTCCATGGCGAACTATCCGCTGGAAAGCGACATCATCATGCTCAACGTGCGCATCGCAACCCCACCGCCGGGGGCGCCGCCGGAAATCCCGCCCGGCGCCATGTCCTCTTACATCTTCGGCTTGAAGCCGGGCGATAAGACGATCATCTCGGGGCCGTTCGGGGAATTCTTCGCCCGCGAGACGGAGAACGAGATGGTGTTCGTCGGCGGCGGGGCCGGCATGGCGCCGATGCGGTCGCACATTTTTGACCAGCTGGAGCGGGTAAAGTCCAAGCGCAAGATGACTTTCTGGTACGGCGCGAGAAGCAAGCGCGAGATGTTCTACGTGGATGACTTCGATCGCCTCGCCAAGGAGCACGACAACTTCGATTGGCACGTGGCGCTTTCGGATCCGCTGCCTGAAGACGAGTGGACGGGCTACACCGGCTTTATCCACAACGTGCTGATGGAAAACTATCTCAAAGATCATCCGGCGCCGGAGGATTGCGAGTACTACATGTGCGGCCCGCCGATGATGAACGCGGCGGTGATCGACATGCTCGAGAACCTCGGGGTTGAGCGGGAGAATATTCTGTTGGACGATTTCGGAGGTTGAGCGCGAGTTCGCGCTTCACCAGGAGGCTTGAAATGAAAAGACGGACCTATCTCGCGGGAACCCTGGCGCTGGGCGCCCGGCTCGCGCTGCCGGGAAGCGTGCTCGCGATTGCCGGCTGCGGCTCGTCGGGCGCGCGGGACGCAATGACGCGCCTTGCGGGTCCGACCATGGGCACCGCCTACCGGGTGAGCTTACCGAAGCGGCTGTCGACTGACGAGACAGATGCCGTCCGCGCCGGTGTCGAGGCGGTGCTCGACCGGGTGGACGCGCTGATGTCCACCTACCGTTCAGACTCCGAGCTTTCCAGAATCAATACCGCCGGCGCCGGCGAGTGGATCGACACCGCTCCGGACACCGGCGCGGTCATGGCGGAGGCGCTGCGCGCGGGCTCGGTTTCCGGCGGCGCTTTCGACGTCACCGTGGGACCGCTGGTGGATCTTTGGGGTTTCGGTCCCGGTGACGGCGGGGGTGTGCCCAGCGATGAAGCCATTGCGGACGCCAGCACTTTAACCGGATTGGACGCGCTCCAATTCGAGCCCGCCCGCGGTATCGCCAAGTCCCGGAACGGACTCCGGGTGGATCTTTCCGGTGTCGCCAAGGGACACGCGGTGGATCTGGTTGCTGGCTACCTTGAGGGGCAAGGCTTCGACAGCTTTCTCATCGACGTCGGCGGCGAGCTCAAAGTGAGCGGACGAAAAGCGGACGGAACGTTCTGGCGGATCGGCATCGAGCGTCCCGAACCGGGCAAGCGCCAAGTGCAGCGCGTGGTTGCCATGGACAGCGGCGCGGTCGCCACCTCCGGCGATTACCGTAATTTTTTCGAGCGCGATGGGCGTCGCTATTCGCACACCATCGACCCCCGCAGCGGACGTCCGGTCGATCATGCTCTTTCCGCGGTCAGCGTGATCGCCGAAAGCGCGATGACGGCGGACTCACTGTCCACCGCGTTGATGGTCATGGGCCCCGAGGAGGGCCTGGCACTGGCCGAGCGACTCGACCTGCCTGCGCTGTTTCTCCTGAGAAGCGACGGCGGCATCGTCGAGCGAGCGACGCGCAGTTTCACCGATCGCACAGTCGCATGAGCACCTTGGTCGCCACTTTCGTCGTGCTCGTGCTCGCCATGGCCGCCATGGCGGTGGGTGTAATCTTCGGCCGGGCGCCGATCCGCGGCAGCTGCGGCGGTGTCGGCGGCGAAGGCTGCGCACTCTGTACCGGCCGCTGCGAGCGCCGCGCGTCCACTGATGGGGCTGAAACGCGGGAGAGAGACTCATGCTGAAGTCGGTCAAAGTGCGCGACTACATGGCGGCCAACCTCGTCACCCTGTCGCCGGATATGGAAATCCTTCGAGCAATTCATTCTCTGGTGGAGAATCGTATTTCCGGCGCCCCTGTAGTGGATGAGCACGGCAACCTCGTGGGCGTGCTGTCCGAGCAGGACTGCATGCGGGTCGCGCTCAATGCGGGCTACCACGAGGAATACGGCGGTCACGTGGATGAATATATGAGCAAAGACGTGCGCACGGTGGAAGCGAATGCGAGCATTCTCGAGCTTGCGCAGCGGTTTATCGACGGACCGTACCGGCGTTTCCCCGTAGTAGACGACGCCAGGCTTGTGGGGCAGATCAGTCGCCGGGACGTGTTACGGGCGCTTGAGAATCTGTGGTGATCAGTCCGTAGATAGAGCATTGACCCAGGAGCGGCAATCGCCGCTGTTCTTGATAACCAATTTTCTTTAATGTTCCGCGGTGAGACCTTCTTTGTCGAAGGTGTCAATTCCAGCGCGCCCCTCCTCTCGAAAGCATCTCGTCCCAGTGGCGCGCGGCCCAGGCTGGTCCGCTCTTGAAATTACGAGGGGTATTTAATTTACTAGAGGAATCTGCAGTGCCCTACATCGAAACCCCCATTGACCATCGGTTTCCCTGGTACGTCAAAATTTTCCTCTGGAATCAGCGTCGCCGGTATGGCGCCGTACTCGAGCCTGCACGGCTATGGGGAAGAACACCGAAAGTCTTCGCGGCGCTCGCGCTTCTCTACGGCGCGCTTGATCGTCGCAGTTCTCCAATCGAGCCGGCGCTTCGCGCCCTCATCACCGTGCGCGTATCGCAGATTAACTGGTGTGCATTTTGTGTCGACATCAACTCGGCGACTTCGCTAAAACGCGGAATCGGCAAAGAGAAGCTCGAACAACTTGCCGACTTCGGGGCCAGTGAATTGTTTACAGATCGGGAAAAGGCTGCGCTCGCCTATGCAGAAACCATCACTATTTCTGAGCGCAAGGCGACGCCGGGGCATATCGAGCATCTCCGCGCCCACTTCGACGATAACGCAATCATCGAGCTGACCGCTCTCATCGCGTTTCAGAATCTGTCAAGTAAGTTCAATTCCGCGTTGGGTGTCGAAGCTCAGGGATTTTGCGTTCTTCCTCTCCAGCCTGGAAGTGAAGATTAATTATGTCCGAGCAGATCAATCCATACGCCTGGATCTGTTGAACTGAAGACGCTCTTTTTTTTGGAACAAAAATGACGAATACAACAGGGAACGTCAGCGTGGACGATGCCATCACCAGTAGGCAAAGCTGCAGGCGGTTTCTGGATCGACCGGTGTCGAAGGCTCAGCTGCATCACCTACTGGAGGTGGCGCGATTCGCGCCAAGCGGAAGCAATGTGCAGCCGTGGAAGGTGTACGCCGTCGGTGGCGAGAAGAAGGATGCGCTGTGTAAGGAAATCCTCGAGGACTATCGCGCCAACGGCGAGCGTCAGGAACGGGAATATGAGTATTATCCCACCGACTGGTTCGAACCTTATCTTGCCCGGCGCCGAGCCTGCGGCTGGGGGCTTTATGGATCACTTGGAATCACGCGGGAGCAGAAGGACCGCATAAACCAGCAGCGCGGACGGAACTACATTTTCTTCGGCGCGCCCGTGGGACTTATTTTTGCTATTAACCGTCGCCTGAACACCGGGAGCTGGATGGATGTGGGCATGTTTCTGCAAAGCGTGATGGTGGCCGCCCGCGGTCAGGGTCTTCACACCTGCGCGCAGGCCTCGTTCGCCAACTATCCCGGACTCGTGCGCAAGCATCTCGGTATTCCCGAGGATGAGATCGTAGTTTGCGGCATGGCGGTGGGCTACGGTGACATGAACGCGCCGGAAAATGTGTGGCGTACGGACCGGGCGCCTGTGGAGACTTTTACCCGCTGGATCGGTTTTGATTAAGCAGCCGCACCGATCGAATCAGTGAATACGTTGTTTAGTTTTTATTGCGGCTCAACGAATTGCTAATTCACTACGCGGTGGCCCGCTTGCCCCAGGACGAGCTGTCCAGCCACTTCTGAAACTCTTCGAACGGCATCGGCCGGGCGATATAAAAGCCCTGAGCCAGGTCGCAGTCCATTTCCGCGAGCTGGTCCAGACTCTCCTGGTTCTCGACGCCCTCGGCGACCACCGCCAGGTCGAAGTTGTGCGCTAAATCGATCACGGATTTGACAATTTTGGCGTCACCCTCGTCTTCCATCATATTTAGCACGAAAGACTTGTCGATTTTGAGCTCGTTAACGGGCAGGTTTTTAAGATATGACAGCGAGGAATAACCGGTCCCGAAGTCGTCGATGGAGATGCTCACGCCTTCAGAGCGTAAAGTTTTAAGTATCTGGAGAGACTTATTCGGGTCCTCCATCATCGCGCTCTCGGTAATCTCCAGCGTCAATTGATCGGGATCGGTGCCCCAGATGCCGAGCGCGCGTTTGATTAGCTCATGTACCTCGGGATTGTTTAGCACTGCGGCCGAGAGGTTAATTCCGACCGAGAATTCCTGCGAAAAGCCCTGGAGTTCCCGGCTCTCGCGCAGCGCGAGATTGACCGTGAGCAGCGTAAGAGGAAGTATGAGCCCCGACCGTTCGGCAATCTCTATGAATACGTCCGGCCGCACCGCTCCATGGACTTTGCTGGTCCAGCGGGCGAGCGATTCAACCCCCGCGACTTCCTGGGTCTTGAGATTTATCTTAGGCTGATAGTGAAGCTCGATCTCGCCGTTTTCTATAGCTTTTTCAAGCTCCGTCTCCAGCGAAAGCACCGATAAGGTCCGGGTAATTTGCTTTTTCGAATAAATGGCAAAAGTCTTTGCAAGGGACTTGGCGCTGTTCAATGCCGTCTCGGCGCAATAGATCAGCTTTTGCGGATCCTGCGCGTGCTCCGGATAGACGGCGAGACCTGCGTTGACGTTCATCCTCAGTGAATGGCCATTCACCTCTACCGTCTGTTTTGCAGCTCCGGTAATCTTTTTGATCGCAAGCTCGGCCTGGCCGGCGCCGACGAGTGACGGAATCAGCACCGCGAACTTAGATCCGGTGGTGCGGAAGGCAAGGTCCGTAGGACGCAGACAATCCATCAGCCTGTTGGAGAACTCGTCAAGGACGAGATCACCTACCTCATTCCCGAGCTCGCCGTTAATCGTGCCGAGCCCCCTTAGCTTGAGGAGTATCAGTCCGAAGAGCTCTGCGCCGTGACCCGACCGCGCGATACACTCGTCCAGCTCTTTGAGCAGACTTGCTCTATTGGGAAGAATCTGGAGTTGACCGAGCATGATCGAATCGCGAAAAGTTGAGCTAGCCGAGTAAGAGTTTAAAGGTAGAAATCTCTTGGCTCGATCCCGAAACTTCCCGGCTCGAGAACTTTGACAATTTCCAAAGGATTGCCGTTCGAATCATGTGTTTCATTGAGAAGGTCAAGCATGGGCGCGAAGTTATATTTGTTTTTGTGCGCGTCGAGAATCAGCATGATCTTCGGCCTCAAGCGCCGCAAGCGGTTCTGGGAAACCACGATGCCAACCTGGCCTGTATTCAGTTCGACGATACTGCCGGTGGGGTAGGTGCCTAGTGTCTGGATGAACTGCTCGACCAGCTCACTTTGAAACGCGGATCCGCGCCAGTCATAGAGCCTGCGCACCGCTTCGTTGGCCGAGATTGGACGGCGATAGGGGCGGTCACTGGTAATTGCGTCATAGCAATCGACGATTGCCGCCATTCGGCCAAGCACGGGAATTTCGCGCCCTTTAAGACCTCGCGGATAGCCGCTGCCGTCGAACCGCTCATGGTGGGTGGCCGCCGTCGCGATAGCGGTCTTCGAAAGCCCCCCGCTCTTCTGCATGATACGAACGCTGTATTCGACATGTTTTTTGACCAGCGCGAATTCCTTTTCGGTAAGCTTTCCGGGCTTGTTCAGTAGCTCCGGGGGCACCTGCATCTTTCCGACGTCCGACAGTAGCGCGCCGATCCCGAGATCTTCCAGCTCGGCTCGCGATAGACCCATGTAGCGGCCGAAGGCGATCGCCAGGGCGCTGGAATCCATGCAGTGTGAGTAAGTGTACGAATCCTTGTCCTTGAGCATGCGCATCCACAAAAATGCGTTTGGGTTTCGGAGGATGCTTTCGGTCATGCTCGAGACCACGTCCTTGGTGCGCTTGATATCGAGCTTCTTGTCGTCCCTGACGTTGCTCATGATCTCATCGACGGCTGAGCAGACTTCCTTGCGGAGCTCTTTGACGACCGTGATTTCTTCCTCGACGGTGGATTCGTTTCGGTACTCCGTCGTCGGCCGCGGCAAATCGGAAACGGTCTGCCGCCACGGGTTCTTTCCGTTCAGAGAATCCTTCGGGCTGAGCTTGAGATCTGGAACTTCGGTCTCGATAAAGACGTATTCGCAGTACTCCTTTAAGGCGCTAATGTCCTCATCGTTCATGACATAGAAGCCCTGGAGCAGGAACGGCGTTTCCAGCCAGGGCCGATCCAGCCGGCAGACGAACATGCCGTGGGTCACCTCATCGGCGGCAATCTTCTTTTCCATCGTGCGAGAATCCTTCGTTGCAATCGGTTCAAGCACAAAGCATCGACGCCCGTGCGGGGGCAGTGGCTCCGCAGGTCGAGGTCAGCTGAACCGGCTTGCTCACTTTTTCGGTCGCCAGGTCGAAATCTTTAGTCGCGCCGGGTTCGGGAACCGGGTTAGGGCTCGGTGGCTTACGAACGGAGAGCCTACGAAAAATCAATATATTAGCGAACTGGTGCCGAAGCGCCGTTCCAGCGGGCGTCCCCAGGGCGATCTCGGTTCCTTTGCTCCCGGTTGATTCAAGTCGACGGCCGGCATCGAACGTGGACTAAAGTCGAGCTATTGCGAAGTTTTGTGGAGTCGCTCGATGCTCAAAAGCATCCTCGCCCCTGTGGACGATTCGGAGGATTCGAAAAAGGCGGCGCGTCTGGCGTGTGAGCCGCTCAGGAGGTGGGCAGCCGGGGTTTGGGCGATCTCCCGGGGCTGATGGGGAGCGTCTCGCACATAGTAAATGATCCGGCGACTTGCCCTTGTGTCACGGCGCGGTAGACGAGCAGACCCCCCCCGCAGGGGCGGAGTTGCCTGCGCGAGAGCCGGCGTGTCAATGCTCTGAGGATGTATTTAATTCAAGGCGGACCGAATTGACTCCGGCATCATTTTGCCGCACCTCGAAACCTAGATCGCGGGCAAGCGCCAGCATGCGTTCATTGTAATCGAGGACCTCTCCCACCAGAGCTTCAGTTCCGCGGATACGGCAATAGGCAATAATTTTATTCATCAGTATCCGGCCAAGACCCTTGCCCTTCATATCCGAGCGGACGATGACCGCGAATTCTGCGCGGAGATTATCGGGGTCAGCAATTGCCCGGACCACGCCCAAAGTTTCCGGCTCGCCCCCGGAATCGTCGATGGCGATAAAGGCCATTTCCCGGTCGTAGTCGATCTGCGTGTACCGAGCGATCTGGGAATGCTCCAGTGCCTTGACCACCCCGAAGAATCTAAACCTGATATCTTCCGGGGAGAGTCGGGTGAAAAACTTTTGATGGATCGGCTCGTCTTCAGGGCGTATAGGTCGTAGCAGCACTTTGCGTCCGTGAAACTCGATCCGCTCTTCGAGCTCGCGGGGGTAGGGTCGAATAGCGAGACGCCCTGAGCCACGTTGACTCGTTGCGCGTACTCGAATACGCGCATCGATGGCGAGAACGCCGTCGGCGTCTGCGAAGAGAGGGTTGATGTCGAGTTCGACAACCTCTGCAAGTTCGGCAATCAGCTGGGACAGCTTCACCAGCGTGAGATAAATCGCATTCATGTCTGCAGCTGGTTGATTACGATAGCTAGCGAGAAGACGCGACACACGCGTTCTCGATACTAGATCGCGCGCCAGCGAAAGATTCAGAGGCGGCAGGGCAATTGCCCGATCGGCAACAATTTCAACCGCTATTCCCCCCTGGCCGAACATTATCACAGGCCCGAAAATCGGATCGGTGGCAACCCCCGCGATGAGCTCGCGCGCGCCTGGTCTTCGCACCATCGGTTGAACGGAAAATCCGTCGATCACGGCTTCCGGAACCAGCTTTTTCGCCCGGGCGATCATATCCGCGCAGACCGTTTCAACCTGGCCAAGGGTCTCGACGTTGAGCACGACTCCGCCCACGTCGGACTTGTGTGAGATTTGCCGCGAAAGAATCTTTACCGCGACAGGCAGTCCCAGCGACTCGGCCGACTCGACTGCTTGGGCCGAATCCCCGGCAACTATCGTTTCTACGATCGGGATCTCGTAGGCTTTAAGCACCGCTTTTGCTTCAGGTTCGGTGAGAATTTCCCGGCCCTCGGACAAGGCCTCTCGTATGACATTGTTTGCAGCCTCAGTGTCAGGACTCACTTCGTCCGGAAGGGATGGGGGCGTTTCAGCCAGCATCATTTGATTACAGCGATAATTCACGAGCTGCATGAACGCTTTGGCGCCGTCCTCGGGGGTGTCGAAGACTGCGAGACCAGCTTCGTGGAATTTTTCCTTCGCAGGCCGGGCACTGTTTCCGCCGAGCCAGCAGGTAAACGCCGGGCACTGTTTTTTTGCTAAAACTGGCGCAATCGCGGCTGCAATCTCCCCGCTCGATGCGAGCGCGGTGGGTGAATGCAGTATCAGTAAAGCCTCCGTTTCGGGAGCATTGATTAGAATGTCGAGCGCAGCGAGATAGCGTTCGGCCGAGGCGTCCCCGATAATGTCGACCGGATTACTTTTGGACCAGTTCTCTGGAAGCACTTCATTCAAGGCAGCCAATATATTTGCGCTCAAAGATCCTAACTTTCCTCCTGCGCGAATGAGGGCATCAGTCGCCATCACCCCGGGGCCGCCGCCGTTGGTAAGTATCGTTAGCTGGTCTCCATCGATCGCAGGAATCCTCGCCAGGGTTTCAACGGCGTCAAACAGGTCTTCGATGGTATCTACCCGCAACATGCCGGCACGTCGAATCGCGGCATCGTAAACATCGTCTGCACCCGCCAGCGCTCCCGTGTGTGAGGCTGCAGCCTTGGCACTCTCGACAACGCGTCCGGCTTTGATCACGACGACCGGTTTATTTCTAGCCGCGGCCCTTGCGGCGGACATGAATTTTCGCGCCTGCTTGATTGCCTCAACGTAAAGCAGAATGCTGTGCGTGCTGGCTTGACAGCCGAGATAGTCGATAACATCCCCGAAATCCACGTCGGCGCTGTCGCCCATGGAGACGAAGTGCGAGAATCCTATGCCCCGGGATTTTGACCAGTCCAGCACCGAGGTCGCCAGCGCGCCGGATTGTGTGACGAAGGCAAGCTTGCCAGATAAAGGCTGATCATGCGCAAAGCTTGCGTTTAGACCAATGCCGGGAATCATCAGCCCGATGCAGTTCGGGCCAAGTACTCTCAATAAAAACGGTTTTGCCGCGTCGAGCATTGCCTGTTCGACGGTGCGCCCGTCCGATGCGCGGTCGTTTGCCAGACCAGCGGTCAAGACAACAGCGGCCTTGGTGCCGCACTCACCGAGTTCATTTATCAAGGTGGGAATTGTGCGCGGCGGAGTGCAGATAACAGCCAAGTCCGGAGCTAGCGGCAGCTTTGCGACGCTGGGAAAGGCCGCTAAGTCGGCCACGGTGCGGTACTTAGGGTTGACGGGAATTACCGGACCTTGAAAATTCCCTGCAACAAGGTTGCGCATCACAGTGGCGCCGAGACTTCCCGGCCGATTTGAGGCGCCGATAACGGCAACCGACCTGGGTTCGAAGAGACTCTCAAGATTTCGTACGCTCATGACTGAATGGCAATCAAAAAGACAGTCGACTCAAGACCAGTGCCTCAGGGAAAGGGATCGCTCACGTTTCGCCAATTGATGATGATCGAGTGCAGTCACTCTGTGCGCAGGGCTTCCAGCGGCTGCAGGGTCGCCGCGTTGCGCGCGGGCACGATTCCGGCGGCGAGACCTATAGCAACCGCTAGCCCTTCAGCCAGAAGCACATACTCGGTCGATGGATGTATGGGCAGCGCGGGCACGGCGAATCCCAGCAACAGCGCCAGGCCGAACCCCAGCACCAGGCCGGCGACCCCGCCGGCCGCGGCCAGCAGCAGCGATTCATAAAGAAAAAGCCTCAGCACCTGTCCCCGGGTAGCACCGATGGCGCGCAGCAGTCCAATTTCAGCTGTGCGTTCACTCACCGCGATAGTCATGATGGTGAGGATGCCGACTCCGCCGACAAATAGTGAGATTCCACCGAGCGCCGCAACGGCAAAAGTGAGCACATCGAGTACGGATCCCAGCACGTCGAGCATCTGCTGCTGGGTGATAATGGTGAAATCTTCGCTACCGTGTCGGGAAAGCATGAGCCGGCGGGTGGATTCTTTCACCCTGTCCACGGAAAACCCCGCGCGGTAAAGCAGGTCGATTTCCATCAAGCTCTCGCGATTGAATAGCTCCAGCGCCTTGGAGGCCGGGACGTACACAGCGTCGTCCAGATCGAAGCCCAAGAACTGCCCCTTGGACTCCATGACGCCCACGATGCGGTAGCGATCACCGCCGACGCGCAGACGCTGCCCAAGGGGATTGCGGTCACCGAACAGCTCTTTTCGAACTTTGCTCCCGAGGACGACGTAGCCCCGAGGTGATCGCTCGTCGTCCCGCGGAAGGAAACGGCCCGTGGCGACGCGCATGCTCCAAACTCTCGGCATCTCCGATCCCACTCCGAGCACCATGCTGCGGCGCGAGCGTCCAGCGCCCTCCACCTCGGCATTTCCCTGCAGTACCGGCACCGTGGCGATGACACCATCGACCCGCTCGAGCGCCGCGGCATCGTCCAGGGACAGCGGGCGCACGTTGCTGACGGCCGCCGTCGAAATCCCGAAGGTCTCAGTCTTTCCGGGCACGATAGCGATGAGATTGGTGCCGAACTGGGTGAACTCGTTGAGCACGTAGCGATGAACGCCGGCGCCGATGGAGGTGAGCAAAACCACCGCCGCGATGCCGACCGCGATCCCGAGCGCGGTGAGTCCGGATCGCAGGCCGCTGGACCGAACCGCCCCGGTCGCCAGGTTCAAACCATCTTGAAAACGCATCGTATCGTTATCCGGACTAGCGGCGCGCGAGGGCGGCGATGGGATCCAGGGCAGCGGCGCGCCGTGCCGGCAGCACGCCGAATACGACGCCTAAACCGATCGCGAGCAACAGCGCCGAGACAGCAGCCCAGACGGGGGCGGTAATGGAAAGCACCGGATAAATTTGGGCGGTAGCGGCGCCCGCGGCATAACCCAAGGCGAGCCCGATGGCCGCGCCCGCTGCCGCCATCACGCCGGCTTCCGTAAGAAACAATGTAATTATTGTGCGGCGGGTGGCTCCGAGCGCCTTGATGACCCCGATTTCGGCGGTGCGTTGCGATACCGCCACCAGCATGACGTTCATTATTAATATGCCGGCGACGGCCAGGCTGATGGCGGCAATGCCGCCCACCGTCATAGTCAGCGCGGTGAAGATCTTGTTGAAAGTGCCGATTACCGCGTCCTGGGTAATGACGGTAATGTCGTCTTCGCCTTCATGACGGGCGCGTACGATCGCGAGGATCTGCTGCCTGGCGTTCTCGATAAGGGACTGGCTGCGGGCCTCAACCAAAACACGGAACAGCGCCGGAGTGTCGAACAAGGCCTGAGCAGAGGCCACCGGCACCACCACCATGTCTTCGAGGTCGAGACCGATAGCGCGCCCTTCGGAGGCGAGAACGCCGATAACCCGAAAACGCCGATCTCCGACCCGGACCCATTGGCCTACCGCGGCGCGATTGCCGAAAAGCTCGCGCTTGAGCTTGCCCCCGAGCACGCAAACGGGCGCCGCGCGGCGAGGATCCGTTTCCGGCAAAAATCGTCCCGACAAAATCTTGAGCCTCCGGACGTGGAGAAACTCCGCCGTCGTGCCAATTGTGATCACCTCGCGCTCGCGCTGTTGATAAGAAACCGGCGCGGATCCCACCGTCACCGGAGCCACGCGCCGGATGGCGGCGCTTCGTTTCAATGCCAGCGCGTCGTCGAGGGTCAGATCCCGCGGCGTTTCCCCAAGAAGGGGCGGCGCGCCCCCGGTGGTTTCGTTACGGCCAGGCAGCACGATCAGAAGATGGGTGCCGAGGGAAGCGAACTCTCCAGTCACGTAGCGGCGCGCGCCTTCACCGAGTCCGGTGAGCACCACAACGCTGGCAACACCGACCGCCATCGCAAACAGCATCAGGAGGCTTCGCAGCCTGTACCCGGCCACGCCACCATAGGCGTAAGTCAGAATGTCTCCGATTCTCATTGCGGCACTGCCAGGCTGTCGGACTCGATGGCGCCGTCCACCATGCGGATCTTGCGCCGCGCCCGGTTTGCCAGCTCCGGGTCGTGGGTGACCATGAGCAGGGTGATGCCGTCGGCGTTGAGTCGCTCGAGAATATGGACCACGTCTTTACCGGAGGCTCGGTCCAGGTTGCCCGTCGGCTCGTCGGCGAGCAGAAGTTTTGGATGAGTGACGGTTGCGCGGGCGATGGCAACCCTCTGGCGCTGTCCGCCGGAGAGCTGGTCCGGGCGATGCTCGGCGCGATCGGCGAGTCCGATATCATCGAGTACCGCGGCGACCCGTGAGGCCCGCTCTGAAGGATCGATGCCCGCCAGTGTCAGGGGAAGCTCGATGTTGCCAAACGCAGTCAGCCGCGGTATCAAATGAAAGAACTGAAAAACGAAGCCGATTTTCTCGCGGCGGATTTGCGCCGCTTCATCACTGGAAAGATCGGTTACGTCCCGATCTTCTAGCCGGTAAGCGCCACTCGACAGCCGGTCAAGGAGACCGATAGCGTTCAGCAGCGTCGACTTTCCGGAGCCCGATGGACCGACAATGGCGATGTATTCTCCGGAGTCGACTTTGAGATCGACCTTATTGAGCGCGTGGACAGTTTGCTCGCCGACGACGAAATTACGCGTCGCTCCGCTTAGCGTGATCACTTGGACGATTCGGAGCCGGAGACGCTTTTATCGGGAGTCACACGGGCTCCGTCGGCGACGCCCTCGCGGCCAACGGACACCACTACCCGGTCGCCCTCTTCGAGTCCGCTTGCGATCTCGGTGTAACGCCAGTTGGAAATCCCGGGCTTGAACGTTCTGAGCTTTAGAATGCCGTCGCTCGCTCGATAGAGCAGCACCTGATTTCCTTCAAGCACCGCTTCCGTCGGAATCCTTGGCACCGATTCGCGGCGCTCGAGCACGATTTCCACGTCTGCCGAATAACCGGGGAGCAGGCCCTCACGATCCAAGGGGTCTGTGAGCTCCACCTCGATTTCCACAGTGCGCGCCTGCTTTTCCCGGTCGAGCACGTAGGGCGCGATTCGTCTCACCTTGGCGTTGCAGCGAGGACGCGGGAAAGCATCGAGCGTTACACACGCCGGCATGCCGATACGAATTTGCGGCGCGTCCACTTCGTCAATCGGCGCCGAGACGTAGAGGCAGCTGGCGTCTATGAGATCGACAGCGGGCAGAGTCGGGATGCCGGGGGGCGAAGGCGTCATGTATTCGCCCAGCTCCGCATTCACCTCTGCGACCACGCCATCAAAAGGGGCCCGCAGAATGGTCTGCTCGAGGGCCGCCTGCGCCGCCTCCACCTGGGCGCGCGAGATCTCCACCGAGGCGTTCGCCGCGGCGCACGCCGCGCGCTTCGCCTTCGCTTCCGTGGTCGCGCGATCTACCTGCTCTTCCGCGACCAGGTTCTGCTTCCAAAGCCTTTGCTGCCGGTTCGCCTCTCTGTCTGCCACATCCGCTACCAGGCACACTTCCTGCACCCGCGCTTTCGCGGCAAGCTGTTCGCTTGCCGCGAGCTTGACTCGCGCTTCCAGATCGCGGTTCCAGATCACCATCAGGATCTGGTTTTCCTCGACGCGGTCTCCTTCGCGTACCGCGAGCCGCGCCACCTGACCTCCGATTGCTGGCGCAAGTTTCGATCGCCGACACGCCGTCACTGTGCCGGCCCGTGTGTTGGCGACGCTTGCTTCGACCCGGCCTCGCTCAACGGTTGCCAAAACCACGGCAACGGCATCGCCTGCGCGATAGCGCACAACACCGTAGGTGGCGCCGGCAAGCACCAGGAGCACGATGACGATACGAACTAAGGTTTTCACAATCTGAAAGTGTGCAAAAAAACGGAGTCGCGAAACTGCAAGACGTCGTCTTCCGCGGATGATAACCGTTCCAGAGAAGAATGCCGCAGTCTAGTCAGCCGGGACTGATCAGGATCAAGTGCCTGGCAGCGCAGAGGTTGCCGATATCAGCTGATGCAGCGGTGCCGGCGGAGTGGGTCGCAGTTTGAATCAGGCCATCGAGTTCAAACCGTACAGAGAGTCCTAGGTGCCTTGTGCGCTGCCTCGCAAGGGGGCTGGAGTTCGGGTAATAATAACGGCTCCCCACGCTCGAGCGTGTGGACAACAGGGCGCTGAAATACCCATGACGTCGGAGCAACTGCCGCGCAGGCTCGCAGCGATTTTCTACGCTGACGTTGCCGGTTACAGCCGCTTGAGCGGTGTCGACGAGGACGCCACCCACCGCGCCCTCAGCGCGTATCTGGATCTCATTTCCGGCACTGTCATTGCGCACCGCGGAACGGTGATGCATTACGCCGGTGACGCCGTATTGGCCAAATTCGAAGCGGTAATCGATGCGCTCCGTTGCGCTATCGAGGTCCAGAACGAGCTCGTTTCCCGCAACAGGGATTTGCCGGACGGGCGCAGGCTAGAGTTCCGCATCGGTCTCAACCTCGGTGACGTGATCGAGGATCGCGGAGATATTTACGGAGATGGCGTAAATGTCGCCGCCCGCTTGGAGGGTCTCGCTGATCCCGGTGGCATCTGTATCTCGGAATCCGTGCGCACCGCAGTGGGCGGGCGGCTCGCGCTCGGCTACGAGTTCCTTGGCGAGCAGCGGGTCAAGAACATCGCTGAGCCAGTGAAAGCCTTCAAGGTCATGCTCGACGGAACGGCGGAGACGAAAGCAGCGATGGAAGGCCCCGAATCTCCGACCCTGGCGCGCCCCGATATGCCCGCCATTGCGGTGCTGCCTTTCGATAACTTGAGCGCCGACCCGGAGCAGGATTACTTCGCCGACGGCGTCACCGAGGACATCATCACCGCGCTCTCCAGCGTGCAGTCCTTTTTCGTCATCGCGCGCAACTCCACCTTTACTTACAAGGGCAAGGCGGTGGACGTAAAAAGGGTGGGGCGCGAGCTCGGGGTGCACTACGTGATGGAAGGCAGCGTGCGCAAAGCGGGCCAACGGGTGCGCGTCACGGCGCAGCTTCTGGATGCAAGTACCGGACAGCACATCTGGGCGGACCGCTACGACGGCGCCCTGGACGACATCTTCGATCTTCAGGACCAGATCACCGCTACTGTGGTGGGAGCAATCGAGCCTTATCTCAACCGGGCGGAGTTCGAGCGTATCAAGCAGAAACGCCCGGACAGTCTGGACGCCTATAACCTTACCCTACGCGGTCTCCAGTCCATGAACGAGCTCAACCCTGACAGTACTGCACGGGCGCTCGAGCTCTTTATTAAAGCGATTGAGGCGGACCCCAACTACGCCCGCGCCTATGTCTGCGCCTCGTGGTGTCATCGACGCCACGTTCAGCTCCGGGGCATGACTCTCTCGGAAGAAGACAAAAGCGAGTGCATTCGCCTCGCGGACGCCGCGCTCAAGCTGGACGACACCGATCCATACGTATTATGGCAGGTGGCGATGACGAGAATGCTGATCGAAAGAGATTTGCACTCCGCCGAATTATTGATTGAGCAGTCTCTAGCCATTAACGCCAACTCGACTCGAGGATGGAGCGCAAGCGGATATTTGCGATGCCTCTTGGGCCAACCGGAAGCAGCCATCGAAAGCGCGGAACGCGCCATTCGCCTGAGCCCGGTGGACCCGTCCATGTGGGTGCCCCACGGCCTCATTGCCGACGCCAAGTTACAGCTCGGCGACTACGACACGGCGGTGTCTTTTGCACGCAAATCGATTCGCCTGCACCGCGACAACCTGCCGGTCCATCATGTGCTTATTGCGAGCTATGCCCAGCTCGACCAGATGAAAGAAGCGAGCGATGCGGTACGCGAGCTCCTGAAACTGGACCCAGAAACCACGATTTCACGACTCCAAGAGATCTTTCCCGTATCCGGCTACAAGAACCTAGAAGGCTTTTTAGACGGGCTGCGGAAAGCTGGGCTGCCGGAATGAGCGCGTCGCCCTCCGACTACGAAATCTACGCCATCAAATACGGGGAGCGCATGGGTACCCGAGGCGGCGTGTTTGTCTACGGCGATCCCCACGATGCGCCAATGCCCATGGACTACTTCGTCTGGGCGATTCGAAATAATCAGCGCACTATCGTGGTCGACGTGGGCTATGGCAGGGAAGAAGGCGAGCGCCGGGGGCGCACCTTTCTTCGCTGCCCGACGGAGGGCCTTAAGCTCATCGGCATCGACGCAAAAGAAGTCGAAGACGTCATCATCACCCACATGCACTACGACCATGCCGGGAACCTGGAGAAGTTCCCTAAAGCGCGCTTTCACATCCAGGACGAGGAGCTTGCCTACGTCACGGGCCGGGCGATGACGCATCAAGTTTTGCGCCGGTCGTTTTCCATCAACGACGTAAGCCGCATGGTGCGGCTGGTTTACGGCGACCGGGTGGTTTTTCACCGGGGAGACGACGAAATCGTTTCCGGTGTCAGCGTGCACCACATTGCCGGGCACACGAGGGGCCTGCAGTCCGTTCGGGTGAACACTGCGCGCGGCTTCGTCTTGGTTGCCTCCGATGCCGCCCACTACTACGAAAATCTCGAGAAAGAGACGCCGTTCGCAACCCTGGAAAACATGTACCTGATGCTGGAGGGCTATCGCCGGGTGCGCGCCCTCGCCGACTCCGATTCCCATCTCGTTCCAGGCCACGATCCGAAGGTGCTGGAACGCTATCTCGCGCCGTCCCGGTCGCTTGAAGGCATCGTCGCCAGACTGGATCTTCCGCCGCTCGCCTGATCGCGGGATCGTCCACGTATGCCGATCTAACTCTCTCCGCGCCTAAAGTTGGCCGCCCCGCGGCCGTTAAAAACGCATGGCAGCGCACTGACCGGCGGCAGGGGAACCATGTCGCCATCGCTTGATCGCACCTTAGAAAACCCTTGCGGGCCCCTACCCGGAACTGTCCTTTTTGAACAGGTAGGCACTTCGCACCGGGTTGTTACTGCGAAATCTGTTCGGATCGGTCAGTTCGAATATTTCTTGCGATCCTTGCTCTCAGAAACGCGCGACGGTTGCCCACAGTATGACGACACTTCTACACAAACGCCCCACGAGACGTCCCAGTGCAATTTCCGGTGACTTGTGCTGCAAATTTCGTAGCGGAGCGGGGCGCCTTCGAGCTCAACCGATACCCCGGAAAACTTCGCATCTATATAAGGTGTGACACAACATAGGCTGAATCAGATGAAGATCACTCAAACAACAACTCGAAGCATGAGCCTCGCGCTGAAGTTTGCTGTGCTCGGCGCCGGCGCAATGCTGCTGCTTGCATCGGCCCCCGCAATGGCCAGCAAGTGCCTGTTCGTGTCGTCCTATCACAAGGGTTACGCCTGGTCCGATGGGGTCGAGCGGGGTCTGAGATCGGTGCTCGAGGGCAAATGCGAGTTGCGCCAGTTCGACATGGATACCAAACGCAACAAATCGACCGAGTACAAGATCCAAAGTGCGTTAAAGGCCAAAGAGATTATCGAATCCTGGAAGCCGGACATCGTGATCACGGCAGACGACAATGCTGCCAAGTATCTGATTCAGACCCATTACAGGGATTCGAACATTCCGTTTGTTTTCAACGGCGTCAACTGGACCGTTGAGGAATACGGATTTCCTTATTCAAACGTCACCGGCATGGTCGAAGTGGCGCCGATTCGCGACATGCTGGAAACTGCCGCGCGTATCTCCTCCCCCGGCCGGCGGGCGTTCTATGTGGGGGCGAATACTCTGACCGAAGAGAAGAACCTGCGCCGAATCAAAGACGCCGCGTATGAACTCGGCATTCAGCTCGACAGCCGGCTCGTCTTGACGTCCAGCGAATGGATAGATGCTTATCAAACGGCGCAGAGCTACGACTTTGTCGTTCTTGGCAGTAATTCCGGTATCAATGACTGGGAAAAAACTCGAATTGTCGAAGCCGTGGCAAGGTACTCGAGACGCCTTACCGTCACCAGTCACGGGTGGATGATGCCCTACGCCATGTTCGGTATGACAAAGGTTCCCGAGGAACATGGGGAGTGGAGCGGGAAGGTGGCACTCGCGATTCTTGAAGGGGCAAAGCCCAAAGACATCCCGATAATATCGAACCGCAAATGGGACCTCTGGTCAAACGAGCCCTTGCTTCAGGCGGCCGGAGTGCAGTTGCCCAAGGTGCTCAAACACAAGGCCAAAAGGATTCGCAACTAAGAGCAAGTCCGTTATGGGTCTCCGTTCACGTCAAGCCGTCTTCAGCAGATGGGAAAGGGTTGCCTTGGGGGCGGCGGGCATTCTGCTCGTCATTGGAGCCGGCATCTTGGTGCAGCGCACTGGAGCGGAAAATGCCCAGCGGCGTCTGGAGGATCGCCTCAATATCATCTACCAGGAGATTACGGAGCACCTGGGTAGCGGCGACGTGGTGCTGAATTCGCTGGTCAGCCTTTATCAGGCGAGCGATGAGTTGAGCAGTAACGAGCTTACCTCTATCTCCCAAGAGCTATTGGCTGAATATCCCTTCGTT
>JBFHVA010000028.1:0-23182 GCA_041589735.1 Gammaproteobacteria bacterium | reverse complement strand
GTAATGGATGCCTTGCTGAAGCGACTCTCGATTGCGCGGGTGCATTCACTTCCGGCGCTTCTGGAAACCCTCAAGCTGCTTCACCTCGGCGGACCGCTTGCGGGCAATCGCATGGTGAGCTTGTCTTGCTCCGGCGGCGAAGCGGCGCTGATGTCGGATTCCGCCGAGGGGCGCGGCGTCGAACTTCCCGATTTCGACGACGCAACGCGCGCGCGCATCGCTGCGACGGTCAATAAGCTGGTGACGATATCTAACCCATTCGATTACCACATGTTCGATTGGCTGCACCCGGATCGATTGCATCAGACCCATTGCGAGGTAATGCGCCACGATCACGATCTGACGGCGCTGGTGATTGATTATCCAAAGGATGAGATTGGTCAGTCGGTTTACTGGGACGACGCGGTGGACGCCTTCGTTCGCGCGTCTGAGGTCACCGGCCGGCGGGCGGCGGTGATTGCGACACTGCCGGAGTGTATGCCGGAGTCGCGCGCCGCTGCGCTGATGGCGCGCGGGGTGGCGCCGCTGTTCGGTATCGATGACGCGCTTAGCGCCGTCGAGGCGGCTGCCCTTGCCGGACGCCGGCATGCGGTAAAACCGCCGCTGCGGGTAGCGTCCCGTCCGCCCGGCGAAATCCGCACGCTGAGCGAATGGGAATCCAAGCAGCGGCTTTCGGAATTGGGCGTCCAGATCCCCGAGGGCAGCCGGTGTGAAAACGTGGACCAGGCGCTTGCTGCCGCGCAAGCCGTCGGAGGGCCGGTGGCGATGAAAGCAGTTTCCGCCGAGATCTTGCACAAGACCGAGGTCGGTGCGGTGATGCTCGGCGTTCAGGGCGACGTCGCGGTGCGCGCGGGCTTCGATGCGCTCGCCGGGTTCGGCAAGTTCGTGCTGGTGGAGGCGATGGTCCGCGATGCCGTTGCCGAGCTCATCGTGGGCGCGGCCCGGGATCCGGTCGTGGGGCTGCATTTACTCATCGGCGCCGGCGGGATCTTGGCGGAGGTGCTTCGCGACAGCGCGGTGCTGCTGCTTCCGGCAGGTTATGAGGATGTCGTCGATGCGCTTAGAAGCTTGCGCCTCTGGCCGCTGCTGGAAGGCTTTCGCGGCCGGCCGGCTGCAGATATCGACGCGGTTGTCAGCGCGGTGCTCGCGGTGCAGCGTTTTGCCATGGACAATCTGGAAACGCTGGAGGAGCTCGACATCAATCCGCTCATGGTGCGCGCGCGCGGCAAGGGCGCCGTTGCCGCCGATGCGCTCATTCGACTCAAAGGCACCGCCTAAGAATTCAATCAATATTTCTCGGAGAAGCCTCATGTCCAGTGAAGCGATTAAGACTAAACGCGTCGGCCAGGTTCTCGAAGTCACCATCGATCGGCCCAAAGCCAACGCCATCAGTGCCGACATCAGCCGCGTCATGGGAGACGTCTTCGCCGCGTTTCGTGACGACGATGGACTTCAGGTCGCCATCATCACCGGCGCCGGAGAGAAGTTTTTCAGCGCCGGATGGGACCTGAAGGCCGCGGCCGCAGGGGAGCCGCCCGATTCCGACTACGGCGTCGGCGGTTTCGGCGGACTGCAGGAGCTGCCGGGCTTAAACAAGCCAGTCATTGCCGCGGTCAACGGCATGGCGGTCGGCGGCGGCTTCGAGATCGCGCTGTCCACGGATCTGATTCTTTGCGCGGAGCACGCCCGATTCTCCCTGCCCGAAATCAAAGCCGGCACGGTCGCGGATGCCGCCACCTTGAAGCTGCCCAAACGCATTCCCTACCACGTGGCCATGGATCTGCTGTTCACCGGTCGCTGGATGGAGGCTGGAGAAGCCGCCCGCTGGGGTCTGGTAAAAGAGGTGCTTCCCGCGGATCGTCTGCTCGACCGGGCCCGCGAGCTGGCGCAAATGCTTGCCGACGGCCCGCCGCTGGTTTTCGCCGCAATTAAAGAAGTGGCGCGTGAAGCCGGACACCTGCCGTTTCACGACGCCATCAAGCTGATCACCCAGCGCAAGCTCGAGACGGTCGACCGACTTTACTCCAGCGAAGACCAGCTCGAGGGCGCACGCGCCTTCGCCGAGAAACGCGCCCCGGTGTGGAAGGGTCGCTAAAGAAGAGCCGGGCTCGGCTCTGGCGGTAAACGCCATCTCATGCACCTGGTCGCGACCCGGCTGAATATCGTCATGGTGCGATTTCGACGGCGAATCGCCGAAGCCCGGCGGCGAAGAAAGCAACGCTAAATCCGGCCGGAGGTTTTAGCTGAGTGAGCAGCCGCTACTTCATCTTGGAATAAGGCGTCGGCGTCAGGATGTAGTTGGTGATGTGGCTGACTATGGGACCATCTTTTTCCGTTTCCGCCCGCGCCGCGTGCCAGTCCGGATCGCTTTGGAAGGCGTTCCATTTTTCATCTCGCTCGGCGAGATTTTCCCACTCCAGAAGATAATAAAGGTCGTGGTTGCTCTCGCCGATCAGCACGGTCCAGAACCCCGCCTGGCGTATGCCGTGCTTTTGCCACATTTTCAGCGTGATGGTATCAAAGCGCTTGTTAAGCGCCGGCAGCCGTCCCGGCATGCAGTGGTAGATGCGCAGCTCGTGGATCATTATGTTAATCCCTCTAATTAATGACTCATATCCGACCTCAAAGGAGGTGCTGACGAAATGTTAACATTCGAGAAGTTCGATTTAGGGCAGGAGAGCCAGCCCAAACAAGAAGTCGTTTGATTAATAGGAGGAGATACGGACGTGGCCCAAGAAGTCATCGTAACCTGCGCGGTCACCGGCAGCCATCAGAACTTCCATAATCATCCCGACTATCCCATCACGCCCGAGCAGATCGCCAACAGCTGTCTGGAAGCGCGCGCGGCGGGCGCCGCCGTGGTGCACATTCATGTCCGCGATCCGAAAAGCGGGGCGGCCTCCGGCGATCCCGAGCTGTATCGGGAGGTGGTAGAGCGGGTTCGTGATTCGGGCAGCGACGTGCTCGTCAATCTCACCACCGGCGAGGGCGGACGCTTCGCCCCGGATGAAAGCGATCCAACCCGCGGCGGTCCCGGTACCACGCTTCGCCGGCCGGAACTCAGGGTGCGTCACGTGCTCGAGATCCGCCCGGACATTTGCAGCCTGGATGTGGGCAGCGCCAACTTCAATGAGCACGTGTTCATGAATACACCGGGTCACTTGCGGATCATGGCCGACGCCATTAGAGGGGCGGGGGTGAAGCCGGAGATGGAAGTGTTCGAGCTCGGCCATATTCGTTTTGCCTGCAGGCTCATCGAGGAGGGGCACATCGAAAAACCACCCTTGTTCCAGATTTGCCTCGGCATTCCCTGGGCGGCGCCTGCCACGCCCGAAGTGATGACGCTGATGCGGAATCTTTTGCCCGACGGCTCGGTGTGGGCGGCCTTCGGTATATCGCGCTGGGAGTTTCCCATGGTGGCGCAGGCGGTGACGCTGGGTGGTCACGTGCGGGTGGGGCTCGAAGACAATTTGTATCTTTCCAAGGGTGAGTACGCCACCAATGCGTCCCTGGTGGAGAAGGCGGTGCGCATTATTCGCGAACTGGGGGCAGAGCCGGTGGAGCCGGCGCGCGCCGCCGAGATCCTCGAGCTTCAACCGCGAACGATGTCAGCGCCCGCCTGAATGGGGCCGGACACTGAGGCGGTGGCAACGCGGTAAGATATGACACAGGTTTAGTCTTGTTCTCCACGTCAAGTTGAAGCTGCTGTCTGCCAAGCCGAGCCCCTTCGCGCGCAAGGTGCGCGTGGCCCTGATCGAAAAGGGCATTCCGTTCGAAACCCTCATCGATGCCCCGTGGAACGCGGATTCCAAGGCCTCCAGCATGAATCCCCTGGGCAAGGTCCCGGCGCTCGATATCGGGCAGGATCAGGTGCTCTACGATTCGAAGGTCATCATCGAATACCTGGAAACGCTGGGTCGCGATCCCGTGTTATTGCCGAAGGATCCGTATGCACGCGTCGCTCACAAGCAGATTGAGGCGCTGGCCGATGGAGTCTGCGATGCTATCGTGTTGACGGTGATCGAAGGCGCGCGCGAACCTGGTCTGCAGAGCGCTTGGTGGATCGCGCGTCAACGCAGCAAGACGGAGGCGGGGATCGCGGAAGCCGCGCGGCTGCTGGGATCCCGAAAGTGGTTTGTCGGAGACACATTCGGACTTGCCGATGTCGCGGTCGGCTGCATGCTCAGTTACGTCTCTCTGCGCGCGCCGGACATCGAGTGGCGCCAGACTTATCCGAATCTCGATGCGTTCTCCGAGCGGATGGAGGCGAGGCCGTCCTTTCAGCAAACTATCCCAGAGACTCAGCAAATCGATGCGGTCCACTAAGTTTGCGAGGTCTGAACTTGAAACCCGATTTCTTTGACTGCAAGCTGATTTACGGCGTTCTGTTCGTAGCCTTTTTTGCTGGGGTCGTCGCAGCCCGATCGGCGCCAGCGCAGGACGCCGATATGCTGTCCGGCGAGCCGCTTGTGCGCGCCCTTCGCCAGGGTGGTTACAATATTTACTTCCGCCACGCCGCAACCGATTGGTCCCAGAGCGATCAGGTTCGTGAGGCTGGCGACTGGACGAGCTGCGATCCCTCGCGCATTCGCCAGTTGTCTGATAAAGGCCGGGACACCGCGCGCGCGGTGGGGAACGCCATCCGAGCGCTTGGTATTCCCGTAGGCAAGGTGTTGGCAAGCCCCTACTGTCGCACAGTGGAAACGGCGAGTCTCATGGGCCTCGGGCAGGTCGAGAAGACGACCGACGTCATGAATATGCGGGTGGCCGAGTTTTTCGGCGGTCGCGCAGCCATCATAAAGACCGCGCGGGCGCGACTTGCGACGCAGCCTGACCCCGGCAGCAACACGGTGATCGTCGCCCACGGCAACGTGGCGCGGGATTCGACCCCGGTCTATCCGGGTGAAGCGGAGGGCGTGGTGTTTCTACCCGACGGCGACGGCGGCTTCAGCGTCGTCGCCCGGGTGAGCCCGGTACAGTGGACAGAGCTCGCGGCTGATTTCGACGGCGATTAAGTCAGATACATCCCGCCGTTGACGCAGATGGTCTGTCCGGTGACATAACGACCGGCCGGTCCGCAAAGCGCGCGCACCATAGCGGCGATCTCTTCCGGCTTGCCTTTTCGTTTCAGCAGGTTGCCCGTCGCCGCGATGCTCGCCGGGGCCTTACCAGCTGTAGCGCCGCGCACCGTGTCGATAAAGCCCGGAGAAATGGCGTTAGCGGTGACGCCGTAGGGGGCGAGCTCGTGGGCTAACGATCGGGCCATGCCCTCGAGTGCCGCGTTGGCGCTGGCGGCATGAAGACGATCTTTGACTCCCACCTGGGATGCGATACCCGAAATATTGATCACGGTGCCGTTGCCGCACTTGCGTAAATAGGGAAGTGCCGCCACCGCGCACAGCATCGCGCCTTCCACAGTGACTGCGTAGATTTCCCGCCAGCGCTCCAGAGTCATTTCTTCCAGCGGCTGCAGCTGACGCAGCGAGGCGTTATTCACAAGAATATTTAAACCGCCGAATCGTTCCGCCACCGCGTCCATCATCTTGGTCACGGCGGCGGGGTCGCGGATATCGGCCACGTGAGCCATGGCTTCACCGCCGGCCGACTCGATCTCTTCCGCCAGAGCGCGCGCCTCGTCCGCTGAAATGAGGGCGTTGATCACCACCTTGGCCCCGGCGTCCGCGAGCGCCAGATTGATGGCCCGCCCGATGTTCTTAGCACTACCCGTTACCAGCGCCACCTGGCCATGGAGCTCTTTCGCATTTCCGCTCATCTTCTCAAGCACTCCTTAACTCGTGACTCGAAATCCTAACCGGAACCCGATCATGTTCCTACGCATTCGTTCCCGCATCTCCGGGGCTAACGAATATCAACTGCTGACTACTCCCTTATCACTTCTAAGCGAAAGATTACCGGCAGGATTCGGCGAATCGCCAAGCGGCGCGTCGACCTAATATTCCTCTTCGAGTAACGGAAATGCGCTCCTATAGCCCGGCTCGTACACCAGGGGCGCGCCGAAGTGCAGATAGCTCTGATCGAGCTCCGACCAGCCGGTGACGCCCAGCAGGCCGAGCGTCGATCGGATTTCGTCTTCCAGAATTTCGAGCACCCGCAGCACACCAGCTTCGCCCGCGGCGCCGAAGGCGAAGCCGTAGAGTCTGGCGATACCCACCGCGTTGGCGCCAAGCGCCATCGCCTTGACCACGTCGCTACCGCGCAGGATGCCGCCGTCCAGGATGATTTCCGCTTTGCCTTGTACCGCCTCCACCACTTCGGGCAACACGTCGAGGGCGCCGCGGCCGTGGTCCAGCTCCCGGCCGCCGTGATTGGAGACGTACACCACTTCGATGCCGTGCTCGACGGCCAGCTTTGCATCCTCCGCTGTGGCAATGCCCTTGACGATCAGCGGAATATCGAAGCGCTCGCGGATCCGCGCGATGTCTTTCCAGGAGAATCGGCGCTGGTGCTCCTCGTTTTTTCCCGCCAGCCTTCTGCCGGTGGTGACATAGCGTTTAGCGATGTCCCGCTCGCGCTTGATGTAGTAATCCAAGTCGACCGTGAAGCAGAAAGCCACGTAGCCGGCGTCTATAGCGCGGCGAATGTGATCCTCGACCCAGGCTTTATCGCCGCGTACATAGAGTTGAAAAATCTTCGGCCCCTGGCAGGCCGCGGCGGTGGTTTCGAGTCCCGGGTGGCTTACCGAGCTCAGGATGCTGATGGTTCCGAATTGATCCGCGGCGCGCGCGACTGCGGCGCCGCCTTCCGGATGGAAATCCTGCAGCGAGCCGATAGGCGCGAGCACCACGGGCATGCGCAGCCTTTGTCCGAGCAAGATCGCTGAGATGTCGACCTTGTCCACGTCGCGCAGCACTCGTGGCCGAAAAGCAACCGAATCAAAAGCAGCGCGATTACGCTTGAGCGTGGTCTCGGTCTCTGAGGCGCCGACTAGGTAGTCCCAGGGTCCCTGCGACAGTTTCTCTTTGGCCGCTTTGTAAAACTCGTGAAAAAGCTGAAAGTCGCTGGTTTGCTTATTCATGGGTTAGAGTGGGGGCCGCGCGCAGCCCGATATCAAAGTAGGTAAGTTGTTTGCTCAGTTCTTCTATTTTTGCGAGAGTAATTTTCGCTTTTCTCGCACTTTTTCGATTAGCGCAGTTGATTTTGCGTGGCGCTCCAGCATATCCAGGGCCCACGACAATTCTCCGCGCAAGCTTTGATTCACCGCATCAGCTTCGCGCAGGTCATCGGCAATGGCGTCTTCCATGTTGAACGGGCAGCCCTCGATGATTGCGCGTGCCTGCGCTTTGAATTTGTCTTCAGTCATACGCCAGGCTCATCGTCTGAGGTCTGCTCGAGAATTTCGGGTCCAGCGACCACCGGGTTTGAAACTGGGACTACGTACATTACCACGGTTTTTCGAATTCGGATCCGCGTGACGCTGTGCCTTGCTATGGCAACGGGCGGGGGACTCTGCGCCGCAAAAAAATGAGCGCCCGCCGCAGGCCCGCATCGGCGCGGGTTTCCGGAAAGGGTGGGAACAACCGGCCCCGGCATGTTTAGATCGGGCGTCCACACACAACCCGCTGGATGAAGTTACAGTCATGTCTTACCAGGAAACCGGCCTGGACCCTTCTCGGAAAGCGAGGGCGCGTTTGCTGGTCGCACTTGGGCTCTCGCTGATGTGGGTGAACGCTTTGGCGCGTGGCCCCGGCACGCTCCCCGAACTTGGCATGGATCCCGAGCGGGCGCCGCTTTCCGCGGCCGCCGGTGAAAGCATGATCGCTTTTCCCGCCGGCGCGTACCCCATCGGACATCAAGGAGCCCGCTCGGACGCGCGGCCGGCGCATATGGTATCGCTGGAGGCGTTTGCCATGGACAAAACCGAAGTGACCAACGCGCAGTTCGCGGAGTATCTGAACGCGCTGGATTTGAAAGTGCGCGCTGATTTTGCCTACAGCGAGGCAAAACCGGAGCACTTCACCGACGCCACCTGGCCGGAGCTGCTGGAGCAGGGGATCCGCTCTGACCGCTACCCAATTATCGGTCTCGACGATGATCAGGTGCGCATCGAGGTACGCGGGCTCCGTTTTGTCGCGGCGAGCGGCTTTGAGGACCACCCGGTGGCGGAGTCCACCTGGCGCGGCGCTCGAAATTACTGCGCATGGCGCGGCGCCCGCTTGCCGACAGAAGCCGAGTGGGAAGCGGCGGCGCGAGGCCAAGAGGGTCGAACCTATCCCTGGGGCGAAGCGCCGCCTAAAGACCGCCTGGTTTATTCCCGCTATCCTTCCGGCGTGACCGCGCCGGTGGGCTCCCGCCCCGAGGGCGCGACGCCTGATGGCGTACTGGATCTTTCTGGCAGCCTCGCCGAGTGGACGTCGACGCTATATAAACCGTATCCCTATGTTGCGACTGACGGCAGGGAAGATCTCCTGTTGCCCGGTGAGCGGGTGACCCGGGGCGGTGACTATGTCTTCGACACCGACCCGGATCAGCTTACCGGCTATTTCCGAAGCGGATTTTCCCGCGCGCCACAAAGCGGCCACCGCCACATCGGTTTTCGCTGCGCTCGTTCACTTCCCTAAATGAGTCCTGCAAATACAACTGTTCACGGTCTGCGTGCGCAAGCTGCTAGTCTTTAGCGCATGAACATTCTTGACGCTGCCGCGGTACTGATCACGCTGTCTGCGGTCTTCAGCTACCTGAACTATCGCTATGTGCGGCTGCCGTCGGCCATCGGCCTCATGCTGATCGCATTGTGTCTGTCGCTGGCCTTGCTCGCGCTGGGCAAGCTCGGACTGGGAGACATTCAGCTTAAGGCCGAAGCATTCATTCTCTCCATCGACTTCAACAAGACGCTGATGCACGGAATGCTCAGCTTCCTGTTGTTCGCCGGTGCGTTACACGTGAACTTGCGGGACCTGGCGGCACAGAAATGGATCGTGGGCTCTCTCGCTACTTTCGGCACGGTGGCCTCTACATTCGTAGTCGGCACGCTGTTTTGGTTTCTCAGTCAGGCGCTCGGATTCGAGATCGGCTTCACCTATTGTCTTTTGTTCGGCGCGCTGATTTCGCCCACCGATCCCATCGCGGTGCTGGGCATACTCAAATCTGCGGGCGCGCCGAAGTCGCTGGAAACCAAAATTACCGGTGAGTCACTGTTCAACGACGGCATCGGTGTGGTGGTTTTTATCGTCCTTTTGGAGCTGGTGACCGGCGGCCAGGAACCGTCGCCCGGGCACATCGCGCTTCTGTTTGCTGAGGAGGCTCTGGGTGGGATTGTTTTCGGGCTCGTTCTCGGTGGCATTGCCTACTGGATGCTCAGCCGCGTTGACGACTACAGCGTGGAAGTTCTAATCACGCTGGCCGTTGTGATGGGAGGTTACAGCTTCGCCGTCGCCATCCATACCTCCGGTCCCATTGCGATGGTGGTCGCAGGCCTGGTGATCGGAAACCACGGCCGGCGTCTTGCCATGTCGGAGCGGACCCGGGAACACCTGGATCTGTTCTGGGAGCTGGTGGATGAGATCTTCAACACCGTGCTGTTCGTGCTCATCGGCCTGGAGCTGTTGATACTGGAGCTCAGCGGCGCGTCGCTCACTGCCGGTCTGATCGCCATACCCATGGTGTTGCTGGCACGCTTTGTTTGCGTCGGTGCGCCGGTTAGGCTGCTGGAATTTCACCGCTCCTTCACCCCGGGAGCGATCCGCATCCTCACCTGGGGCGGTCTGCGCGGTGGGATATCGGTGGCGCTCGCGCTCTCCATCCCGGCGGGACCAGAGCGCGATCTGATCCTCACCGTTACCTACACCGTGGTGGTGTTCTCCATCCTGGTCCAGGGGCTGACCATAGGCAAACTCGTAAAAGCTGTAACTGCACAGACCCGCGGCTAGAACATGTGCGTTATGTAATTTCTGAAACCCGCTCGTTTACTGTTTCAACGTACGACTTCACGTCAAATTTGCGCTCGAGCCCTTTGGCGTTCATGTAGCGCACCTTGCCGAATACTGTGCGCTCCTGCCACGGGCGGTCGTGGAGGCCGAAGATCCAGGCTACGTTGGCATACGAGTTGGGATCGCGCCCGTCGAGAAAATATTTGTTGTTGAGATAAAGCGCGGTTTTGAACGCGGATTGCGGCGTGTTCGACCATTCCAGGATCTTCTTCCCCCAGTACATGCGCATGTGATTGTGTAGATAGCCCGTGACGCGCATCTCAGTCATGGCGGCGTTCCAGTATTCGTCGTGGGTCTTCGACATCTCGAAAGATTTTCGGGAATAACCATGCGGACGCTTGTCCTTTTTGTGCTTCGAAAGCGACTTCTTCGCCCAGTCGGGAAGCGTCTCGTAGCGATCGTAGTTTTTTCTGAAATAGACGTGATTGATAGCGAGTTCCCGGCGCACGATCAGCTCTTCGAGGAAAGCTTCCTTGTCGGCTTCAGACGGCGCCTTGGCGGCGATGACCTTGCGCGCCACCTCGATCGGTGAAATCTGTCCGAAATGTAGGTAGGGGGCCAGCATAGAGCAGCGCGGCGACTCAGGATCGTTGCGGGCGTTATCGTAGCCGTCGAGCGCGCTCGAGAGAAATCGGCGAAGCTGAGCCCTCGCTTGCTGGGTGCCGCCATGAATCCAGTCGACCGGAGCGACACTACGATCCAGTGTCAACTTTTTCAGCGTTTTTTCCGGGTCAGAAATATCCAGGCCTCGAGGCAGCTTGAGGCGACTTGAGGAGCGCTCGAGCCGGGATTCACTCACTCCCCGTAAGAACTCCTCCCGCCGGCGGTTGAGCTTGGGTCGAATGGTGCGGGCTGCGAACTCCGCTTTACCGGACGCCACTTCCACCGGGACCACGGCATCGCATTCCACCTGGACGACTCGACGATCCGCCCGTTCGGCGACGCTTTTTCTCCACTGGCGCTGGTGTCGAAGGTAGCCCCGGTCGCAAACGATCACGCTGGCCCGCCTGCCGAGCTCGAGGGCCACCTCGTCGGGAGCGCCCCGGCGCACCACCATCTGGATTCGCCGCTTTCTCAGCTCCTGCTCTGTCTCGGCGAGGCCTTCGAGCATGAAGGCGAAGTGGCGCTCGTTCGCTTCGGGATAATTCTCCGTCAGTCCGAATACCACAACCAGCGGTTCGCCGCGCTGATTGGCAATCCGTATCGAGTGCTCGAGGGCGTGATTGAAATGCGCCCTTTGAGACTGCTGCATCCAGTAGAGGACAAATTCACCGTCCTCGTCGGGCGGATCGTCGTTCAGGCACTGGATGCGGGCGTCCTCGATCACTTACAGGTATTCGTCACTGGTGAGATCGCGGGCGACGCGCTCGGCCTGGCTTTTGATTGAGCGTATTTCACTCCTCGACTTTCGATCGAGGTTCTTGAACTGCATGGTCATGCGGCGATTACCCTTGAGGTGGTTGCGATTGCGGGAGAGAAAATCCCAGTAAAGAGTGGTGAAAGGGCACGCATCGTCGCCGGTGGCCTTTTTCGGGTTGTAGCGGCACCCGCTGCAGTAGTCGCTCATCCGGTTGATGTAAGCGCCGGTGGCGCAGTAGGGCTTTGTGCCTACGATTCCGCCGTCGGCGTACTGGCTCATGCCGAGCACGTTCGGGAGCGAGACCCAGTCTACGGCATCGATGTACATGGACATGTGCCAGCGGTGCACGTCGTAGGGGCGAACACCGAGCAGCATGGAAAGAAGGCCCAGCACCATGAGTCGCTGAATATGATGCGCGTAGGCGTGATCCACGAGCTGTTTGACGCACTGTCGCACGCACTTCATCTCAGTTTCGGCGCTCCACAGGAACGCAGGCGCGGGCCTGTCCGCATCCAGCGCATTCAAATTCTCGTATTCCGGCATGCGGGTCCAGTAGATGCCGCGAACATACTCCCGCCATCCCAGGATCTGGCGAATAAAGCCCTCCACCGCATTAATCGGCGCGTCGCCTTTTTCGTAAGCGTCCACCGCCGCGTCGATGACCTTGCGGGGATCGAGCATGTGAAGGTTAAGGGAGGAAGACAGCCGGGAGTGGTATAGATAGGGTTCCTCACTCACCATCGCGTCCTGGAACCTGCCGAACCGTTCGAGCCGGTGCTGGATGAAATCGCGAAGCGCCTCTCTGGCCTGCTTTGCATTGACCGGATAATCGAAGGCGTCCAGTTTTCCCGGCGCCTCGGGAAACTCCCGTTCCACCATGCGCATGACTTTCTTCGTCACCGCGTCGGGGCGGAACGAACGCGGGGCTTTAATCTTCGGCGGCCCGGACTTGCCGAAAGTTTCCCGATTGTCGGCATCGAAATTCCACCTGTTTCCGACCGGCGCGCCGTTTTTCATCAGCGTCTTGGTCTTCTTTCGCATCTGGCGGTAGAAGTGCTCCATCAGAAGCGATTTTCTCCCTTCGGCAAACGTCCCGAACTCGTCTGGCTGGGAGAGGAAATGCCGGTCCTCGAGAATATTCAGCGAACAATCGGCGCGCTTGGCGTGGCGCCTGAGCGTCTCGAGCACACGTTGATCGCCGGGCTGGACGACGCTTACGCATTCCGGGCGCGTCTTGTTGATCCAACGCTCTAGTTCCTCGCCGAAATTGCCGCGGTTGTTTCGATCGTCGAGTTCGGCGTAATGAACGCGCGTACTCTTGTCCTCGAGCTCGTCGCGAAAATGGCGCATGGCGGAAAAGAAAAGCACCAGGCGGCTCTTGTGCTGCGGCACGTATTCCGCCTCGTGCCTGGCTTCCACCATGAGAACGGCGTCCTGTTTCGAGTCGAAATTATCGAACGCAGCCGAATCAGCCTGAAGCTGGTCGCCGAGCACCAGCACCAGCCGACGCGCTTTGGCTTCGTAGGTTCGGCTCATGGTGTGAAATTTCAGGTTGAGAGAGCGACCAGACAACAAGCGTCGTTCGGCCGCGGCAGAATTTCCTGTGGCAGAATCAGCTTTTCGCCGTAAAGTTTTTAACCAGATGGCAAGCTACCACGACGAGCCCTCGCTGCGCGACCGGGCGCCCGTCTTCGCCAATCGCGCGGAGGCCGGCCAGCGCCTTGCCGGAATGCTGCATGAATTTCGCGACAGTGGCGCGCTGGTTGCGGCCATTCCGGCCGGTGGTGTTCCTGTAGCCGCCGAAATCGCGGCCGGACTTAATCTCGAACTGGACGTGCTGCCGGTCAGCAAGATCCTGCTGCCCTGGAATACCGAATCCGGCTTTGGCGCCGTTGCCTTCGACGGCAGCATGTGGCTGAACGAGACCACCGTGCTTCGGCTCGGGCTTTCTCCGGATGCGGTAAAACGGAGCACTGCAAAAGCGCGGTCCAAAGTAGAGCACAGACTGACGCTGCTACGCGGTGATCGACGGCTTCCCGAGCTCGTTGGGCGCACCGTGCTCACTGTCGATGACGGAATCGCTGCGGGCTCCACTATGAGGGTAGCCATTGCCGCCTTGCGGCACCTGGGCGCTGACCGAGTGGTGGTGGTGGTGCCGACGGGTCATGCCAGCTCGCTGGCGGCCATCGCCGAGCTGGCTGACGAGACATGGTGTGCAAACGTCCGCGGCGGTTTCAGCTTCGCTGTCGCCGACGCCTACGAGCATTGGTATGACGTAGGCGACTCGGAGGTTATTGAGCTGCTAAGTAACTCAACGGCCCATCGGTGAAGTGCGACATGGGTGAACGCTTCCCCCGGACCGGCCGGCGTTTTAAGCCCAAGTGCACATTTTGAAGAGATGGCCGCGCTAAAGCGATATCGAGCTGAGGCCGATAAACCTGCAGAGCTCGAGTGGCCGAGCGCGGGCATTGGTTTCAGACTCACTTGCGCATATCGGCCTTTTTTTTGCACTAGACTCAAAGAGAAAGGAGTCTCTGCGCCATGAGCAGTGACGATATAGCGCAACAGCCGGGTCGGGCGACTGCGCTCGATCCTGATTTGCCCAAAAAGGGGATCTCCGGTCTGGCCTTCCTCGGGGCTGTCGCTGCGCTCGCTGCCATATACTTCGTCACTGCTCGCCTCAGCCTGCTCCTCGCCATTCCTCCCGGTTACGCCACCGCCGTGTGGCCGGCCGCCGGAGTCGCCCTCGCCGCGCTGTTGCTCTACGGACGCCAACTCTGGCCTGGCATTCTAATCGGCTCGTTGCTGGCTAACATACTAACCGCGCTAGACGGGGCCGCAGGAGGCTCCATTACGAGCGCGTTCCTCATCTCGGCGAGCATTGGCCTCGGCGCGTCGCTGCAGGCGTTGCTTGCGGCCAGTTTGGTGGGCTCGATCTTCCGACGCGATCCGGGGCTGCTCGAAACCAGCTCCATTGTCGGTGTGCTTGGATTGGGTGGACCGCTCGCCTGCCTGGTAAGCGCCACCTGGGGTGCCACCACGCTTCTGTTAGCCGGAACCAGCAATCCCGAGCATTTTCCAATTCAATGGTTCACCTGGTGGACGGGCGATGTCGTTGGCGTTCTGCTCGTGCTTCCGCTGGCCTACATCGGGCTGGGCAAGCCGAGAGTATTCTGGCGGCGGCGGTTCACCTCGGTGGCGTTGCCCCTTTCGCTGACGCTGATTGCGGTCACGTCGGGATTCTTTGCCTCGGATCTGCACGAACGGCGGCGACTTCAGCTTGAATTCGAGCGCGAGGCCGTGAGCGTGGGCGACGCGCTTGCGCGGCGCCTGGCTGTCTATCTGGAGGTGGTCTATTCCCTTCAGAGCTTCTACGCCGCGTCGTCCGTGGTCACGCGGGACGAGTTCAAGCAGTACGTGGATCGAGCTTTAAATCGGGTTCCCGGCATCCAGGCGCTTTCCTGGAATCCGCGCATACAGCGATCAGAAAGGGAAAGTTACGAAGCGGCTGCTCGTCGGGACGGCCTGGATGGATTCACGATCCGGGAGCTGAGGGGTGGAAAGATAGTTCCGGCAAGCGATCGGGCCGAGTACGTGTTCGTCAACTACATAGAGCCGCTTGAAGGCAATAAGAACGCCCTCGGATACGACGTCTACTCCAATCCGGATCGACGGATCGCGCTGGACAAGGCGCGCGACAGCGGCGGGGCTGTCGCAACCAGCGCAATCACGCTGGTGCAGGAATCCGGCAGCCAGGCGGGCGTGCTGGTTTTCGTGCCGGTTTACGAGGGCGGCGCGGTACCCGCGGATATCGAAAAAAGGCGCTCGCGGTTGCTGGGCTATACCGTCGGCGTATTTCGCGTCGGTGACGTTCTGCTCACGGCGCTGCAAGGCATGCACGTTAAAAATCTGGACGTCCGGCTGTTCGACGATCAGCCTGGCAATGCTCCCGGATTGCTTGCCGCCTACCGTGTGGATGGATCTGGACGGCCCGATACGCTGACTGAACACGTTACCGAGCTCAGCGAACACACACTGAGCTGGTCAAATACCTATCCGATGGCGGGCCGGGATTGGCGACTCGTGGTCACCCCCGCTCCGGATTACTTTTCAGTCTTTGCCAACTGGCAGGCGTGGGCCCTGCTCGCCGGAGCGCTTTGTCTTACGGCGCTTCTCGGCATATTTCTCTTGTCTCTTTCCGGTCGACGAATACTGGACGAGGAGTGGGCGATCCAACTCGCGGGCGCCAACTTCAAGCTGCGGGGCGAGATTCAACAGCGCGAGCAGACCGAGCATGCGCTCCAGACTGAGAAGGATCGGGCGGAAGTAACTCTTCACTCCATTGGCGACGCCGTGATTACAACCGATAGCGAGGGAATCATCGAGTACCTCAATCCTGTCGCGGAGAAGCTCACAGAGTGGAGCTTAGAGGAAGCCAAGGGTCAACCGATAAGGTCCGTATTCCGCGCCATCGTTGAAGCGACGCGGGAGCCGGCGGAAGATCCGGTAAAGCTCTGTCTTGAGCAGGAGCGCATCGTAACCTTTGTCAATCAGATGGTACTGATCAGCCGCTCCGGCCAGGAATACGCGATCCAGGATTCAGCCGCGCCCATACGGAACCGTGACGGCCGAATTTTGGGCGTGGTTCTCGTCTTCAATGACATGACCGAATCGCGCCGCATGGTTCGCGAGGTTGCCCACCAAGCGAGCCACGATCCGCTGACCGGACTTTGCAATCGGCGTGAGTTCGATAAACGGCTCGAAAGAGCTTTGGAAAGCAGTAAGAAATACGATTCAAAACATGCGCTTTGCTACCTCGACCTGGACCAGTTCAAGATTGTCAACGATACCGCGGGACACCGCGCCGGCGACGAGCTGCTAAAAAGGTTGGCAAGGCTGCTTGAAGACCAGGTTCGCGAGCGCGACACGGTCGCGCGCCTTGGCGGCGATGAGTTTGGCGTGCTTTTGGATAATTGTCCCGTTGAGAAAGCGGTCGAAATAGCGGAGAAACTCACTGCCGCGGTGCGTCGGCTGGAATTTTCGTGGGAAGAGCGGACTTACGAAATCGGAGTCAGTATCGGCGTAGTGCCGATCGCGGGTGATGTGCAGTCAGGCGAAGAGCTGTTGACACACGCAGACGTTGCCTGTTACGCGGCGAAAGATCTGGGCCGAAACCGTGTGCACGTGTACGAGGCGGATATGAACGGCTCGGATCCACGCCACCGGGAAATTCTGCGCGCGGCGGACATTCAGAGATCGGTGGAGAACGACAAGTTCGTGCTGCACTATCAGCCGATATTCGAACTCGGAAGCGGGAGTCCGACGCGGCCGTGGCGTTACGAGCTTCTGGTTCGCATGCTCGACGTCGACGACCAGCTCGTGTTTCCCGTTGGATTCATTCCCGCCGCGGAGCGCTACGGACTGATGCATCGAATTGACCGGTGGGTGGTGGAGACCGCATTTCGAAATTTTTCCCATCTGTTTCCAGGTGAATCTAAGGCGCAGATTTCCATCAATCTTTCAGGTAACTCCATCAACGATCCCGAGTTTCTGAAATTCCTGCAAGCACAGTTCAAGAAGTTCCACGATGTTGCGGGCCGGATCTGCTTTGAAATCACCGAGACCGCCGCAATCCGTAACCTGGATGCGGCGCGGGAATTGATGAAGAAAATCAAAGAAATCGGTGGCGAGTTCGCCCTCGACGATTTTGGCAGCGGTTTGTCTTCTTTTGCCTATCTCAAGGGACTGCCTGTGGACTACCTGAAAATCGACGGCAGTTTCGTTCGCAACATTGAAAGTGATCTCAGCGACAGAGCCATGGTGGAAGCCATTCACAGCGTGGCGGAAACGCTAAAGCTGCGAACAGTTGCGGAATACGTGGAGTCAGACCAATGCGTAAAGGTGCTGAATGAAATCGGCATCGACTACGGCCAGGGCTTTGCACTGGGCGGGCCGCGGCCTTTGCCCGTCGAATCATGAACACCGGCCTGCTTCTAACCGCGGGATGTATCCGGTTTCCGTTGGTCGCGGCCTCAGCGCTCGGGTATCACCTCGTAGCCGGTTGATTCCGGCTCGTCATCGATCATCTCTGCGGGAAATCCCGGCGCGCGAATATCGACGCCGCACGCCTCCTCCAAGCGCCTGATGATATTGGGGGACCACTCCCGCGGACCGTAGCGGCTGATGCCGTCTTCGAATATCCCAAGCAATAGGGGCGCAACCTCAAGCGGCACGCCGGCGCGCTGAGCCACCGCCTGAAACAGCTTCATATCCTTAATCACCAGATCCATGGTGAAGTTGATGTTGCGGCTGCCGTTCAGAATCACCTGGCTCTCGGTTTCGTGCACAAATGAATTTCCGGACGAGATACGGATGGCTTCGTAGGTGGTGTTGAGATCCAGGCCCGCCATCCTGGAGGTCACCAACGCTTCGCACAGCGTCAAAAGGTTGGCCGTAGCGAGATAGTTGGTCACAACCTTGAGCATGGACGCCGTGCCCAGCGGTCCGGTATGGAGAATTTGACGCCCCATGGCCTTGATGACCGGAAGCAATCGCTCGAAAACTTCCCGCTCGCAGCCAACGAAGATCGAAATGTTGCCGCTGGCGGCGCGATGGCAACCGCCCGAGACAGGACAATCCACCGGAGACGCGCCTTTCTTGCTCACCAGCGTGCCGAGGCGTTTGACCTCGGCCTCGTCCGTGGTGCTCATCTCGGCCCAGATCATTCCTTCGGATAGCCCCTGCAATACTCCGTCTTCCGATTCCATCACCGTAGCGCAGACCGCAGGGCTCGGAAGGCAGGTAATAATCAGGTCAGTCGCTTCGGCCAGCGACTTGGGCGAGTCCGCCCATTTTGCGCCCTTGTCCAGTAGCGGCTTCGCGACCGCAGGATCGAGATCCCGTACCGTAATATCGAATCCGTTGCGAAGCAGGCTTCCCGCGAGTTTACCTCCGACATTACCAAGTCCGATAAATCCAATTTTCATTTCTGATCTTCCGCTTGAAATCATGTTCACATCGCGCGGCCAAAGCCATCAACTTCCTTTTTTAGACACGATAATTTCTTTTACCCTAGTGGTGCCAACTGAGTCACGATATTTTCGACACGGCGAACTTATACTCCTTCTTATTCGTAATTTCGCGGCGGTTAGGCAATTCAAGGCCCGGACCTCGAAGCGCCTGCGGCCGCTTTGAACCTTTCCAGGTCGCGGAAGCAGCAAGGAGGGCAGCATGGCATCGAATCCTGCCAGAAGCCGGAAGCTGCCGTGGATTTTGTACCTCGTCGGCGCAGTCGTGCCCCTGTTCGCGCTGAACGGCTGCGAGCAACCCCCACCCGAGTTGACGCCAGAGCAACAGCTTATTACCGAAGGGCGGGAGATTTTTTTCGACGAAACCTTCGACGGCAACGGCCGCACCTGCGGCACTTGTCACCGTGCCGAGAATAACTTCGCGATCGACGCCGCTTTCATAGCCACGCTGCCCGACGACGATCCCTTATTCGTGGCCGAAACCCAGCCGGACCTCGGCGCTAATTTCGAGAACCCGCGCCTGATGCGCCAGTTCGGGCTGATCCTCGAGAATCTAGACGGATTCTCGGATCTGGAGAATATCTTTACCCAGCGCGGTGTTCCCCACACCTTAGGACTGAGCAAATCGGTGGACAGTCCCGGCGGGCCGCGCACGGGCTGGTCCGGAGACGGCGCGCCCCTGGACGGCAGCCTGCGGGCCTTCGCCGTCGGTGCCGTGATTCAGCACTTCACCCTGACTACGAACCGGGTGCCCGGAGTCGACTTCAGACTGCCGACGGAGGAGGAACTCGACGCGCTGGAGGCGTTTCAGCTCGCTCTTGGCCGGCAGGAAGATCTGGACCTTCCGCTGGAGCTCAAAGGCTCGGTGGCGCAGCGCGGCCAGGAGATCTTTCTCGACAACACGCTCGGCAAGTGCAATATCTGCCACCGAAACGCCGGAGCCAACGCGACCGTCGGCGGACAAGATGGCGGCAACGCCAATTTCAATACCGGTGTCGAAAACCTCATCGATCAGCCCATCGATCAGATTGGCGAGCGGGTTCCGCCGGACGACGGTTTCGGCGTCCCCGGCGACGGCACTTTCAACACCCCGCCACTGGTGGAAGCGGCAGACACGGGTCCCTTTTTCCACAACAATTCCATCGAGACTGTGGAAGGGTCGGTCGCCTTTTATAACAGCGACGCATTCAATAACTCGCCTTCGGGGCAGTTTCTTGCCAGCATCGATCCCAACGGTGTTGGCATAGACCTTGAAGCGACTCAGGTCGTGGCAGTGGCGGCGTTTCTCCGTGTCATCAACGCGCTGGAGAACATCCGCGTTTCGGTCGAACTCATCGAGGGCGGACTCGGAAGACGATTTGCACTTTTCGGCGACTTCGATGAGCAACTCAGGATCGCTGCCTTCGAGATTGAGGACGCCGTGATGGTCCTGACGGGCGCCGGTTTGCACCCCGAGGCGGTTGCGCACCTGAAGCGCGCCGGCCGGCTCGCCGATAAGGCGAGGCGGAGTTTCTTCCGTAAGAAACAATTTGCCAATCGATCGCTACAAGCGCTAGAAGACGCCAAAGGCGAGCTCACGAATTCGTGACGCCGCGGCCGAGGGATTTTGACCATGAAATGTAATCGACGGATCAGAACCGGTTTTGAAATTCTGGCTGTGATTCTTGTGCTTTTTGCGACCCTGGCCAGTGCCCAGGAAATGACCGAACGCCACATCCCGGTGGGCGCGTACCCGTCCCTGGCGAGCAAGTATCTGACCGCGGGAACGATAGTCGACGTGGATGACGACGCCAAAATCCTGACGATCGAGGTCAATGGCGGCGAGCGCGACTTTCGCCTGACCAATAGCACCAAGATCTGGCTTGATCGATCGCAATTCGGCCAGACCACGCTGGATGGCGAGTTTCCGGATCTTGCCACGGGCCTCAAGGCGGAGGTGCGGTCGCTCGGTCCGGCTCACTCGGACGTCGCCTACTGGGTGAAGGTGCAGATTCCGCCGCCCTAACCGGGCGATTGTAATTTTTTCTTCACCCGCTGCTCGAAGCGATCAACGTTGACGACCACGCGCTCGTGGCTCCCCTCGCCGATGGTTTCCAATTCGTCTTCGGCCCTGAGTGCGAAGACGAGCGTTCGTCCTTCCACCGCCCTCAGCTCAGCGAAGGCCCTGACCCGGAGGCCAACGGGCGTAGCGGCGAAATGCTTGATTTCGAGCACGGTTCCGAGCGTCTGATAGCCGGCGGGCAGGAATTTCTCCACCGCGGCCAGAGCCGCAGCCTCCAATAAATTAACCATCACCGGGGTGGCCAGCACCGCCACCACGCCGCTGCCAACGTGGGGTGCGGTGTGCTCTTCCGCAACGACAATCGTCTTTTCACCCTTCAATCCAGGCTTGAGCCGATCGGTAGTTTTCACGTTCTTTCGTAGTTTGAAGGTGAGTGATTCAGGCGCGCTCGCGCGGGAAACGCGCGTTTGCTTCCAGCACGTTCAAGTCCATGTGGTTGCGCATGTAGCGGTTCGCTGCGTTTTGCACCGGCTCATGATCCCAGGGATGATATTTTCCACTGCGCAATGCCGCATAAACCAGGTGGCGATTTCTTTGGCTGCTGCGCACCTCCTGATCGAAGCGCTCCAGATCCCAGCGCGCATTCATTTCGCCTTTGAGCATTGACAGTTGATCGGCATAAGACGGATCTGCGGCAAGATTGTGCTGCTCGCCTGGATCCGTTTCCAGATCAAAAAGCTGCGCTGGATCGGCTTCGCAATGAACCAGCTTGAAGCGCCCCCGGCGCAGCATGACCAGCGGCACAATTGCACCTTCGGCGGCGTATTCCGCAGCCACGCCTCGGTCCGACGGAGGATCTTCACCTTCGAGAATGGGCGCAAGGCTTGAGCCGTCCAGCTCTTCTTCGAATTCGCTGCCGTCAATTGCGGCAAGGTCCAGAAACGTCGGCAGCAGGTCCAGGGTCGATATCGGTGCGGACACGTCTCGGAACGCAAACCGTTCAGGCGCGTGGATCAGCAAAGGCACGCGCACCGAGCTGTCAAAGCAGCTCATCTTGAACCACAGCCCGCGCTCCCCAAGCATGTCGCCGTGATCGGACAGAAACACGATCACCGTATTCCGGTCCAGGCCACAGGCCCGATACACGTCCAGGATCTCGCCGATTTTTTCGTCCAAATAGCTCACGTTCGCGAAGTAGGCGCGTCGCGCGTCGCGCACGTTTTGTTCGCTTATTTCGAAGCGCGAGGCGTCACATGCCTCGAGCAGCCGCCGGCTGTGGGGATCCTGCTCCGCGTATGGAATCAAGCCGATCGCGGGCATGGGCAAAGTCGCATCCTCGTAGAGATCCCAGTACTTTTTTCTCGTTACGTAAGGATCGTGGGGGTGGGTAAAGCTCACCGTCATGCAAAACGGGCGTTCGCCGCGGCGGCGGGCCAGCCGGTAGAGCTCGGCGCTTGCCGTGAAGGCGACCTCGTCGTCGAACTCGAGCTGATTGGTGGTCTCGGCAACTCCGGCACCGACAACCGAGCTCATGTTGTGGTACCACCAGTCAATACGTTCACCGGGCCTCGACCAGTCCGGGGTCCAGCCGAAATCGGCGGGATAGATATCGGTAGTGAGCCGGGATTCGAAGCCGTGCAGCTGGTCCGGGCCCACGAAGTGCATTTTGCCCGTGAGCACGGTGTCGTAACCTGCGCCTCTCAAGAGATGGGCAAAGGTCGGCACCGAAGCCGGAAATTCGGCGGCGTTATCGTAGACCCCGGTGCGCGACGGCAGCTTGCCGCTCATAAATGAGGCCCGGGCGGGCACGCACAGCGGACTTGCGCAGTAGCCTGCGGAAAAATTCACCGCCTCTTCGGATAGGCGCCTTAAATTAGGCACCTCGAGAAACTCCGCCGGACCGTCGTTGAACAGCGTGCCGCTCAACTGGTCCACCATGAAGATGAGAAAATTCGGCCGATCGTTCATAGCTGCTAAATCTCTTGCTCAAGACTGCCATCGAACAGCGCTTATTGAATCAAAGCGCCATCACTGGTAGCGGCATAGTGACGTCAATTCACGCCCGCGGGAAGGCGTCGAAGCGTTGGAGCCGCATCCAGACAGGCGGTTTGAGTGGCTCGTCATGTGACAATATGGCCATCCGGCTTGCATAAAGGAGGCGTTCGAGGTGAGGGCATACGAGATCAACTCCGACAACGGCATTGATGCCCTGGCGCTGACGGAGCGCCCCGATCCGCGGCCTGGTCCGGACGAGGTGCTGGTGAGGGTGCGCGCCTCCTCGGTGAATTACCGGGACCTCTCCACCATAGAGGACCCGGTGTCGCGCAACCTGCCCTACCCCAGGATTCCCAATTCGGACGGTGTCGGCGAGGTCATCGAAGTCGGCGACCGGGTCGCGCGTTTCAAACCCGGCGATCGAGTCGCGGCAACCTTCTTTCAGCGCTGGATCGACGGTCAGATCGCGCAAGACGCGATGGCGAGCGCTCTGGGTGGCGCCCTGGACGGCATGCTGGCCGAGAGCGTCGTGCTTCACCACAACGGTCTAGTATCGGTGCCGGATTACCTTTCCGACCTTGAGGCTTCGACGCTGCCGTGCGCCGCTTTGACCGCGTGGAACTCGCTGGTAGAGCAGGGAAAGGTCAAAGCAGGCGATACCGTGTTGCTGCTTGGCACCGGCGGCGTCTCTATCTTCGCGCTCCAGTTCGCGAACCTGTTGGGCGCGCGGGCAATCATCACCTCCTCCAGCAACGACAAGCTGGCGCAGGCAAAGTCACTGGGCGCCTGGCAGACGATTAACTATCGCGACACGCCTGACTGGGAGCAGGCGGTCCTGGACCTGACCGGC
>JBFHVA010000027.1:0-23201 GCA_041589735.1 Gammaproteobacteria bacterium | reverse complement strand
CATTCCGGCTTTTTCAGCGCCTCCACCTCTTGAAGCGTCACGTCAATGGCAAAGTTTCCGTAGTCGTAGATCATGTTGCCGATAACGCCATTGTCAAAAACCTCGGCGCTCATCTCGAACTCCGGTGCCAGAGCCACGGATCCCACCTTGAAGTATGCCAATCTTACCGGCCAGAACGCCGAGCCGCTCAAAAGGGCTATGTTTTTGATCTTACCGTCGCCGACGGCGCCGATGAACGTTGACACCTCATAAGGATTTTCCCTGGTGCTGCCGTCAAACACTGTGTGCCTCGCGCTCTTCTCGCCTTTAAGCGCGGCTTCGATAATCAGCTCGAGGTGCTTGATCGGAAACACAGTCTTTTTGGGAAGCGCCTCGGTCACCGTCTCGGGACGCGAGTAGCGAATCTCCCCCAATCCGGATTCTTCGATCGTCACCTTTCCCGCAAGTTCCTCCGTCAGTCGGCGGTTCTCGAAGGTTCGTGCTTCGAAATAAAACTGCTTGCCGGACCTGTCTTCGAAGCTTGAAAGGTAGGCCAGGTGTTCGAACTGGCTTTCGTCATCGCCCAAAACGTGAAAACCGAGATATTGATCGACCCTGTAACCGTCGCAGGATATCTCGAGACGCACCTCCATGATGCCTTTTACTGCCGCCACGCCGCTGTCGGGATCGGCGAAATTGCGGCTCAAGCTGTAACGCGCAACGTGGGGAATCATAACCAGACCTGACGCGGAGTCCGCGAACCTCGGGACACTCAGGGCTAGAACTAGAACCGCCAGAATTGGAAGCACGAAGAAGGCCGGCCGACGGAGGCGGCGATAGATTCCGGCTGCTGTAACTTTTAAGCACATCGGTGGTGGAGGGTCCTTTAAATCGTCCGTATCATCTACCCGGGGCCAGCTGGCGGCGCGTTATGCGGCATTGACGTTTAGTTTAACCTCATGAGAGCCGGAGCGCGCCCGCGGGTATGATGACGATATGAGTAGTTCGCTGGTTTGCTGGAAATGCGGGTTTTCACTCGAAGACGTGCTGGTTCCCTTCAGCCGGCGCGAGGAATGTCCCGCCTGCCACACCGACCTGCACGTGTGCCGCATGTGCGAGTTCTATGATACTTCGGTCAGCCGAAGCTGCAGAGAGCCGGTTGCCGACGAGGTTCGTGATAAGGAAAAGGCTAACTTTTGCGGATACTTCAAACCGATTCCCGGCGTTTATCAGGCCAAGGACTCGAGCGCCGCGGAGGACGCCAAGTCGAAATTGGCAGCGCTTTTTGGCGATGCGGACGACTCGGAAACAAGCACCGGAGGGGGTAACCAATCCGAAGCGGAAGCCGCCCGGAAGAAGCTCGATCAAATTTTCGGCATCGACAAGAAGAAAGACGATTAAGTTAGCAACCTGTCTCGTAGACTTTCCCGCCTGACCGTTTGAAGGTGCGCCCGCCGGTCGTTATACCGATCCCGCTCATTTTCAGCGGCACCTCCGGCGCGCTACTGCTCGCCATCGCCGCCACCGCCATATTCGCGACCATGCACGCGCTGGTTCGTCACGTAAGCGGAAGCCTGCACCCGTTCGAGATTGCTTTCTTTCGAAGTATTTTTGGACTCGTCGCCATAGCCCCGCTCATGTGGCGGGTTGGCCCTTCGGTTCTGGTGTCCCGGAATCCCGGCCTGCTCGCGGTTCGCGGTCTGGTGGGCGGGCTGTCTCTCATGACCTGGTTTTACGGTCTTAGCATCGTTCCCATCGCGACCGCGACGGCCCTGAGCTTTACCAGTGTGATCTTCGCCTCCATCGGCGCGGCGATATTTCTCAAGGAGCGCATGCGCTTGAGAAGGTGGACGGCCGTCGTCTTCGGTTTCGCCGGCGTAATCGTAATCGTGCGGCCGGGATTCGCGGTGTTTGACGCGGGCTCGCTGGTGATCGTGCTGGCCGCAATTCTTTGGGGAGTGGGCATCGTGCTGGTCAAAACTATCGCGCGTACGGACGAGACTGTGACCATTGTCGCCTGGACGGCGATGTGGCTCATTGTCGCGACGGCGATTCCAGCCTGGTTCGTCTGGACCACGCCCACCTGGATGCAGCTTGCGTGGCTGTTACTCATCGGTGTTCTCGGCACCGCGGGCACCTTCGCCTGGACCCAGGCGCTGAAGACGGCGGACGCCTCGCTGGTCATTCCGACGGATTTCATCCGGCTGGTTTGGGCGGGCGCGATCGGCTTCGTCGCTTTTGGGGAGATCCCGGATCGGTGGATGTGGATCGGCGCCGCGCTGATCATCGGCAGCACGCTTTATATCGGGCTGCGGGAATCCAGGCTGGCTCGCGAAGGAAAGATCTAGCGTGACCGGTGGGGAGGAACCCGTATGAGCTCGCTTGCAGGCGGAGTTTTCTGGAGGCTTGGAGTAAGTCCGAAGGTTGAATAGGGAAGGTTTGTCTACTGGATCCCCGCTTGCGCGGGGATGACGATGTAGGGCGAAATAGCGAAGCGTATTGCGCCAGCAATTTTGTTGTTAGGCCGCCGCGACCGAAGGCCCGCGGTCGTATCCGAGCACCGGGCTCAGCCAGCGCTCTACGGATTCGACGCTCATCCCTTTTCGCAGGGCATAGTCTTCCACCTGGTCGCGCTCGATCCGGGAGACGCCGAAATAGCGGCTTTCGGGGTGCGAGAAGTAAAGGCCGCTCACGGAAGCCGCGGGCATCATCGCGAAGCTCTCGGTCAGTGTAATACCGGCGTTGGATTCGGCCGCAATCAGGTCAAACAAAATTCGCTTTTCAGTATGGTCCGGGCAGGCGGGATAGCCGGGCGCCGGGCGGATCCCTGTATAGGCTTCTTTGATCAGTTCCTGGTTTGTCAGCGCTTCGTCGGAGGCATAGCCCCAGAATTCTTTACGCGTGCGCTCGTGCATGCGCTCGGCAAAAGCCTCCGCCAGTCGATCGGCCAGCGCTTTCACCATGATGGCGCTGTAATCGTCGTGTTCCGCCTCGAAACGTGCCGCCACTTCATCGACGCCGAATCCGGCGGTGACCGCGAAGGCGCCGATATAATCTTCGATGCCGCTTGCTTCCGGTGCGACGAAGTCCGCCAGCGCCAAATTTCTCCGGCCGCGGTCTCTGAGCAGCTGTTGGCGCAGGGTATGGAAAGTAGTGAGACGCGTCTTTCGCGAGTCTTCGTTGTAGATCGCGATGTCGTCCTCATCGACGCGATTCGCCGGGAAGAAGCCCACCACCGCCCGGGCCGTAATCCATTTTTCGGAAACAATACGCTCAAGCATTTTCCGCGCGTCGTCGTAAAGTCCGCGGGCGGCTTCGCCCACGACCTCGTCTTTGAGAATGCGAGGATAGACGCCGGCCATATCCCAGGTCTTGAAGAAAGGCGTCCAGTCGATGTAGGGAACGAGCTCTTCCAAGTCATAACCGTCGAAAGATTTGAGCCCGAGAAAAGCAGGCTTCTTCGGCTCATAGCCGTCCCATTCGACCGGGTGACGGTTGGCCCGCGCCTCTGCAAGCGTCACCCGTCGCGCGTCCTTGCGCTGTGCGGCGCGCTGGGTACGAATGGCCTCGTATTCAGAGCGCACACCTGAGGCGAACTCCTCTCGCTTCGCGCCCACGAGATTGCCCACAACGCCCACCGCCCGGGAAGCGTCCGGAACGTAAACGGTCGGTCCGCTATAGTTGGGCGAAATCTTCACCGCCGTGTGCACCCGGCTGGTAGTGGCGCCGCCAATGAGCAGCGGAATGTCGAAGCCTTCCCGCTGAAGCTCCGCCGCCACGTGGCACATCTCGTCAAGGCTTGGGGTAATCAGGCCGGAAACGCCTACCAGATCGGCGCCCTCGTCGCGGGCTGTCTGCAGCAGCCGCGCGCTCGGAACCATCACCCCGAGATCGATGACCTCGTAGCTGTTGCAGCGAAGCACTACGCCGACGATGTTTTTGCCAATGTCGTGCACGTCACCTTTGGCCGTTGCCAGCACCACCTTGCCGTTGGAGCGGCGGCCGCCGGCATCGGTCTTCTCCTTTTCCATAAAAGGCTCGAGGTAGGCGACGGCTTTTTTCATCACCCGCGCGCTTTTCACCACCTGGGGAAGAAACATCTTGCCCGCGCCGAACAGGTCACCCACCACGTTCATGCCGTCCATCAGCGGACCTTCGATGACTTCCAGAGGCCGCTCGGCTTGAGAACGCGCCTCTTCGGTGTCCTCGATGACGTAGTCGTCGATGCCGTGCACCAGCGCGTAGGAGAGCCGATCGTGGACGTTTTTTTCCCGCCAGGAGAGATCTTCTTTCTTGCTTCGCGCCTGGCCCTTGACGTTTTGGGCGATGTCCAGGAGACGTTCGGTAGCGTCCTTGCGCCGGTTGAAGAGCACGTCCTCGATGCGTTCCAGAACGTCGGCTTCGATGTCTTCGTAAACCGGCAGCCGCCCGGCGTTGACAATAGCCATGTCCAGACCGGCCTTGATGGCGTGATAGAGAAACGCGGAGTGCATCGCCTCGCGCAAGGGATTGTTGCCGCGGAAAGAAAAGGAGAGGTTCGAAACACCTCCCGAGACCTTCACCAGGGGAAAGCGCTCCTTGATAATTCGCGTCGCCTCGATGAAAGCGCGGGCGTAGTCGTTGTGCTCCTCGATCCCGGTGGCGACGGCGAAGATGTTGGGATCAAAGATAATATCTTCCGGCGGAAAGCCCACCGCCTCGGTCAGAAGTCTGAAAGCGCGCTCGCAGACTTTAACCTTCTGCTCCACGGTCTCGGCTTGTCCCTTTTCATCGAAGGCCATAACCACTACGCCGGCGCCGTATCGGCGAACCAGTCTCGCCTGATGGATGAAGGATTCTTCGCCTTCTTTAAGACTGATCGAATTGACAAAACCCTTCCCCTGCATGCACTTGAGGCCGGTTTCGATCACCGACCACTTGGAAGAGTCGATCATCACTGGAACCCGGGAAATATCCGGCTCCGCGGCGATGAGATTGAGAAAACGCTTCATCGCCGCTTCGGAGTCGAGCATGCCCTCGTCCATATTAACGTCGATGAGCTGTGCTCCGTTTTCCACCTGGTCACGGGCGACGGCCAGCGCGGCGTCGAAATCTTCTTCGCGAATGAGTTTGGCGAAATGCGCTGAGCCGGTGACGTTGGTGCGCTCGCCGACGTTGACGAAAAGCGTTTCCGGGCCGATGACCACGGGCTCGAGTCCGGAAAGTCGGCAGCGAACCGGAAGATCAGGTTTCTTTCGCGGCGCGTGCGGTTTGACCGCTTCGGCGATCTGGCGCACGTGCTCGGGCGTGGTGCCGCAGCAGCCGCCTACAAGATTCAGCAAACCATCTTTGGCAAACTGGCCGAGCACCTCGGCCATGCTCTCCGGCGTATCATCGTAACCGCCGAACTCGTTGGGCAGTCCGGCGTTGGGATGACAGGACACATAGGTGTCGGCCACCTGCGCCAGCTCGTCGATGTAACCGCGAAGCTCTTTCGCCCCCAGCGCGCAGTTAAGCCCGATGGCGATGGGCCGCGCGTGGCGAACCGAGTACCAGAAAGCTTCCGCCGTCTGCCCGGATAGCGTTCGCCCGGATCTATCGGTGATGGTTCCTGAGATCATCACCGGCAGCGTGATGCCGTTGTTTTCGAAATACTCGTCTATCGCGAAAAGCGCGGCTTTGGCATTCAACGTGTCGAACACCGTTTCCACGAGGACGATGTCGGCGCCGCCTTCGACCAGGCCGTGTAGCGCTTCGCTGTAGGCTTTCTTCAGGCGATCGAAATCGGTGTTGCGAAATCCCGGATCGTTGACGTCCGGCGAGATGGATGCGGTGCGGTTGGTGGGGCCGAGAACGCCCGCGACGAAGCGCGGCTGATCCGGCGTGCGCTCAGTGGTGGCGTCTGCCGCCTCGCGGGCGAGGCGCGCGCCAGCGAAATTGAGTTCGTAAACATGCGACTCCATACCGTAGTCGGCCTGGGCGATGGAGGTCGAATTGAATGTGTTGGTTTCGAGGATGTCGCAACCCGCCTCGAGGAAGCTGGCGTGAATTTCGCGGATAGCGTCGGGCTGCGTGATGCTCAAGAGGTCGTTGTTCCCGCGCAGCTCCTTCGGGTGATCGGCGAATCGGTCGCCGCAAAAGTCTTGTTCCTCGAATTTAAGCGCCTGGATCATGGTGCCCATTGCGCCGTCTAGCACCACAATGCGCTTCGCCAGCGCGTCGCGTAAGGCTTCAATCCTCTGCTGTCTTTTGTCCATGTTTCAGACGCTTTGTTTTTTTATCTTTTCGTCAGCCAGCGGTGTTACTGCGCGCACGCCGAGAATGCGGCAGATAGCGGTGGTGAGCTCCGATCGGTTTAGGGTGTAGAAGTGAAACTCCTGGATGCCCTGATCTGCGAGACGGGTGCAAAGCTCGGCCGCAACGGTGGCCGCGACGAGCTGCCGGACCTCCGGCGCCTCGTCCAGACCTTCGAACAGTTCGCTCAGCCAATTGGGCACCTTCGCACCGCACTTTTTGGCGAAGAACACAAGCTTGGAAAAGTTGGTCACCGGAAGAATGCCAGGAACTACGGGTACCGAAATTCCGGCGTCCCGGACCTTGTCAACGAAGCGGAAGTAATCGTCCACTTCGAAAAAGAATTGTGTGATGGCGCGCTTGGCCCCGTTATCGATCTTGCGTTTCAGATTTTCGAGGTCGGCCTTCGGAGACAGCGCGTCCGGGTGGACTTCAGGATATGCAGCGACACTGATCTCGAAGTCGCCGATGGCCTTGATGCCGCTCACGAGTTCCGCAGCGCAACGATAACCGCGGGGATGGGGGCGAAAATGACCGTGGCCTTCCGGCGGGTCGCCGCGAAGCGCAACGATATGCCGGATCCCGGCTCGCCAGTAATCGGACACGACTTGGTCGACGTCTTCACGGGACGCGCCCACGCAGGTGAGGTGCGCCGCCGGCGTGAGGTCGGTTTCGTTGAGAATGCGTTTGACCGTGGCGTGGGTGCGCTCGCGGGTGCTGCCGCCGGCGCCGTAGGTGACGGAGACAAATCGCGGTGAAAGCGGCGCCAGCTTTTCGATAGATCTCCAAAGCGTCTGTTCCATCTTTTCTGTTGCAGGCGGAAAGAATTCGAACGACAGTAAGGGCTGCGCCTGAATCGGCTTGAAATCCGGTTTCGGACGGCGAAGCAGGCGCTCGTAAGCCTCACGGGCACCGCTGCCGATGGCGCTGCCATTGTTGGTGTTTGCTTTCATCACGCCACCTCGAGCTGGTAGTGGGCAGAAGCGTCTTCGTTCTGCGTTGCCGCCCACAGCGTTACAGTGAGTTTGTCTTTGGCTTTCTTTCCCCGGGCCTTCAGATGCTCGATGCGTAACTGTTCGAGGCCTGCGCTCTTGCACCACCCGGCGATTTCCTCGTCGCTGAATCCGAGACGCCGGTGAGCGTGTTCGCTGCGAAGGAATTCGAGCTGGTGCGGGGCAAAGTCGACAATGAGCAGGCGGCCTCCGGGGCGCAGCGTGCGCGCCGCTTCGCGAATGGCGGCGGCGGGGTCGTCCAAGAAGTGGAGCACGTGGTGAATGGTGACCACGTCCATGGATCCTTCCGGCACGGTCAGGTTGTAGATGTCGCCCTGGCGCACGTGGCAGTGGCGCAGGTTGCGCTTCTCCAGGTTGGCGCGGGCTACCGCGAGCATCTCGCGGCTCAAGTCAATGCCCAGCCCACGGCGGACGCGGTCGGCAAAGACCTGGAGAATGCGGCCGGTACCGGTGCCGATGTCCAGCAGGTCGTCCACCTTGTCATCCTTGACCGCCTTGAGCATGGCCCGCTCCACCTCGGTTTCCGGCACGTAGAGGGAGCGGATGCGGTCCCAGTGGGGCGCGTTTTCCTTGAAGAACTGTGCCGCGGCCTCGGCGCGGGCGCGACGCACGGCGTCGAGTCGCTCCAGATCCCGCTCCAGGTTCAAATCGTCGCCCGGCACCCTGGCCAGCACGGCCTGTGCGAGATCGGCGCCGGGGCCTTCGTCGTTTAGGCGATAAAACACCCAGGTGCCCTCCTGGAAGCGGATCAGCAGGCCGGCGTCGCACAGCAATTTGAGATGCCGGCTGACCCGCGGCTGGCTCTGGCCCAGCACCTGGGTAAGCTCGGTGACGGTGAGGTCCGTTCGGGAGAGCACCGCGAGGATGCGGAGCCGGGTGGATTCGGCGGCGGCACGAAGTCCGGCGAGAAGCTGTTCCACGCTCGGGTCCTCCTGGGGGCGGTGGAAAGGGTTGGGCGGGATAGATAGAGATATAAAGATATCGTTATATTTAGGTTTGTCAAGCCGGGGTCGTCCCCGGATACTGCCGCCGCGGCCGCGAAACCTGCCGGAATGCGGCTTTCCGCCGACAGATTGGCCATCCCGTCCGCAAGTCAAGGAGAGAAAAAAGAGCCATGCCGAAGCTGATCAAGGCGCCCGCCAGGGTGGAAGCCGCCGGGCAACCGCCTAAGCGCATCGACGAGTACATTGGTCGGGTGAACTCCGAACACGACCACGTCAGCATTGCCCACATGCGTTCTCCCGGGGGCTGGACCGAGCCCGGCCAACGTCCCGAGTTCGAAGAAATTACGCTGGTGTTGCAAGGCGCGCTGAAAGTGGAGCACGAACACGGTGTGATGGAAGTCACCGCCGGCCAGGCGGTGGTGGTACGTCCCGGGGAATGGGTGCGCTACAGCACCCCGGACCCGGCGGGGGCGGAGTACGTGGCCGTTTGTCTGCCGGCGTTCTCCCTGGACGCTGCCCATCGTGACTGAGTCAGCCGCCAAAATCACCGATGGGTCGCCGGAACTCGTGTTTCTGCACACCGCCGCTGTTCACGTGCATACCTTCGACGCGCTTTTACGCGAGCTGCGACCACAGGTCCGGGCCCGCCACGTGGTACGCGAAGATCTGCTGGCGGCGGCCCAGCGTAACGGCATAGAGGATCCGTCGAGTAAGAATTCGGTTGCCGCTGCCGTCGCCCAACTCGACGCGACTCCGGGCACGGTGGTGCTGTGCACCTGTTCCACCATCGGCGGCTTGGCCGAGGCGGCCGCGACATCGACCCCGGCCCGGTTAATCCGGGTGGACCGGGCGATGGCCGAGAAGGCGGTGGCGGCTGGTCCGAACATTCTCGTCGCCGCCGCGCTTGCGAGCACCCTGGCGCCGACGGAAGCGCTGATTCTGGAAGCGGCATCCCGAGCCGGTGTGAACGCGCGCATCACGCGGCTGGTGGTGGAAGACGCCTGGCCGTTTTTCGAGCAGGGCGATTTCGAAAACTATTTAAGGCGTATTGCCGATGCGCTCTGCACGAGAGTCGACTGTGACGTGGTGGTGCTCGCCCAGGCCTCCATGGCGGGCGCCGCCGAACTCTGCCCGGGTCTATCGGTTCCGGTGCTTTGCAGCCCGCGCCTAGGTCTCGAGTCGGCCCTTGCCGCGTTGGACGCCAACGTGACCCGACGCCGATCGGTCTGATTGCGAATTGTCGCCGGCGCTTGGTGGCAAACAGCCAGGCGGATAGCATTCTCAGTTCCGGCGGGGCGGCCGGGGCAAAAACTCACTCCACGGGAAATAAATTAAATGAGCGACAAGGAAACCAAGATTCAAATCAACCGCGGACTGAAAGGCGTTTATTTCGATCGGTCCGCCGCCACTTTTATCGACGGTCGGGCGGGCGAGCTTCGCTACCGCGGGTACTCCATTCACGATCTGGCCCGGCACTCGAACTTCGAAGAATCCGCCTACCTTCTGATCCACGGCGAGCTGCCGACAAAGGCGGAGCTCGAAGCGTTCGATAAGGAGCTCAAAGCAGCCCGACAGATACCGGAGCCCGTTTACGACATCATTCGCGTGATCAAAGACGCCCATCCCATGGACGTGCTGCGCACCGCCGTGTCGGCGCTGGCCGCGTTCGATCCGGAAGTGGCGGACAACTCCCGCGAAGCGACGATTCGAAAAGGCGTCCGTCTCACTTCACAAGTGCCGTTGATCGTAACGGCCCACAACCACATCAGAAACGGCCGCGCGCCGGTCGCCCCGAGCACCTCCCTGGGGCACGCGGCCAACTTCCTCTACATGCTCAAGGGCGAAGCGCCGAGCGAAGAGTCGGCCAGGCTTATGGATACGGACATGGTGCTGCACGCCGAGCACGGTTCCAACGCTTCTTCGTTCGCCGCGCGGGTGGTGATCGGGACCGAGGCCAATTTGCACGCCGCGGTCACGGCCGCTATCGCCGCGCTTTCTGGACCGGCCCACGGTGGCGCGGCGGAAGACGTCATGCGCATGGCGCAGGAGATCGGCGATCCGTCGAAGGCGGCAGAGTACGTCAAGATCAAACGCAAGAACCGGGAAGCCGTGACCGGGTTCGGTCACCGCGTCTACCGCGCGGAGGATCCTCGCGCGCGCCACATGCGCGAGGGCGTCGAGCGTTTGTCGCGCGAGCTGGGTCAGCCGCACTGGTACGAGATTCTCCAGGCGCTGGTGGAGGCGATGAAGCCTTATGCGCGTCACGGCGTGAACGTGAACGTCGATTTCTATGCCGGCGTGGTTTATTACCTGCACGAGGTGCCCGAGGATCTGTTCGTGCCCATATTCGCCATCGGCCGCGTTCCCGGCTGGACCGTGCAGGTGCTGGAGCAACTGGAAAACAACATTCTTCTGCGGCCGTTGACGCTCTATAACGGTCCCGAGCCCCGCGATTACGTGCCCATAGAAAAGCGCTGATGGAAAAGTCCGTCGCAAGCGGCGCCGCCGGCATCGATTGTCGTATCGACGGGCACATCGCCCGCCTGACCATCAACCACCCGCGACGGCGCAACGCCGTCACCTACGCGATGTGGAAAATGTTCGGCGACGTGCTGGAAAAGGTTATTAAGGACAGCAATGTGCGCGTCATTGTGCTCAGCGGCGAAGGTGATCAGGCTTTTTCGGCCGGAAACGACATCTCTGAGTTCGGACAGTGGCGCGGAGATCCGGACAAGCTTGCCGAATACAACGCCCGCAGCGGGCGTGTTTACAGTCTGTTTCAACGCTGCGACAAACCACTCATTGCTCTGATCAGGGGTTTCTGTGTGGGGGGCGGCCTGGAGCTGGCGCTGCTTTGCGATTTACGTATCGCCGCGGATAACGCCCGGTTCGGCATCACCCCGGCGAAGCTCGGCCTCGGCTACAAGCTGGACGACATTCAGCTGGTGGTGGATGCCATCGGCGCCAACAAGGCGAAGCTGTTGCTGTTTACCGGGCGTTTGTTCGACGCGAAAGAATCCATGGACCTCGGGCTGGTGAACCAGGTGGTTCCGCTGACAAAGGTTCAATCCGCGGTGGACGCGCTGGCGGAGGAAATTGCGGGCAACGCGCCGCTCACGGTACGTGAGCTCAAAGTTGCCATCGGCGAGGCCCTCAAGTCCGAAAACGCCCGTGACCGATCGAAGGTGCAGGCCCTGGTGGACGCCTGTCACGCCAGCGAGGATTTCGAGGAAGGACAGAAAGCGTTCAAAGAGAAGCGTAAGCCCCGATTTAAAGGGCGTTGAGGGTCTCTAGTAGACACTTTACGGCGGCTTATGCAAACTGGCCGCTTCCAGGACATGCAACGGCGCCAGCGGTGTGCAGTTGGATCCAAGAATGAACGCGGTTCCCCGCGCTTTCGTCGCGGAACGGCGAAGATAAAAAAGCGACCTGGAAGTCAGTACAAAAAGCAAGAAGCTCCCGGCACGTGTGTTCGAGCGACTCGCCAAGCTCACCGAGTAGATGGATATTCAAGCATCGCGCAATCTGGCGCTGCGTTTGCAAGACAATCAAAAAATCGAGAAGGAGGAGACCATTCCATGAAAACGCTCATTCGAGGCTTGAGCCTCATCACCCTGGCCGCCGCGCTGACCGCCATCGCGGCCGCGCCGATAAAGGCCCAGGAGATGAAATTCTTCAAGATCGCCAGCGGCAGCGCCGGCGGCACCTACTTTCCCATGGCCGGCATTCTTGCCAACGCGATCAGCAACCCGCCGGGATCGCGGCCCTGCGACAAGGGCGGCGCCTGCGGCGTGCCGGGGCTGGTGGCTATTGCCATGTCCGCCAACGGATCCGTCGCCAACGTGAACTCGATCCAGAGCGGCGCGGTGGAATCGGGATTCGTGCAGTCCGATGTCGCCTACTGGGCCTACACCGGAACCGGTGTGTTCGACGGCAAGGAGCCGATGAAAAAGCTTCGCGTCATCGCCAACTTGTTTCCGGAGCACATTCACGTGGTGGTGCGCAAGGACTCGCCGTACAAGCTGGTAAACGATCTGAAAGGCAAGCGCATCGGCATCGGCCTGCAGGCGTCGGGTGCCAAGGTTGGCGCGGTGCTGATTCTCGAGGCCCACGGCATGTTCGAGAACAAGGACTACCAGGCCGAGTATCTCAACAGCCAGCAGTCCATCGACCGCATGCGCGACAACCAGCTGGAATCCATGATCACGGTGACCGGTTATCCCCAGGCCGCCATCTCCGAGCTGGCGTCCACGGTCGGCGCGGGCCTGCTGCCGATCGGAGATGCCGAGCGTGAAGCGGTTCGCAAAAAAGCGCCGTTCTACGCCAACGGAGTCATCCCCGCTGGCACCTACGAGGGAGTCGGCCACGATACTCAAACGCTGACCGTCGGCGCGCAGTGGCTGGTCTCTGCCGACGTCGACGACCAGCTCGTTTACGAGGTCACCAAGGCCCTGTGGAACAAGAACAGCCGCAAGCTGTTCGACAACGGTCACGCCAAGGGCAAAGCCGTGCAAATCAATTCGGCACTCGACGCGGTCGGGATCCCGATGCATCCGGGCGCGGCCCGCTTCTACAAGGAGCAGGGCATGAAGCTTCCGGAAACCGCTATGTAAATAAAGACGGGTGTCGCGCGGCCGGAATTTTCGGCCGCGCATCGCCCGGCATCCATCGGCGGATCCAGTCACTGGCAGCGAGTTTTCAATCGCCGCGCGCGGCTTCCTGGCCATCGTTGATCTGACCCAGCGGAAAATCCTGATTCATGTCCGACCCGCTCGACCTCCGCCGGACTGAGCAGCTCGAGCGCGAGTACGACCCGGAGATGCACTTCCGGTCCGTGCTCAAACCGGTGAGCTATCTCGTGATCGGGATGCTGGTTTCACTGTCCGCGTATCATTACTACACTGCCGGCTTCGGCATACTCCCCGAGCACTGGCACAAAGGAATACATCTCGGGTTCGTTCTGGGCCTCATTTATCTGGTCTTCGGGCTCACCAAGAAGATCAGCGATGCCGAAGGACGGTCGCGCTGGTGGAAGCCGGGGAATGTTCCGTTCTACGACTGGATATTTTTCGGCAGCGCCGTTTTCTGCTCACTCTACCTGCCGGTCACGCTGACCTCGCTCACTTTCCGCATCGGCAATCCCAACATGCTCGACCTGGTTGTCGGCACGACCATGGTGATACTCGTGCTGGAAGCGGCGCGCCGGGCCATGGGACCGGTGCTTCCCATCATCGTCAGCATTTTCATCCTCTACGGGATCTTCGGTCAGATCGCCCCGGGCGTGCTCAAGCATCCGGGAAATTCCTGGGCTGGATTCATCAGCCACGTATATATGACCACGGAGGGCATTTACGGTATCCCGGTGAAGGTGGTCTCCACCTTCGTTTTCCATTTCGTGCTCTTCGGCACCATCGCGAGCCGCATGGGACTGGGGCAGTTCTTCATCGACCTCGCGCAGTGCGTCGCCGGACGATTTGCCGGCGGTCCGGCCAAAGTAGCGGTCGTATCGTCGGCGATGTTCGGCACTATCTCCGGTTCCGCCATCGCCAATACCGTCACCACCGGCGCGCTGACCATTCCGGCGATGAAACGCATTGGCTATCCGCCGCACTTTGCCGGCGCGGTGGAAGCGGCGGCGAGTACCGGCGGGCAGATCACGCCGCCGATCATGGGCGCGGCCGCCTTCGTGATGATGGAGTTCCTCGAAGTATCTTATTTAACCGTGATCACCGCCGCGCTGATCCCGGCGCTGATGCACTACATTGGCGTGTTCACCATCGTGCATCTCGAAGCCAAGCGGCTCGGGCTCAAAGGCATGCCGAGGGAAGAGGTGCCGCGCTTCGGTCCGGTGTTGAGCCACGGCTGGCCCAACCTGATCCCGCTGATCATCCTGGTGGCGATTATCGTCCGCGGCCACACGCCCTTTCTCGCCGCCTTCTGGGGCATCACCGCGTCGATTGTCGTCGGCTTTATCAATCCGCGCAGCCGCATGGGCGTGCGCGATCTGGTGGACGCTTTTCAGCTGGGCGCCAAGTACGCCCTTGCGGTGGGTGCCGCCGCCGCCGCCGTCGGCATCATCGTCGGCGTGGTCACTATCACCGGCGCGCCTTTTCGAATTTCCTTCATGGTGACCCAGGCGGCGACAGGACTGGCCGAGACGGTAACGGCGCTGATCCCCTTCGGGCTGTTCAGCCTGAGCCAGCTGGTATTGTTCTTCTCGCTGATATTCATCGCCATCACCTGCGTGGCGCTTTCTGCCGGGATCCCCACTACCGCGCTCTATATCATCGTCGCCTCCATCGCCGCGCCGGTGCTGGTGCAGCTCGGAATCGTGCCCATTGCCGCGCACCTGTTCGTTCTGTTTTATGGCGTGCTTGCGGACATTACTCCGCCGGTGTGCACGTCGGCCTACGCCGCCGGCGGTATTGCGGGCGCCAACCCGTTTAGAACGGGCATGACCGCTTTCAGGCTGGGCAATGCCAAGGCGCTGGTACCGCTGGTGTTCGTCTACTCGCCGTCGCTGCTGCTGGTGGTGGATGAATTTACCTGGAGACAGTTCGCGATCTCGTTCAGCGGCTGCGCCGTGGGGGTGATCTGTCTCGGTTCGGCGCTGACCGGTTATCTGGTCGCGCCCATGAACCAAGTTCAGCGCTGGATGTTAGGATTCGCAGCGTTGCTCCTGATTGCGCCCAGCCTTAAAAGCTCGCTCATAGGACTGCTGCTGCTCGCGCCGGTGATCTTTTTTCAAGTCCTGGCCATGCGCAGGGCGCAATCCGCCGCGCCGGCGTGAATAATCATTTTCGATAATCTGCCTGAGGATTCGAGACCATGTCCGTCGTTGCAGAACGCTTAAGCCGCATCAAGGCTTCCCCGTCATCGATGATCTCCAGCAAAGCCATGGAGCTTGCCCGCGCGGGCAATGACATCATCGCGCTCTCCGCCGGCGAGCCGGACTTCGACACGCCGGACCACATCAAGGCGGCGGCCAAGCGCGCTATCGACGAGGGCAAGACCAAGTATCCGCCGGTTGCCGGGATCCCGGAGCTTCGGGAAGCCATCTGCGAAAAGCTCTCGCGGGAAAACGGGCTTAAGTACGCGCCTGACGAGGTGGTTGTGGGTACCGGCGGCAAGCAGGTGATCTTCAACGCTCTGGTGGCGACGATGGATCCGGAAGACGAAGTCATCATCCCGGCCCCGTACTGGGTCAGTTATCCGGACATGACGCTTCTCGCTGGCGGGACGCCGGTGGAAATCGCGACCGATCCGGGCAACGAGTTCAGAATGACCCCGGAACAGCTGGAGTCGGCGATTACTCGGAAAACCAAATGGCTCATCGTCAATAATCCCTGCAATCCCTCAGGGGCTGTTTATTCATCGGATGACCTCAAGGGGCTTGCGGAGGTGCTGCGTCGGCACCCCCATGTCTGGGTGCTCACAGACGACATCTACGAGCATGTCATCTACGGGGACACGAAATTCGCCACCATGGCCCAGGTGGCGCCGGATCTCCACGAGCGCACCCTCACGATGAACGGCTTCTCCAAGGCGTATTGCATGACCGGATGGCGGCTTGGCTATGGCGCCGCTCCACGCGAGCTGATCAACGCCATGACGAAGATCCAGTCTCAGTCGACCAGCGGCACCTGCAGCATCAGCCAGTGGGCGGGCATCGCCGCGCTTCAGGGCGACCAGTCTTTCATGCGCAAGAACAACGCCATTTTCGAATCGCGGCGCGATCTCGCGCTGTCTTTGATTAATCAGGCGAAAGGATTGTCCTGTCGCGCGCCCAAGGGGGCTTTTTATTTATACATCGACTGCGGCGATCTCATCGGCGGGCAAACGCCCGGCGGAAACGCCATCAAGAGCGACGCCGACCTGGTCAACTATTTTCTCGACACCGAAGGGGTCGCCGTGGTTCACGGTGAGGCGTTTGGCTTGTCGCCCTTTTTTCGGATTTCCTACGCCCTGGATACCGCTCAGCTGGAGGAAGCCTGTATGCGCATCCAGCGCGCCTGCGCCGCGGTGACGAGTTGAACGCCGGCGTTGGCCGACCCGGTTGCGAGTAAGCATCTGATATCGTTGATTAAATAATTCTTGTGCCGGGAGAAGCGTGGGCGCAGAATTCGCGTCCGGCGGCGGGTTGCCGCCTATTGCATATGGTTGAGGCTTTACGCCCGATGAACACCCCGTTTCCTGCTCCCGCCCTGGCCGCGGCCGCGCCGGCTGCTCTTCAGCAGCCCGCGCCGGTTTCCGCAATTCCCCGGCGGACCTTCAAACAAATTTCCGAGACCGCGAACAGCGTCTTGTTTTATGGTCTGGTGGCGTTCGGTATCCTCTTTCCCGTCGTCGCTACGATTTACGCGCTCATCGTGTATTGAGACTTTCTCGACGCCGTCCTCTCGGTGTCTCAGACGACCGGAACTTCAACCCCGCCTTCAACGGCGGGGTTTTTCATTTCGTTTTCTTGGCGGGGCCCGCCTGCGCCAGGGCGATAACGGCAGTAGAGACAATGTCTTCCACGCTCGCGCCGCGTGAGAGATCGCTCACGGGCTTGGCAAAGCCTTGGAGAATGGGGCCGATGGCGCGGGCGTTGCCGAGGTACTGGGTAAGCTTGTAGGCGATGTTCCCCGCGTCGAGGTCGGGGAACACCAGCACATTGGCTTTCCCTGCCACTTCGCTTTCTCCGGCGAGCTTTTTAGCCGCCACCGATGCGACCAGCGCCGTATCCGCCTGCAGCTCACCGTCTACGGCGAGATTGGGGGCGCGTTCTCGAATAAGCCTTATTGCCTCGATCACTTTATCGGCGCGGGCGTGTTTCGCGCTTCCCTTGGTGGAGAAAGACAAAAGGGCGACCCGAGGTTTGTCGTCAAGCAGTCGTTTCGCGCTCTGCGCAGAGGCGATGGCGATATCGGCGAGCTGCGGCGGCGTCGGATCGACGTTGACTGCGCAGTCCGAGAAAATCAGCGCCCTGTCCCTCTGGCCCTGAAATTCGGGAACGATCATGAGAAAAAAACTCGAGGGTGTGTCAATCCCCGGTGCCATCCCCACGCCCATGAGACCCGCTTCGATTACGCGCCCCGTCGCGCAGGTCGCTCCCGCGACCATAACATCGGCGTCACCGCACTTAGTCATCATGGATGCGTAGAACAGCGGCTTCCTGATAAGCCGTGCCGCCACCTTGGCGTTCGTCTTCGGCCGGCCCGCTAGGTACGCCTCGGCGTATGCTGCAACCCCCTCGCTGGTCTGCGTATCTATGACCGTGATGTTCTCGAGCGACACGCCCAAATCGGCTGCGGACTGCTGAATGGCTACTTTCGTTCCGAGAACGCATGGGCGCGCGATATCCTCGTCGGCCAATCGTCTCGCCGCCCGCAGGACGCGTTCGTCGTTGCCTTCGGGCAGGGCGATGACTTTACTGCCTCCCCTGACTGATTGCTTGAATGCTTCGATGGGATCCATGTGGATGTCGGTGGTCAGTTCATGTTGGCTAATGATGAACGACGGGATCATGTAGGCCAAGTAATACGGTATCTTTAAGCAGCCGGGCCCGCACCGCTAAAGGGTGCGCCGCCGCGGTGAAAGTATTGCGGAGACTCAAGGTGAGCGATAACCGTACGCACTCAGATACTTTCGACTATATCGTCGTAGGCGCGGGCTCCGCAGGCTGCGTGGTGGCCAACCGGCTGAGCGCGGCTCCTTCCACGCGGGTGCTGTTGCTGGAAGCGGGGGGTCGCGACATCAATCCGTGGATCCACGTTCCGGTCGGATACTTCAAAACCATGCACAATCCTGCGACCGACTGGTGCTACAGGACCGAGGCCGATCCCGGGCTCAACGGCCGCATCCTGGACTGGCCACGGGGCAAAGTGCTCGGCGGCTCGAGCTCCATCAACGGCCTGCTCTACATCCGCGGACAGGCGGAGGATTTCGATCACTGGCGGCAGCTCGGGAACGCCGGCTGGTCCTTTGAAGACGTTCTGCCTTATTTCATTCGCTCGGAAGACCAGGAGCGGGGCGCCGACGAATATCATGGTGTTGGTGGACCACTTGCGGTATCTAACATGCGCGTGCGGAGAAATGTGTGCGACGCGTTCATCGCCGCCTGCGAGGAGCTCGGCATTCCGAGGAACGACGACTTCAACGGCGCGCGGCAGGAAGGCGCCGGATATTTTCAGCTTACCTCGCGCAAGGGTTTTCGCTGCAGCACGGCCGCGGGCTACCTGCGTCCCGTAAAACATAGATCAAACCTGAAGATCATTACCCATGCGTTGACTGAGCGGATAGTTTGCGAGAATCGTAAAGCCGTAGGTGTGCGCTACTTCGCGGACGGCAGAAGCGTTGAAGCAAAAGCAAGGCGCGAAATCATTCTTTCAGCGGGCGCCATCGGGTCGCCGCAGATCCTGATGCTCTCCGGAATCGGCCCCGGCGGAGAGCTCCAAAAGCTTGGCATCCCCGTGCTCCACGATCTGTCGGGCGTGGGCGAAAATCTCCAGGACCATCTTCAGATCCGGGCCGTCTACAAGTGTACGGAGCCGACCCTGAACGACGAGGTCAACAACTTTTTACTCAAGATGCGCATCGGGCTGGAGTACATTATGTTTCGCACTGGCCCCATGAGCATGGCGGCGAGCCTGGTGTGCGCATTTGCCAAAACCCGAAAAGAGCTCGCAACGCCAGATATTCAGTTCCATTTTCAACCGCTGTCCGCCGACAAGCCTGGCGAGGGCCTGCACCCGTACTCAGCCTTTACCGCGTCTGTATGCCAGCTGCGTCCGGAAAGTCGTGGTCGCATAAAGCTGAAAAGCAGCGATCCCTTCGCCTATCCGGCAATTCATCCGAATTATCTGGCGACACGCACCGATCGAGAGACGGTGGTGGCGGGGATGAAACTCACGAGAAAACTATCGCGGACCTCGGCAATGTCCCCTTACGTCGAAGGCGAGCTTTTGCCCGGACCGGAGGTGACAACTGACGAAGAGCTTTTAGACAGCGCTCGGGTGCTGGCCCAGACCATCTATCATCCCGTTGGTACATGTAAGATGGGCAGCGATGACAAGGCGGTGGTGGATGAGCGCCTTCGGGTGCACGGTATCGAGTCACTGCGGATCGTCGACGCTTCGATCATGCCCACCATCACCTCCGGAAACACCAACGCGCCGGCGATCATGATCGGGGAAAAGGCATCTGACATGATCCTTGAAGACGCGAGGCAAGGATGAGAAGCGGTGGTGTTTTTGATGCCGTACTTGGTAGTTTGGGGTGAGTCGGACGTGGATCTCCGTCCACCATCTTTGAAACCAAACTTAAAAAACTTTTGTCTCACGATGCCGCAAAACACTTGTGACTTCTGACGTTATAGATCGGTTCAAAGCCGAGATCGGCGCTGGTAGCGTCGTCGACGACGCGTCGGACATGGCTGGCTACCTCGTTGACGAACGCAAGCTCTTTAACGGGAAGGCGCTGGCCGTCGTGCGTCCAGCGTCCACCGAAGAGGTGGCAAAAATTGTCTCCATCTGCGCCGAAGCAGGTATCGGAATCGTGCCTCAGGGCGGGAATACGGGTCTTTGCGGCGGCTCAGTACCGGACCAGAGCGGCGGACAGGTCCTGCTTTCCCTCTCCCGCATGAACCGGATCCGCGACCTGGATCCGGTGAACTACACCCTCACGGCGGAAGCGGGTTGCGTGCTCGCCGACGTTCAAGACGCGGCGCGGGAGGCGGGCAGGTTGTTTCCATTGAGCCTTGCGGCCGAGGGCAGCTGTCAGATCGGCGGTAACCTTTCCACCAATGCCGGAGGGATCACCGTGCTGCGCTACGGCAACGCCAAGGAGCTGGTACTTGGGTTGGAGGTTGTGCTTCCGGACGGAAAGATCTGGAATGGACTGCGCAGACTGCGCAAAGACAATACTGGTTACGACCTGAAGCAGATTTTTCTCGGTTCAGAAGGCACGCTGGGAATCATTACCGCCGCGGTGCTCAAACTTTTTCCGCTTCCCAGGGAAACCTGCACCGCTTTGATTGCCTTCCGCGATCCCGCGGCGGCGACCGAGTTACTGGCGAAGCTGCGCGAAGTGAGCAGCGATACGGTTACCTCCTTCGAATACATTCACCGTCAGTGCCTGGATCTCGTGATCCGGCATATGCACGGGCAGACCGATCCTTTCGATCACCGCTACGAGCACTACGCTTTGGTGGAGCTTTCCGCCAGCCGTACGGGTGCGGGTCTGGATCAGATCCTCGAATCGGTATGCAAGGAAGGTTTCGAAAACGGAGCGCTGTTGGACGCGGTCATCGCTTCCAGCGAGTCTCAGCGGCAACAGCTCTGGGCGCTGCGAGAATTGATTCCCGAGGCGCAGAAGCACGCCGGGGTGTGCATCAAGCACGACGTGGCGGTGCCCGTGTCCAAAGTGCCCGAGTTTCTCGAAAGAGGTACGAAGCTGCTTACCGAGGCCTACCATGAGGCCCAGGTGATTGCTTTCGGCCACATGGGCGACGGCAACATTCACTTCAATCTTCAGCAGCCGGAGGGCGAAGACCCGGACGTTTTCATGGAAAAAGCGCCGAGGATCACCACGCTGGTGCACGATCTGGCGGTCGAGTTCGAGGGCAGCTTCAGCGCCGAGCACGGAATCGGTGCGCTGAAGCGAAAGGATCTTTATGGCTACAAGAGTGAGGTCGAGATCGAGATCATGCAGTTGCTCAAGAACGCCCTGGACCCCAAAGGCATCATGAATCCCGGAAAGGTGATTTGATTCTTGCGCCTAAGACGGTGCGCCCTTTACTCCGGTTCAAACACCGTCCGCACTTTCGAAACCGATGTTTCTCACCGCCGTTAATCATAAAACGATCGAATGACTGCTTTCGGCCACAAGCAGTCGCTCAAGGGGCTTTAGATGTCGTCCGTCAACTGAGTACGCGGTTGAAATACGCTTCGGCGAAGTCTACTAACTTTCGAGTTGAAAATAGCATCCCATCTGCATTGCCTACTCTTCCGGCGCGAATAGAGTTGGTTGCAACAAATTGATCGCCAACAGCGGGGAAATGACCGCCATCGTCGTTCGCCATGTCGAGCTTCTCTGCCCAGACCCACTCACCGTTCTCAATTATCGGAAAGCGATGCACTGTCGTACGTCGCTGTGGAACAAGCGATTCCGCATAGTGCAAAGAAGTGCAGCGATCGAATCCAACTCCCAGTAATAGGGTATGTGCGTCAAGGTTGTAAAGTTTCTCAAACGGAGAGCCCCGATCTTCGCCAAACTCCATCGAATGTTCCTTCGTGTTTTCGCTTGCAAGTCGACCGTTAGCGCAAACCGATACCATTGGGGGGGTTGCTCCTAGGCATCCCCGGAAACGTCCTGAATGCTTCCGGCATCGCGCCCATCGTTGCTGGCGTCGTGAGTGGATCGAAGACTGGCAGGTGTGAGCGTATCGCGTCGTGCCATTCGACTTTGACTCTATCGTCGTTCCACGTTTTCGGGTCTGACACTTCGGGTGACTCCGCCGGCAGTTGACGCCGTTCAGCGAAAAAACAACTCCAAAAGTGGCCGGTTATCTTTCTATTCTCCGATGATTTCCGATTCGTGGGCACGCATCAGGGCACAGGGCAACCCATCTGCCCGGGCATGATTAACTGTCTATTCCAAAGGGTCAGCGTCAATTGAATGATGCGCCCAGTCTCTCGTTTCAAGCGACACTGAAAGCATTCTATCTGGGAACCGGGAAAAGGAAGGCTTAGTCCTGGGTGCAGGGTTCATGCCGACGGCGACGCACTCGTGCGCGCGAAGTCGGAACCATAACGCTTGCTCAGCAGGTTGTCGCGCACCGTCGACAGGTGCTCGTACATGGCCCGGTATGCGCGTTCGGGGTCGCGTTCGCTAATCGCTTGGACGATTGCGTCGTGCTGCGCGAAACTGTGATGATCGGCGGGCGGATGATCCGACTCTTGCCGCAGGCGCCCCCAGACGATCGCACGGCGCACCGCGTTCAACTGATCAAACAGCGCCGTCAGCACCGAATTGCCGGTGGCCTCGGCAACGGTCCGGTGGAGGCGGTTGTCGGCATTTTCGTACTGCCGCCAGGTCGTCGCCTCGCGCTGCAGCCGGGAGCAACGCTGCATCTCCTCGAGATGCGACGCGGTGGCGTGAACCGCCGCTTCGGCAGCGAGCATCGGCTCAATCAACAGTCGCGCCTGCATGACCTCGACCGGGCTCGAGCCTTCGGCGATGCCGGCGATGGACAAAAACCTTTCGACCGGGCGCGCGCCGACGAAGGTGCCCTTGCCGACCTGGCGCCAGAGCTCGCCGTCGCGCTCGAGCGCGGCGAGCGCCTTGCGGAGGCCGCCGCGGGAGACGCCCAGCAGCTCGCATAGCTCGCGCTCGGGCGGCAGGCGACCATCGGCCGGCAAATCGCGCTGCGCGAGCCATGCCTTCAACTGGGTCAGGGCGCTTTCGGTGGAATTGCTCATGATCCCCTCGATGCCGACTCCGTCGGCGCAAAATGCTTTGCGATTTAGCCAACGTCGAGTAGCATGTTAACCAATCGGGGTTAAAGAACAAACCAATCGAAAATTGGTTGGCTCAATCGGCTCATTGAAAATCGGCGACCAGCCCCGGCAGCCCAGCATGACTCTAAAGGCCGAACGTCGGAATCCTGGCCTTTGCAGTCGCGAGTCGACAACACAGTCGGCACGCGTTGCGACGCGACCGGCAAAGCGTTCGGCGGCCCGGATGAAAACGAGAACGACACGAGGATGAAATCATGAGAATTATTCCGAAAAAATCACTGTTACTGGCATCGACCCTGTTGCTCGCCTTCACTTTCGGCGGCAACGCGCAAGCCGACAAGATCCGCATCGCGCTGGCCGAGACGCCGTCCGACGAGCTGGCCGCGTTTTTCGTCGCGCTCGATCGCGCGCGGGCGATGGGTCTCGACTACGAGTGGACCGCGTTCTCCGACGAAGAGCTCGCCATCCAGGCGATCCTGAGCGGGCAGATG
>JBFHVA010000026.1:0-23894 GCA_041589735.1 Gammaproteobacteria bacterium | reverse complement strand
CCGGGGTGTCGGCCGCGGCCGGTGTCTGCAGGTGAACCCGGGCCGCCAGCATCCCGTCGCCGTCGGTTCTTTGCGGATCGCGGCTTGCCGTTCCATCGCCGTCGTCATCGAGCATCGCGTGCTCGGTGCGAATGCGTCCCTCGGTTTCGAAACTGCGCGCCACCTCGCGGGTGGCATAGCGAAACGCTTCCAGCAGCGACACCTGCTTGTCTTTGTTCACATCGGCGGCGTCTTCGGCGAAGGCGTCGACGAAGTAACCGCCGAAGCGGGTGTGCTGGTTTTCCGAGGTGTTCGCGGTGGCCGTGATTACCACCCGGCCGGGTGCCGACAGCGCCTCGACAAAAGGCGCGCTCGCCGGTGCCGCAATGACCGCGATCACGGTTCTACCGGTGAGGGTGTCCAATGCCGCCGCCAGCTCCTCCGCAGAGAGATCCCGCCCGGGAAGGTTCAACACCGCCTGTCCGCCGCCGGCGGTGGCGTGGCCCAGATAGACCAGCGCCACCACGTCGCCGTCGCCGGAGGTGTCGCCTATCCGGCGGATAGCGTCGAGCAGCTGCGCTTTACCCGACGCCGCGGCAATGAATTCCGGATCCCGAGAGGGGTCCTCGGCCAGACGAATCACCCGTGCCGGCGAGATGCCGAGCCGCTCGGTGGCCACCTGATTCAAGGTCGTGGCCCAGCGGTGGAACAAATCCGAGTAATACGTCTCGCCGCCCAAGCCGCCGACGATAACAAGGTGAGGTTCCGCCGCCGGGACTTTAGCGCCCGCGGCAAGCATCAGGGCGAGCAGAATCGCGCGCGCTTTCATGCCAGGCCTCGACGGCGGCGCCATGCCCACTCGAGGCAGGCCAGCGCAATCAGCGCGAACAGCAGCGCCGGCGCGTCGCGCAGCGGAAGCCGCTTCTGGACCCGCAGGGTGGCGGTGGTGTCGTCGATGACTTTTACCAGCTCCGCTGCGTTGGCCGCGGCGAAGTATCGCCCGCCGGTGCCCTCGGCCAGTCGCTTGAGCCGTGTCGCGTTGAGCTCCGCGGTGTGAAACTCGCGCCCCGCGCCGGAGACCTCCAGGGACGCATCGGCTTCAATCAATTCACCATCCGGCTGCTCGAGCTTGAGGCGGAATTCGTGCCGTCCGATGTCCCGGGGGACGAAGATCGCTTGGTGAAGGCCCTCCTTATTGATAGCGCGCTGCAGCGCGACCGTTTCCAACTCACCCAGCGGGTTGGTCACTTCCAGCGTGACCTCGCCGTCGGCGAGCGGAAGGAAGCGCGCGTTGAGCGTCTGCGCGTCGATTTGAACGCTTTGCCCCAGCGCGGCTTCCGCCGGCTCGATGTCGAGCCGCGCGCGGCCGCCTGCCGGCCGCGCCACATGGCGAAGGAGATTGCGCCACAGCCGTTCATGGGTCTCATCCTCCACGGGCACGTCGGCGTGCATCTGCCATCGCCACGAGTCGCGCACAGGAAACGCCGCCACCGTGCCGCGTCCGTAGCGCTGCCAGGCGAGAATCACCAGCGGCTCTCCGGATCCGTCGCTGCCTTCCAGCACAGTGGTGGCCCCCGGTTTGGAACGGCGTATGGGATTGACCACCGTGAGCGGCGGGAGCTGCTCCCAGGCGGCGTAGATCTGATCCGATTTCTCGAGCCGCAGCAGCGGATGGTCGCCATGCTTGGCCGCGGGTCGAACCGGCACCTGCGCCCTGAAGGCGCTGGCCGAGGCCGGCAGCACCACCGGCGCGATTCCAGCCAGGGTCGACTCCGAGTAGCCACCCTCGGAAAAGGCACGACGGCCCCCGAGCAGCACCAGCCCGCCACCTCGGCGGGCGACAAACTCGCGCAGCCGGGATTGCAGCGCATCGTCCAGCAGATCGTTACCGATGCTGCCGAGCACAACCGCGTCGTACCGAAACAGCGTTTCTTCGGATTTCGGCAGGCCTTCGGCCAGCTCATCGGCGTTCTCGACGCCGAGACGGTAGTACTTGTTTTCCGCCGTTCGCACCAGCGAGACGAGCCGAATGGCGTCATCCGCCGCCACCGCGCGTCGGAGGAACTTGACCTCGAACCGCGGCTCGCCCTCGATATGCAGAATGCGCACGGGATCGCCGCGCACGTCCACGGCGCGGTGTGTGACGTTGTTTTCTGTAAGGATTTCTCCCGGCACGGGCGCGATGCGAAATACCATCCTTCTCGGTCCGGCCTGCTCGAACTCAAGCGGGACCCGAAGCGTCACCGCTCGCTCTCCCGCCGGCAGCGTCAGCGATTGCTCGCGCATGACCGCGCTTTCTTCCTCCACCACCAGGGTCACCGGCCGGCCGGCGAGTCCCCGGTGGGTAACGGTTACCTCCGCTTCCACCGCGTCACCGCGCAGCACCGAGCGCGGCAGTCGCACCCGGCTCACTTCAATGTCGGTCTCAAAACGCTCTGCCCCCACGCCGACGGTGTGCAGAGTCGTGCCGGAGGCTCTCAGCGCGCGCGCCGCGTTCTCCAGCTCAGCCAGATCCTCGACGCCACCGTCGGTGACCACCACCACGGCGGCGAGGGCGCCGGCGTCGGGCGTCTCCGCGATCCGCCGAAGCGCCCGGCCGAGCTCGCTGCGCGCCCCGGCGAAATTCAAGCGTTCGCCGGGCGTGAGCGCCTCCAGCGTGCCGGAAAATCTGAAATAGCGGGTGTCGAAACGTTCATCCAGTGCCGCCGCCAGGGCGCCCGAGCCCGGGGCGAAGGCGTCCGCGACGAACTCTGAACGCGCCGCGCCGTCAAGATCGCGGATACGCATGCTCAAGGAATCGTCGAGCAGCACCGTCACGTGGCCGCGCACTGGGTCGTCGGTTTCCACCACCAGCCTGGGGTCTAGGAGCACGAGCAGCAGCAGCGAAAGCAGCGCCGTCCGGAGCGCCCACAAGCCCACCCGGTCGCGCCCGCGCCGGGGCGACCCGACGCCGAAATAGCCGAGCGCGACCGCGACCAGGAGCGCAATCACCAGCGTCACGGCGGCGTAGGTAGCGAAGGGCCACTGCAGCTCCAGCGTGCCCCGAGCGAAGAGCTCCGGCGGATACTTGAAGGCGAATTCCAGCAACTCAGTAACTCATTCCGTAGATCACGAAATTGATCCCGATCTCAAAGGCGTAGGTGGAATAGCGCAGCGGATAGCTCGGCAGATCCGCCCACTCCCAGGCGTCGCCGAGGTCGGTATTCCAGTTGATCAGCACCATCAGCCGGCCTTCGTCGTCGAAGATGCCGCGCACGTGGGGCACTCGCCCATCGTATTCCCAGGTGGGACCGCCAGCGGCCTGGTGCACGTTAGGCACCTGAAGGACCTCGGTGACGTCGTAGAAGGCGTGAAAGACCGGGTGATCCAGGGGGACGTCGACAATGGTCCGGTTGGGGAAAACCAGGCGCATCTCCTGTTCGAGGTTCTGCCATGCCCACGAGCCCCAGAAGTCGTCGATGACCATGAATCCACCGGCCAGCAGAAACTCCCTCAACGCCTTTGCCTCGGCCTCGCTGAGCGAAAGCGAACCGACTTCGAGCACGTAGAGAAAAGGAAAATCGCGCAGCTTCGCGTCACCGATGTCGATGGCGTTGTCTTTGTCGAAGGCGTCGACGACGGTCAGTCGGCGGAGCGCCACCAGGAACTGCTGGTCGGCCTTGGGAAAGTCCACCGCCCAGCGGGGCCCCCAGTCGGCAGCGCCAACGCCGCCTTCTCCATATATCCCCCGGGTAAAGTAAAACTCGTGTTCCGCCCCGCGCGATTCACCGTTTGCCAGCGCAGGCGAGGGCGATGCCAGAAGAAGCGCCAGAGCCAGAGCCGCGGTCAGCCGGCCGGCGGCGCGGCTCGGGCGATTCCGACGCCGGAACGCGGTTCCCCGCATGTTATAAAGATTTGGGTGCATGGCCGGAGCGCTCGAGACGGGGCGCGATGGAATCAAGGGGTGGTTCAATTCCCGACATTGGAGGGAAGGACGAGTTCCACCCCGCCCACCAGGAACTTCTCGCCGTCTTTGTGTACTTCCTCCAGAAGGATGGCGAAGTCCCCTTCGCGGGCTTCGTTCAGGTGGGGATCACCTTTGAACAGTATCCTGGTCACCAGCTGCCCGTGGGATTCGTGGCGCACCAGGAGGTGAATGTGCTTCGCACCCCAATACTGACCAGGAAGCACCGTGGAAACGCTGAACGTCCCGTCGCTGGCGGTTTGAAGCGTGGCCCGGTAGCGGATGTCGTGGTACTGGCCGTTACCGTCGGCCTGGCGCAAGGCGACCAGCGCACCGGCCAGGGGCCGGCCCACACGGTCCACCACGCGGCCGCGCAGGAACAGGCGTTCTCCGGGATCGCCGGGCTGCCACAGAACCACGCTTGCCGGCGTCCCGTGGGCGCCCGGGGCGTCAGAACCCGCCGACGGCTCGGTGGCGGCCGGCGCGGCCTGCGGCAGGGCGAGCAGGCAGACAACGGAAGCCAGAATAGAGCGTTTCACAGCGTTCATTTTCCACCTCGCTGCTCAAATTTAGAGAGCTCAACTATAACGGAAGCAGGCGCGGCCTGAGAAAAAAGGGAGAAGTCAGGATATGCAGTTCATTCGCCGGAGAATCTCCTAAACTGTGTCTTTAAGACAGATCTGAGCTCATGTTCGTCACAAGAAAATCGAAGTCCGTCCCGATCCTGTTTTTCGTTGCCCTATTGGGCGCGGCGCGGGCCGCGCCTGCGTTTGACCCTGAGCCTTTTGAGGCCCGTTTCGACCTCGCGGTTAAGGGATTTACCGTCGGTGAGACCGTGTGGCGCGTGCGGCGGGTGAACGACGGATTTGTATACGAAACCCGAACCAAGGCCACCGGCTTTGCCGCGGTGTTCGGGGAAAAGCAGGTACTGGAACGCAGCGAATGGAAACGCTTCGGCGATGACGTCAAGCCCGCGAGCTACCGCTACGAGCGCAGCGGCAGACCCGACAAGACCACAGCGATCGCGTTCGACTGGAACGAAGGCAAGATTCAAAGCACGCGGCGCGGGCGGACCTCGCGCATGTCCGTTCCGGCAAACGCGCTGGATAAGCTCGGCTACATGCTGGTGTTGATGGAGGATCTCAAAGCGGGAAAGCGAAGCGTGCGCTACCACATTGCCGACGGAAAAAACCGGATGAAAGTTTACGAGCTCAAGATCTACGGCGAGGAGCAGATGAAGACCGCCCTGGGCACCTTCGACGTGCTGCGAATCGTGCGCGATAGAAAGGACGACGATCGCGAAACCGTCATCTGGGTGGCTCCCAAGCTTGGCTACATGCCGGTGCGCATCGAGCATCGGGAGCGCAACGATGAGTCCGTGACCATCAGCATACGCTCGCTTTCGCGGGCCTCTCTGGCCCAGACGCTGGGCGCCGAAACGCTCGAATCGCGCACGCAGCCGGGCTCCGTTCCCGAAGAAAAGAACTGATCCTTGAGGCTCGGATATTGAACTGAACCCCGCTCGCAATTCGGGGTCGTAAAAATCAGACTTTTAGCCTTCCGACTGCGTTTTCCTCCGCGCGTGACCAGAGTCCGATTAAAGCTTCCCGCCATATTCGCCGTCACGTTCGCCGCGGCGCTGACCTTGCTGGCGGGGTCTCCAAAAGTCGTCTCGGGAGCCACTCAGGGCGATTCCGCAGCGACCGGGGAGCTGGAAATTGCCACCTTTGCCGGCGGCTGTTTCTGGTGCGTGGAATCAGACTTCGACCAAGTTCCGGGGGTTGCGCGCACCGTTTCCGGCTACACCGGAGGTCACGTTGAGAATCCCACCTACGGCCAGGTTTCAACCGATACCACCGGACACCGGGAGGCGGTCCAGATTTACTACGAGCCGGAACGGGTTAATTTCGCCGATTTGATTGAAATCTTCTGGCGCACCATCGACCCCACCGATGCCGGCGGTCAGTTCTGCGATCGGGGCAAGAGTTACACCACGGCGATATTCGCCAACACGGACGAGCAGAGTCGTGTGGCCGAGGCATCGAAGAAAACGATCGAAAGCTCAGGCGTTCTCAAGCAGCCGGTGGTCACGACCATCGAAACCGCCGGGCGGTTTTATCCCGCCGAGAATTACCATCAGGACTACTACAAGAAGAACCCCTTGCGGTACAAGTTTTATCGCTTCTCCTGCGGGCGCGACGCAAGAGTCAAGGACGTCTGGGGCGAGCAGGCCTTCCGCGGGATCGCGGCGCACTGATTCTCTTCAGGGCATCGTCCGCCCGTCTGGCGGCGGCATCATGAAATCGAAGTCTGCGCGCGATCCGCCTAAGCAACGTGCTTCAGGTAAAGCGACAAGGCAGCATCACCATAGCTTGTAAACCCGCGGTGCATGCCGCGTCCATCACGATCACCCATCATCCAGTCTCCATCACTCCGAGGTCACCGCGTCGGATGCCGGGCGCCAAAAGACGTTGTCAGAGTAAGTTGAATTCCAGAAAAACAGTATCTTGGTCGAATGACGCTGCGTGCTCCGTTTCCGCCGGGAAATGAAATACGTCACCGGCTTTGAAAGACCTGGTTCCTTCGGGCGTCGTGAGGGTGCCGGCCCCCTTCAAGACTTCGACGAACTGCTCGTGGGGATGGGAGTGACCCGGCGCGTCCACGCCGCGCGGAATTTCCACTCGAACGAGCTCGGCGCCGGCTCCTTTCAGTCTGCGGCGGGTGACTCCGTTCGCGCCTTCTTCCAAATTTATCGCGTTCCACGAGATGAGATGGTCGGCCATGACGTTCGCTCTTATATCTTCCGTATTGTTTAAAAACGTTTAGCAGACATTCGTCGACTAAATCCGGTGCGCTAAGGAAGGCCGGCTTATTGCCCGACGCATGGATAGCGGCGTGCCGTCAGCGTTTCGGAAGCCCGCTCTTTATCAGTCCTTGTCGATGGTGATCCTGGTCGCTCTTATTCTTGTAGTGCAGCGTGTTGAGGTAGCTATCGATCGTGAACTTCGGCTCCAGCGCCAAAACCTGCTGCGCATGCTCTTTGGAAAGCGTTAGATCGCCAGTATAGGCATAGCTTGCGGCCAGGAAAGCATGGTGGCTGTGGTCCGGAGTGGTGATGTGCTTGAAAGCATCAATCGCCTCGCGGTATTGCCGGGCCACGAAATGGGCACGGCCCAGATGATTCCAGAAACGCTGGGGAAAGTGGGGATTGAGCTGCATGGCTTTCTTGATCCACTCGATACCTTCCTCGGGACGCCCAAGCCAGGTCAGCAGCTCGCCCTGCTGCACCACCGTGAGGTCGTAATTGGGATTGAGTCTTAATCCACGTTCTTGGTGATAGGTCGCCTTCTCGAAGTCACCGACGGAAATATGCACCGCGGCAAGGATCCGGTGGGTATCGCTGTCGTTGTCGTCCAGATCCAGCGCTGTCTTCAGTTCTTTTAGTAACGCGCTCCAGGTCGCCTCCGAGTCCTCGCACCAGTCGTAGACCCATGCTTGTCCCAGGACGCAGGCTTTCCACGCGTGGGCATGGGCATAGGCCGGATCCAGCTCCAACGCCTTCTCGAGCATCTGCAGCGCCTTCTCATTGTCGTCTCGGTTTGAACGGTGATGTAGCGTCTTACCGGTAAGCACGAACTCGTAGGCCGCCATGTTCTCCGGCGGCTTCCTGTTCACGCGTTCGTGGGCCGCGGCCTCAATACGCGCAGGCAGGGTGGAAACGATTGTGGTGGCGACCTCGTCTTGTAGCGCGAAGATGTCTTCGAGTTCCCTCTGATATCGCTCGGCCCACACGTGGCGGTCATTCTCCGCGTCAATGAGCTGCACGGTGACGCGGACGTGGTTACCGGCCTTGCGCACGCTGCCCTCGAGCACATATTGCACGCCGAGATCCTTGGCTACGTCTCGCACCTTCACGGCTTTTCCTTTGTAGACAAAAGACGAGTTGCGCGAGATGACGAAAAGCTCGTGGAACCGGGACAGCTCGGTGATGATGTCCTCGGTCAGGCCGTCGGCAAAGAACTCCTGCTCGGGATCGCCGCTCATGTTCAGCAGCGGAAGCACGACGATGGAAGGCTTTATTGACGAGCTCACCGAAGCTGTCGCCGATTTAGTTTGCTCCCGCACCTTGTAAGCGGGGATGGGCCGGGCAATATTTTTGACGTGTTGCTCTCCAAGGAAATCGTAGTCGAGCGCAAGCTTGTTGCCCACCGCGGTGCGGACAGATTCAGATACACAAATCCCGCCGGGATCCGCCAGCGCTTCCAGGCGCGCGGCGACGTTGACCCCATCACCATAGATATCGTTGCGATCGACGATCACCTCGCCCAAGTTAACACCGATGCGAAAGCATACCCGACGTTCCTCGGGCAGGTCCCGGTTGCGCGCGGCGAGCTCGCGCTGGATCGCAGTGGCGCATCGCAAAGCATCGGTGGCCGTTGCGAAGTCAGCCAGCACGGCGTCGCCGGCATAGTGAACCACATGCCCCGAATGGTCCTTTATGGACTCGCTGATAGCGTCGAGGTAAGTGCTAAGTCTGCGATGGGTGCCTTCCTCGTCCTCCCCCGTCAGCCGGCTGTAGCCGGCAACGTCGGCGTAAAGAATAGCGGCGAGTTTGCGCGGCAGGCGTTGTTCCAAGCGGATGCCTCCCTCAGTGCCCGGGTGGGGCGGACCAGGATCATTATGGCGAGATCCGGTCGAACCTGCGAGGCCGCGTCCTGCGCGGCGCGGCGACTGAGGCGGTTCCGCGGGGGAAAAAAAGGCACAATACCGCGAGGGGGTAAACGTAAAAAAGCTTGGTCCGTCGAGGATCAATAATTTGCAGGGCAAGTCATGATTTTTGAACAGCCGCTTTCCGAGCGCACCCCGCTGCGCCGCGCCATAGACGAGCACTATCGCGCCGACGAGACGCGATGCGTCCGCGAGCTCCTGACCCAGCTGGAGCTCGATTCCGAGACAAAAAGCCGCATTCAGGCCACCGCCCGTAAGCTGGTGGAAGCGGTGCGTGCGCGCGCCAAAGGCGGCCTGGATGCATTTCTCTACGAGTACGGGCTCTCCACTCAGGAGGGCGTGATGCTCATGTGCATTGCCGAAGCGCTGCTGAGGATTCCCGACGACGAAACCCAGGAGGCGCTCATCCGCGACAAGATTTCGGCTGGAAACTGGGACCGTCACCTGGGCCACAGCGACTCGGTGTTCGTCAACGCATCCACCTGGGGGCTCATGCTTACGGGTCGGGTGGTGCGTATGCACGGCATCCTCGGTCAGAGCGCAGGCTCGGTGCTTCGCCGGCTGGTGGCGCGCGTGGGTGAACCGGTGATCCGCGAGGCGGTTAACCAGGCCATGCGCATCATGGGCCGCCAGTTCGTCATGGGTCGGACCATAAAGGAAGCGCTGGAGCGGGCCAGAGCGTTCGAAAAGCGCGGCTACCGTTACTCCTACGACATGCTCGGTGAGGCGGCCCGCACCATGGAGGACGCGGATCGTTTCTTCGAGGCATACAAGAGCGCCATTGCGGTAATTGGTGAAGTCGCACAGGGCGTAGGACTCGTCGATGGTCCTGGTATCTCGGTGAAGCTTTCCGCGCTTCACCCCCGGTACGAGTTATGGAACGAACGACGGGTCATGGACGAGCTGGTGCCGCGCATTCAGGCGCTGGCGCGGCTGGCGGCGGAGCACGACATCGGGCTCAACATCGACGCCGAAGAGGCGGCGCGGCTCGACATCTCTCTGGACGTCACCGAAGCGGTTTCGGGCTCGAGCGAGCTGAAAGGCTGGAACGGTTTGGGGGTGGTGGTGCAGACCTACCTAAAACGCGCGCCTTTCGTCATCGACTGGCTGTCGGATATGGCGCGACGACACAAGCGCCGGCTCATGGTACGGCTGGTGAAAGGCGCGTACTGGGACGCCGAGATCAAGCTGGCGCAGGAGCTGGCGCTGGCCGGCTATCCCGTATTCACTCGCAAGGTCAACAGCGATGTCTGCTATCTGGCCTGCGCGCGCAAGCTCATTGCTGAAAAGGACGTCTTTTATCCTCAGTTTGCCACTCACAACGCTCACACCATCGCTGCGGTGCTGGAGTTCGCGGGTAATCAGCGGGATTTCGAGTTTCAACGGTTGCACGGCATGGGCGAGGAGCTCTACGAGGAGGTGGTGGAAAAAGCCGCGGTGGGCACGCCGTGCCGAATTTATGCGCCGGTGGGCGAGCACGAGGATCTGCTTGCCTACCTGGTGAGGCGTCTTCTCGAAAACGGCGCCAACAGCTCTTTCGTCAATCGCATCCAGGACGAAGACCTGCCGGTGGAGGAGATCATCGCCGATCCTATCGCCCAGGTGCGCGGCCATACGTTTGTGCCCCATCCGCGCATCCCCCTGCCGCGGGATCTTTACGGTTCGCAGCGTCGAAACTTCGCTGGCGTGGATCTCACCGACCGCGCCAAGCTGGAGGAATTGCGCCTCGCCATGCTCGAAGCGGAGGAAAAACCGTGGGCAGGCGGTCCCATCGTCTGCGGCAAAGAAGCCGGTGGCCGGGTGCGTATCGTGGTCTCGCCGGCGGACCGCGAGCGAGTCGTGGGCCACGTAAGCGACGCGGGAAAGGAAGATATCGAGCGGGCGCTGAAAGCCGCCAGCGGGGCGGCCAAAGCCTGGGCGAAGACGCCTGCGCATCAGCGCGCGGAGTGCCTGCGGAGGCTCGCCGATCTCATGGAGGAGGAGACGCCACAGCTGATGGCGATTGCGGTGCGCGAGGCTGGCAAGACCGTGAACGACGCCCTGGCCGAGGTGCGCGAGGCGGTAGATTTCTGCCGCTACTACGCGCTTCGGGCGGAAAAGACCTGCGGCTCGGAGATCCGCCTGCGTGTCCCGCGGGAGGACGGAAGAACAGTGCGCATGGAAGGGGGCGGGCTGTTCTGCTGCATCAGCCCGTGGAATTTTCCTCTGGCAATTTTCACCGGCCAGATCACCGCGGCGCTGGCCGCCGGTAACGCGGTTGTGGCCAAGCCCGCCGAGCAGACGCCGCTGATGGCCGCCGCCGGGGTGCGCCTCATGCACCGGGCCGGTATACCGAGCGAAGTGCTGCATCTGCTCCCCGGCGACGGCGCCGAGGTGGGCGCAGCCCTGGTGGCTGACCCCCGCGTCACCGGGGTGTGTTTCACCGGCTCCACCGAGGTGGCACAGATCATCAACCGGACGCTGGCGAAGCGGGAGGGTCCCGTCTATCCGCTCATCGCCGAAACCGGTGGTATGAACGCCATGATCGTGGATTCCAGCGCCCTGCCGGAGCAGGTCACCCGCGACGTATTGATGTCCGCGTTTCAAAGCGCCGGGCAGCGGTGCTCGGCGCTTCGGGTGCTGTTTATTCAGGAGGAAGTAGCCGATCGGATGATCCACATGATCCGCGGCGCCATGGAGGAGCTTTGCGTCGGCGACCCGGCATATCTCTCCACCGATGTCGGTCCGGTGATCGACGAAGAGGCACAGTCCATGCTGGAGGGACACATTCGACGCATGCGCGGTGAGGCCAGGTTGATCGAGCAGGTGAAGCTTGGACCGCACACTGGTGACGGATCCTTCGTCGGTCCAGTGGCCTTCGAAATCGACCGCCTGTCGCGCCTGCAGCGGGAGGTGTTTGGCCCGGTGCTGCACGTATTGCGGTATTCGGCAAACGAACTCGACGCGGTCATCGAGGCTATCAACGCCACCGGCTACGGGCTGACCCACGGGATCCACACGCGCATAGACGAGACCCGCGATTACATCCTTGCCCGAGTGGGGGCCGGCAACGCTTACGTCAACCGTAATCAGATCGGTGCGGTAGTGGGCGTGCAGCCCTTTGGCGGCGAGGGACTTTCCGGTACCGGTCCCAAAGCCGGCGGTCCCCATTACATTTCGCGATTTGTTTCCGAGAGCGCCACCAATGGCGCGAGCCAATCTGAGTCGAGCTCGAAAGGCGGCGGCGATTTGGATCGATTCGGAGTCTCGCGTTCGAATTTCGATGCTGCTATGGAGACTGCCACCGCCAGCGCCGCGACCTGGTCACAACACTCGGTCCCATTGCGCGCGACGGTTTTGGAGTGCGCCGCCGCTCAGCTCGAGGAGGCCGCTTTAGAAGGGCTCGCCGAGTTGGACCCGCGTGGCGGCGACGGCATGGATCTGGCCGCGGATTTCCTTCGCTTCCACGCGGCCCAGGCCGAATCCGAACTTGCAGAGCCCTTGTCTCTGCCCGGACCGACCGGTGAGCGCAACGAGCTTTCCTATGTCGCTCGCGGCGTGGTCGCTTGTTTTGCCACCGACGGGGTAGCGCCGCTGGCGGCGCAGATGGGCGCCGCGCTGGTGACGGGAAACGCGGTGATTGCGTGGCACGCAAACGATAGGATCGCGACCGAGCTAACGTCGATCTTTCGCCAGGCTGGAGCGCCGGAATCGGTCGTGCATGCGGTGCCGAATGGTGAGGACGCGACCTTGAAACACATCGTCGCCGACCCGCGGGTGGACGCTTTCGCCTTTTCCGGTGAGCACGGATATGCCAAAGCAATCGCGCGCATGCTTGCCGAGGGCGAGGGTCCAGTCCGCCCGCTTATTCCCTTCGCCGAGCTGCAGCATCCGGGCGGCGCGCCGGGCAGTCCCTTGGCAGGCAGCCCCCATTATCTGCACCGCTTCGTGCTGGAGCGCTCGTTGAGCATCGACACCACCGCGTCGGGCGGAAACGCATCGCTGTTTTCCCTCGAGGAAGGACAGTCGGGTTGAGACCCTGTGCGTCCGTTTTGGAGACAATCGCGTCATTTTGACCTGCGGATTTCTCGGCACGTCGGGGCAATTTCAAGGGTGCTCTAAAGACGAAGAAGTTGACTCTGGCGCCCGCCGGGATTCGGTCAGATACGGCAAAAACTTTTGATTCCCGCCTCGCGCCGAGGTGGCGTTCGTGCACCAAAACAAAATCGTTCGGCGCAATTGTTACGGATTGTAAAAACTTCTCTCACTCCGTTGTCGGGCTATTCCCGAAGAATAGAATGCACGCTGGTATGCGTGCTCCGCACGCAATCCTTTTAGAGCGGTGACAAGAGATAGGAGCTGACGAAAATGGGCTACAAGATTGAACAGATTGAGGGTATCGGGCCGGCCTCCGCGGCCAAGCTCGGCAACGCCGGGATCAAGAGCACGGACGATCTTTTGAAACTGTGCTGTGACTCCAAGGGGCGAAAGACGACTGCCGAAAAGACCGGCCTTGGAGAAAAACAGTTGCTCAAGTGGGCCAACATGGCGGATCTGATGCGGATTTCCGGCGTCGGCGAGGAATACTCCGAGCTGCTTGAGGCCGCCGGCGTGGACACCGTCAAGGAGCTACGCAACCGCAGGGCCGACACCCTCGCTTCCAAAATGTTCGAGATCAATAAACTCAAGAAGCTTACCCGAACCGTGCCTTCCGAAAAGCAGGTGGCCAAGTGGGTGGAACAGGCTAAATCTATGGAGGCAGTGATTTCGCACTAACGCTGTCGCACCTTTAAGTTCAAAGGGCGCAGGGCGTTTTGGCACCCTGCGCCCTTTTTTGTTTCAAGAATTAAGGAGCGCCGTGCGTCTTGATGGTTCTGCGGCTGGAGTCAGGCGCGGCAGAGCGGAACGAATCTAACCTGAATGAGTTTTTTGCATCGAAGTCGGCTATCTGAAGCTTTCTCGATCAATGTCAGCCATTGTTCGCCGGCTGATTCGCGAAGCGGAATGACGAGGCGTCCGCCAGGCTCGAGTTGGGCCACCAGGGCGGGAGGGACGCTGTCCGCCACCGCCGTCACCACGATTGCGCGGTACGGCCCATGCTCGGGCCAGCCTTTATAGCCGTCCCCGGTGGAGACGCTTACGTTCCGGTAGCCGAGGGCGCTCAGACGATGCTGCGCCGCGACCGCAAGTTCCGGGATCGTTTCCACCGAATACACTTCCGCTCCGAGCTCGGCCAGGACCGCGGCCTGGTACCCGGATCCGGTTCCGATTTCGAGCACGCGGTCTCCCCCGCTGACCTGCATCAGCTCGGTCATGTAAGCGACGATAAAGGGCTGAGAAATGGTTTGACCGTAGCCTATGGGGAGCGCGGTATCGGCATAAGCGAGCACCTGCTCGTGGCGCGGAACGAACTTGTCCCGGGCCACCCGGGCAATAGCGGCCAAAACTTCCGGTGAAATTTCGCATTCTCCGATCTCGCTCGCCAGCGCCCGCGCGTGGGCCTGGATGGCTTCGATCAGCGACTCCGCCAATAGATTGTCACCCGAGATTGCAGAACTCTCCTCGTTCTTGGCGGTTGCGCCGCCTGGCGCATCTGCGGTAACCCACACCGTTCCAACTCCTGATTTCGATGGGCGTCTTTACACTGACAAGCTCATTCCCGAGTCGGGCGATAAAACACGTATTGACGCGGATCAGGCTTGGCCGGAGTAAGACGCCGACGATGCCCAGCGGGTGGAGTCCAGAGCAGTCACGGGATTCAGGCAGACGCCTCCTCCTTCTTCTTCATTCTGTCTATAACCATTTCACGCATGCGAAACTTCTGCAGCTTTCCGGTCACGGTCATAGGGAATGCCTCGACGAATTCGATGTAACTCGGAATTTTGAAATGGGCAATGTGGCCTTGGCAGAACTCCCTTATCTCTTCCTCGCTAATGCGTTCACCCGCGTGCGGCTGTATCCAGGCGGCGACCACCTCTCCGTAATAGTCGTCGGGAATTCCGAATACGGCCACTTCCGCCACCTTTGGATGGGTAAAGAGAAAGTCCTCGATTTCCCGTGGATAGATGTTCTCTCCGCCGCGAATGATCATTTCTTTCCGCCGGCCGGTGATACTTACGTATCCTTCCTCGTCCATTTGACCGATGTCGCCCGAGTGCAGCCAGCCGCTCTCATCGATGGCCTTGTTTGTTGCCTCGGAGTCGGCGTAGTAACCCTTCATCACGTGATAGCCACGGAAGCAGATCTCGCCATCTTCACCCAGTGGCACCGTCGCACCGCTTTCCACGTCGACTACCTTGACCTCCTGGTGGGGCAGATTCCGTCCGACGGTCTCGACCCTTCGCTTGAAGCGGTCGGTGGCGCTGGTCAGGTGTGTCAGTGGCGAAGCTTCCGTTTCCCCGTAGCCAATCAGAATCTCGGGCACGTGCATGTCCTCCATTACGCGCCGCATGAGCTCCGGTGGGCAGGGCGCTCCCGCCATGATCCCGGTGCGCAGACTTTTGAGATCGGTATCCGGGAACCGGGGATGCTCGAGCGCGGCGATGAACATTGTCGGGACACCATGGATGGCCGTGCAGCGCTCGCGCTCAACGCATTCGAGAACTGCGCCGGGGTCGAAATGCTCGCTGGGCACGACCGCACAGGCCCCGACAGAAAAACAAAGCAGATTGGAAAGCACCATGCCAAAGCAGTGGTAGAACGGTACCGGGATGCACAGCCGATCGTTTTCGTCGAAGCCCATGGACCGCGCCGTGAACCAGGCGTTGTTGAGAATATTGTGATGCGAGAGCACTACGGCTTTAGGAAAGCCGGTGGTGCCGGAGGTGTACTGGATATTGATGGCGTCGTCCGGATCCAGCGCCGCGGTCTCTGCCTCGAGACGCTCGGGCGAGATCTCGTGGGCACGGGCAGTGAACGCTTCCCACGGTAGGAATCCATCGGCGGCTTTCGTGGTAGACGCGGCTTTAGTCGGATCGAACAGAACGAGTCTGCGTAGATGGGGAAACTGTTCCAACTCTAAAGCGTCGTTGTTTGCGTGTTCCAATTCCGGTATGAGCTCGTTCAGCATCACCACATAATCACTGCTGCGAAAACGCGGGATCAGGAATACCGCTTCGATTTCAGACCGCTCGAGCGCGTAGGCAAGCTCCCGTGGGCGATACGCCGGATTAACGTTAACCAGGATGGCGCCGATTCGCGCCGTCGCGAGCTGTAGCACCACCCACTCTACGTTGTTGGTCGACCAGATTCCGATACGGCTTCCCTTCCCGAAACCATCTGCAATCAATGCGCGCGCGACGATGTCCGCCTGAGTTTGGAGCTCGCCGTAGCTCAAGCGTCGCGACTGTGAAAGGGAAACGATCGCCTCGCGCTGCTCGAAGCGGGAAACGATATCGGAGAAGTGCTCCGGGATCGTTACCCCCTTGAGTGCCGTTTCTCCACCCCGATGGAAATAGCTTCGCCGCAGCGCATGTCTCTCGCCGTCACCACCGTTTGCGTTTCGACCGGAGCGCGCCACGATTCAAAACAAGGACCAGCGCCGGGTGCGCATCGCCGCCTCGACCCTGGAGGTGGCCAGCGCCAGCGCCGCCTCCCTTGGCAGACACTGTTCTTCTCGGACACGTCTGAGCACTTCCTGGGTATTGCGGCGAACTTTCTCCTCGACAGCCTGCATAGCCGCAACCTCGCTGGCGCCCGCATACTCCATTGCCGCGCAGATGACCCCGCCGGCGTTGGCGATGAAATCGGGAACGATCAGCACGCCGCGCTCGTGAAGTCGGCGCTCGGCGCCGTGGGTGACCGGAATATTCGCGCCCTGAATGATGAGTCGCGTCTTGAGGCGATCGACGTTGGCCTCGTCGATGACGTCGGGGCGCGCGGCCGGGATCCAGATCTCGCAGTCGATATCGAGCGTGGCGTCGAGGGGCAATACTTGCGCATCCGTCCACCGTGAAAGGCTGTTTCCCGCGTCTTTGTGGGCAATGAGCGCGGTGACGTCGAGTCCGGAAGGATCGTGCACCGTGCCGCTGCTGTCGCTGGCGCCCACGAGAATCGCTCCGCGTTCGCTCAAGGTTCGCGCGGCATGCTTGCCCACCGCGCCGAAGCCCTGTACCACGACGCGAGCGCCTTCGAGTTCGAGCTCACAATACTCTGCGGCCACCTCCGCAGCACAGGCGAGGCCGAGTCCGGTAGCGCCGATCTCATCCAGCGGAATCCCTCCCAGCTCTCGGGGGAGCCCGACGGCGCGCCCGATTTCGTCTTTAACCCAGGCCATGCAGATTTCGTCGGTGCCCATATCGGGACCGAAGATGTAGTGTTTCTCGCCAGCGAGCGCGCAGGCAAAGGATCGCACCATCCGCTGCTTTTCTTGATCGTCGATTTGCTTCGGGTCAGCAAACAGAACCGACTTGCCGCCGCCGTGGGGGAGACCCGCCGCCGCGTTCTTGAACGTCATCGCCCGGGCGAGACGGAAACACTCCAGGGCGCTGACGTCCGGCGCCATTCGCAGTCCGCCGATGGATGGTCCGGCGGCGACGTTGTCCACCACCAGGATCCCCTTGAGAGACACGGACGGCTCGTGGACGTGGATGACCTTGAGCGGCCCCAGGCTATCGGCGAAGCTGAACGGCTCTTCCACGTAGGCATCCTTCGATTATTTCGACGTCTTAAGCCCGCCGGGTTTTTGACCGGCCGGAACCCACATCAGTTTGCCCCAGACGCCATAGAGCGGGTGTTGATCTCGATCACCGGATGCGGCAACGGGGGGGACCAGCATAGTCCTTAGAGGTTTAGTCTCTGGCCACCTTATGGCTCGAAAGAATAGTTTCCGATCTTTAAAAATGATTTACTGACACGCCGTCGATGATGTCGATCGAGCTTAATCCAACTTTGCGCTGACTTTAGATATCGGAAGCTTCAAACAGCCACAGTGAAAGAGATGAAGATTACGGCCATTGAGACCTACAGCAACGAGTTCGTCGCGTTCCTGCGCGTTACTGCGGAAGATGGCTCTCAAGGATGGGGGCAGGTTTCTCCCTACAACGCCGACATCACATCGCTCATTGTCCATCGTCAGATCGCCCCCTGGGCATTGGGCGCCGATGCCCTGGACGTCGTGCATCTGGTCGAAATCATTCCCGAGCGCGAGCACAAATATCCGGGATCTTATCTCTACCGCGCGCTGGCGGGATTGGACACGGCCTTATGGGACCTTAAGGGAAAGCTTGAAGGCAAAAGCGTATGCGAGCTGCTGGGCGGCACGCCCGGTCCAATTCGTGCTTATGCCTCGTCCATGAAGCGCGACATTAAGCCCAAAGAAGAAGCCGAGCGTTTCCTCAGGTTGCGCGACCGCTTCGGCTACGATGCCTTCAAGTTCCGGGTTGGCGCCGAATGCGGGCACGACGTGGACCAGTGGCCCGGGCGCACCGAGGAAATTGTTCCCGCGGTGCGCAACGCGCTGGGCGATGACGTCGCTCTGCTGGTCGACGCCAACAGCGGTTTTACTCCGGCGCGAGCCATCGAAGTGGGAAAGATGCTCGAGGACCACGGGGTTGAGCATTTCGAGGAGCCCTGTCCCTACTGGGAGCTGGAGCAGACCCGGGAGGTGACGCAGGCGCTGGAGATCGACGTGACTGGCGGCGAGCAGGACTGCGAGATCCCCACCTGGCGACGCATCATCGAGATGGGGGCCGTCAACGTGATCCAGCCCGACGTCTGCTACCTGGGCGGGCTGACCCGCACGCTGCGGGTGGCAAATATAGGTGCTGAAGCGGGGCTTCCCTGCACCCCGCACAGCGCTAACTTCTCCATGGTGACGCTGTTCACCATGCATCTCTTGGGCGCTATCGGCAACGCGGGAAAGTACCTCGAGTTTTCAATCGAGGGGCCGGATTACTATCCCTGGCAGCAAAACCTGTTCAGAAGCTCGCCCTACCGCATCGTCGACGGCAAGGCGACGATTCCCGACGAGCCCGGCTGGGGAGTGGAGATCGACGAAGACTGGCTCAAGAGCGCGGGCTATCAGTTGAGCGAGCTTAGCTAGCCGAACAAAAGCCGCCGTCAGTCAGGCGCTCGCTCATCGTTCTTGTGATCCTTGCGTGAATGCGTCATCCGCCGTCTAGGTCAGCGACGAAGTCGGCAATCCTCCGGCAACCCTCCGCCAGCTGCGCTTCGTCGCTGCTGAACGAAAGACGCACGAAACCGTCCGCTCCGCCGAAAGGCGCCGCATCCAGCAGCGATACGCCGCTGGCGCGGTAGAGTTTCTCGGCAAACTCGGCGCCGCCGATCCCGGTGCCGCGAACGTCCATCAGCAGAAACATTCCGGCTTGGGGTTTCAAGCACCGGATCCCTTTTACCCCGGCGAGGGCGTTAATCACCGAATCACGCCGGCGGCGAAACTGACCGCGCATTCGGGCGGATTCACCGTCGGAGCGGGTCAGCGCTTCCAACGCGCCGGCCTGGGCGAAACCGGGAAGCCCATAGAGCATGCAAAGGGCGAGATTCGTCAGGTGCGGCACCAGTTCGCGCGGGGCAATGGCCCACCCGGTGCGCCAGCCGGGCATGGCGTGAGACTTGGAAAGACTGGAAACGATCACCGTGCGCTCGGCCATTTCCGGCAGCGCAGCGATGGAAAGATGCTCGCCGTCAAATACCAGATCTGCATAAACCTCGTCACTCACTACCCACAAATCGTAGCGCCGGGCGAGATCGGCGATGGCCTCGAGCTCTTCGCGGCGCATCACAACGCCGGTGGGATTGTTAGGATTGGCGAAAAACAGCGCCCGCGTGCGGGGAGTTAACGCGGCCTCCAGGCGCGCGGGGTCCGGTCGAAATCCTCCGTCCGGGTCACAGGCAACCGGAACCAGCCGGGCGCCGGCGGCGCCGATGGTGGCTTCGTAGGTGACGTACATGGGCACCGGCACTACGACCTCGTCGCCCGGGCCGGTGAGGCAGAGCGCACAGGCGAACAGTCCGTTTTGCGCGCCGGCGAGAATCACCACCTGATCGGGATCCGCTTCGCGCCCGGTGCGCGCGGAGTAGCGTTCGGCCACCGCGGCGCGAAGCGACGGCTGGCCCACAATGGGAGTGTAATGAGTATCGCCGGCGCGCAGCGCGGCAATGGCCGCCTCGACTATCCCTGGCGGAGTGGCGAAATCGGGGTCACCAACGCTCATGACGATGACGTCTTCACCGCGGCGCTTGGCCGCCATCGCCTCCACGTGCAGCGCCCACGCTTCTGCGCCGCGGCCGGCTATACGTTCGACGAAGGGCGAGAACATTCTGCGATGTTTTGCCGCGTCGTTCACCCGAGCTGGATTCGACGATAAAGTGACGGTTCAGCGATAGTCATGCAGGGCGCCTCCGGCGCGACGGGAATACAGACATCTTAGCGGCGGGTGTTGATAGTTTATTGGAATCGGGCCGGTTTGGCCTTGAGTCCAATGGGAGCGGATGAGCCCCTTTTTTCATTGCAGCTGAGCAAGCGATCACGGCAGTCATCGGGACAATATCATGGGAAAATCAGAGTCGTCCGCAAGCGACCCCACGTCAGCGCTGCCCGCGCTGGATTCGGGGAGTCAATCTGTCCACGCGGATTCCGCACACGGCAAAGACTATCGGACATTTCAAGCGGGCGGCGAGGTAACCTATGGACAGATAGGGGACTCGTACACCTCCGATCTGGTGATGTACCTCGCGGGCAATCAGTTCATGGTAATGGATGAGCTGATCCCCGAATTTCAAAAAAAGAACCCCGACATTGTTACCGTCTATGTCGAAACCATTCCGCCGGGTCAGATCCTCAAAGATCAAATCCTCAGACAGGGCGAGGTCGCGGGTCAGAAAACAGCTCGAAATCCCGACCTGTACGGAAGCGTGAGTCTTCAACACCTCGGCACGCTGAAAGATCAGGGGCTGATGACCGACTATCTTATCCACGCCCACAACAGGCTCGAGCTGATGGTGGCCCGGGGCAATCCCAAAGGGATTAAAGGGCCGCAAGATCTTGGGCGCGACGATCTGATTCAGTGTCATCCGAATCCGTTGAACGAGGGTATTTTCAAGTTCTTCGGCTCGGAGATGCTCAAAGACCTGGGGCTTTACCAGAAGGTGACCGGCGGTGCGCAGTGCAAAGGCTGCTGGGCGGTGGAGGGGAAAACCTGGTTTACTTTCAGGCACCATAGGGAGACGCCGCAGCGGATCGAGAACGGCGAGGCCGACGTGGGAATTGTCTGGGCTTCGGAAGTCGTCCACGCCAGGATTTCCGGGCGCGCCGTCGATGGCGTGCGTATCCCTGCGCCTTACAACAAGCAGGATCAGGTCGCCTACGCCATAGGGCCACTGACAAATGGACGTAACCCGGATAACGCCATGCGCTTTCTGTCTTTTCTCGCGACGCCCAAGGCGCAGGCGATTTACGAAAAATACGGATTCGTGCGGTCGACCGCCGAGGAGCTGAAACTCAGACCTCTGGCGTAACTTTGGGTTTGCGTGTTGGCGCGGGAAGCAGAATATTCTCTGCGTCCACAGACAATTATTGCGAGGAGAGAGACATGGCGCGGTTTGAGGAGATCGAAGTAAACGGCAGCCCAATGCGCATTTGCCTTGCTTCGCCGGACGGCAATGGACCTCGTCCGGCGGTCATTGTGATGTGCCACATCGGTGGTCTGGATGAATTTACCGAGGATCGGGTCGACCGGCTGGCGGCCGCAGGCTACGTCGCCGCCGCGCCCGATGTGTTCCACTACCACGATTGGATCGAGGACAAGGAAGCGCGCCGCGCAAGCTTGCGCGACAAGTCCATTATCGATGACGTCCAGGCCTGCATCGCTCACATTGAGGACGTCGAGAAGGTGGACGCTGAGCGGCTGGCCATTCTCGGACACTGCATGGGCGGGCGTACGGCGATGCTCGGGGCCGGCAATATCTCGCGCATCGGCCCACTTGTGATTTACTACGGCGGGCGAACCATGAATTCCTGGGGCGGCGACGGACCAACGCCCTTCGAGCGTATTTCCAGCATCAAGGGGCCGGTGATCGGTTTCTTCGGCCTGGACGACACCGAGCCCTCACCTGAAGACGTGGACAAGATCGAGGCGGAGTTCGAACGCCACGGCGTTGCCTGCGAGTTTCACCGCTATCAGGGCGCTGGGCATGCGTTTCAGAATTTCATGAGTTCCGAGCGTTACCGTGAAGCCGCGGCCAATGATTCCTGGGAAAAGACACTGAAATTCTTGAGCAAGGCGTTTGACTGACTTTGCGAATCGAATCGGAATTTCAATCTCATAACGAGTCAAATCGTACCAATGCGACGAGTTGATGAATCCCATGACGATTAAATTGCGATTATTCTCCAATCAATAAGCGCATCGATAACTTATTAAGTTTGGCGTTCAAGCGTATGCTGGCACCGGCTATATCAAGCGGCTGACAATGGCGAGAGCCCCAGATTGTGAAGAATTCGACCAACCTTCTCCTTATGAAAGGCGCGCTCATGCCCGCCGTCGTCCTTTTGATGTCCCTCGGCCTTATTTCGACCGCCCATGCGGCGGCGGACCCGCCGGTGCTGACGTCGTCACAGAATGTCGCGCCCGTCACCGAGGTGGCGCGGGTCCAGGCGCCCGCCGACCTCGTTGAGCGCCTCAGGGGAAGCGGGCCTAAGCTGCGGTATAGACTGAAACAGGTGTTCGCTGCGGTCGATGACCTTCCCGCTATACCCACTACGATGTGGGCGGCGCTGCGCGCGGAAGGGGTTGTTAGCGGGACGCGACTCCTCGGCGTATTCCTGGCGGCGTTCGTTATCGGCGTTGTCATCGAGCTGATTCTCCGCCGGGCCGCGCGACCCGTTGGGGCACAAGCGGAAATTAGCCCCGGTGGCCAATGGCGAGCTCGATTCGGCATGCTCCTGCTGCGGGCGGTGATCGATCTCTTCGCGGTGGCGGCATTCGCCGGCGGTAGCCTCGCCGCAATGCTGATCATCGATCTCAATTCCGAGCTTTCGCATCTGCTGTTCATCGACATGCTGTGGCTGATAGTCATGACCCGTGTGGCGGCGGTCGTATTACGTGCCACTCTGGCGCCGCGAACGCCCGGGCTCAGGCTTTTCCCGATCGGAGACGCGGTCGCAGTGAACCTGCACTGGCAGCTCTTAGCCGTTGCAATACTTGCTTTGATACTGAGGCTGCACTCGAGTCTTTTGAACGATTTCGGTGTGTCGATGGAAACGAACCAGTTGACTGGGCTCATAATATCGGCGGTATTTGCTCTAGCCGTGATCGCAATGATCTTGTACTGGCGTGAGAGCGCGGCAATGATGTTGCTCGGTGGCCGGGCGAGTTCCGACAAGTCTGTGAGTCCGCTCAAACGCAGATTTGTCGGCAGCTGCCATGTGCTCGCGATAGCCTATGTCATTGGCGTATGGCTTTTCGCCGCGGGGGTCAAGCTTGCCACCGGCGAGGTCGTGTTCATTCCAGGTATCGTGAGCTTGCTTGCGCTTGTGGCGGTGCCGGTTGCGGACCTCGGGCTTAGGACGCTTGCTCATCGATGGTTCGGGCCCAGTGCGGACGGTCTCGATTCGTCAGCAGAGACGGCAAGCTCGAAAGATACGCTGAGCTACGAAGTGGTCGCCCTGCGCAATATGCGAATTCTCCTCGCCATTGTCGTTGTCATGGTTATTGCACAGGCGTGGCAAATCGACCTGCCCAACATCGTCGAAGGCATCTTCGGCGCGAGATTGGCAAACGCGCTGCTGGACGTCAGCATCACGCTTTTGCTCGCCTATGCGTTGTGGAGTGTGGTCAAGACAGCGGTGGCGCGCCACGCGGGCCCCGGTCCGGAGGCCAGCGAGCCCGCACCCGGCGGCGACGCGGGCGGTACGGGCGCAACCCGGCTTCAGACCCTGCTGCCGCTGGTGCAGAAGTTCCTCCTGGTGACCCTCGTCGTCATCGTCACCATGGTCGCGCTGTCCTCCGCCGGCGTTGAGATTGGCCCGCTGCTCGCTGGCGCGGGCATGGTGGGGATCGCGATTGGCTTTGGCGCGCAGACTTTGGTGCGTGACATCGTCTCCGGTCTTTTCTTTCTCATCGACGATGCCTTCAGAATGGGAGAATACGTCGAAATTGAGAACACGCGGGGAACGGTGGAAAAAATATCAATCCGTTCGATGCAGCTTCGCCATCACAACGGGCCGGTGCACACCGTGCCCTTCGGCGAGATCAGGCAGCTCACCAACTACAGCCGCGATTGGCACATCATGAAGTTCGAGCTG
>JBFHVA010000025.1:0-24183 GCA_041589735.1 Gammaproteobacteria bacterium | reverse complement strand
TTATGGCCGCCCGAAACGAGACCGTCGAAGCCCTGGTTCGCAGGAAATACGAGCACGGCTTTTTCACCGAGGTCGAGACCGATACCGTCCCGCCCGGATTGGACGAGGACGTCATCGCCCATATCTCGGCCAAGAAGAAGGAGCCGACCTTCATGCTCGAGTGGCGGCTGAAAGCCTACCGTCACTGGCTGACCATGAAGGAGCCCCACTGGGCCAACGTCCACCACCCGCCCATCGACTATCAGTCGATCTCCTACTATTCGGCGCCCAAGTCCAGGGACGACGCGCCCAAGAGCCTGGACGAGGTGGATCCGAAGCTGCTCGAGACCTACGAGAAGCTCGGCATTCCGCTGGCGGAACGCGCCGCTCTGGCGGGCGTCGCCGTGGACGCGGTGTTCGACAGCGTCTCAGTCGCCACCACTTTCAAGGACAAGCTGGCGGAAAAAGGCATTATCTTCTGCTCCTTCTCGGAGGCGGTGCAGGAACATCCCGAGCTGGTCGAGCAATATCTCGGGACGGTGGTGCCCTATACCGACAACTTTTTCGCCTCCCTCAACTCAGCGGTGTTTACCGACGGCTCGTTTTGCTACATCCCCAAGGGCGTTCGCTGTCCCATGGAACTGTCGACTTACTTCCGCATCAACGCCGCCAACACCGGTCAGTTCGAGCGCACCCTGATAATCGCCGAGGAAGGCAGCTACGTCAGCTACCTGGAAGGCTGCACCGCGCCGACCCGGGACGAAAACCAATTGCACGCGGCGGTGGTCGAATTAATTGCGCTTCAAGGCGCGCAGATCAAATATTCCACGGTGCAGAACTGGTATCCCGGCGACGAGAACGGCAAGGGTGGAGTCTACAACTTTGTGACAAAGCGCGGCGAATGCCGCGGCGATAACTCGAAAATTTCCTGGACCCAGGTGGAAACCGGCTCGGCTATCACCTGGAAGTATCCGAGCTGCGTGCTTCGTGGAAACAACTCCGTCGGCGAGTTCTACTCTGTCGCGCTGTCTAATCTGTGCCAGCAGGCCGACACCGGCACCAAGATGATCCATCTCGGCGAAAACACCCGCAGCACCATTATCTCCAAGGGCATCTCCGCCGGCCGCGGACAGAACTCCTACCGCGGGCTGGTACAGATCGGAAAGAAAGCCGAGAACGCGCGCAACTATACCCAGTGCGATTCCCTGCTCATGGGCGACAAGTGCGGCGCACATACCTTCCCCTACATGGAAGTGAAGAACCCCACGGCCAAGGTCGAGCACGAAGCTACGACCTCTAAGATCAGCGAGGATCAGCTGTTTTATTGCATGCAGCGAGGCATTTCAGAGGAAGACGCAGTCTCCATGATCGTCAACGGCTTCTGCAAGGAAGTGTTCAAGGAGCTGCCGATGGAATTTGCCGTCGAGGCGCAGAAGCTTCTTTCTGTCAGCCTGGAAGGGGCGGTGGGATAATGAAGAGTATGTAGTGGGCAGTATGTGGTATGTAGGGTAAATCACCCCTCCAAATCTACTCGGTGTCAGCAACCATTTGGTTTTCTGGCTCCGCTCTGGGCTCCACCATTTTCCCCACATACTACATACTGATTGCTTTGGTGGTCAGTGAATTCAACAACGCGAATCTGAAATCGGAACTTAGTTAACAGCACATACATATGCTTTCAATCAAGAATCTTCACGTCGCCGTCGACGGCAAAGAAATTATTCGCGGGCTGAACCTGGAGGTGAAAGCCGGCGAGGTGCACGCCATCATGGGTCCCAACGGCTCCGGTAAGAGCACTCTGGCCCACGTGCTGGCGGGCCGCGAAGGTTACGAAGTCACCTCGGGAGAGGTGAGCTACGAGGGCAACAATCTGCTCGAGCTGTCCGCCAACGAACGGGCCTGCGAGGGCGTGTTTCTGGCATTTCAGTACCCGGTGGAAATTCCCGGAGTGAACAATACCTATTTCTTGAAGGCGGCGCTCAACGCCGTGCGCAAGCACCATGGCGAATCCGAGCTGGACGCGATGGATTTCCTCTCGTTGGTCAAGGAACGGCTCAAAGTTCTGCACATGGACGAGTCGCTGCTGCAGCGCTCAGTCAACGTGGGCTTCTCCGGCGGAGAGAAAAAACGCAACGAGATCTTTCAGATGGCGATCATGGAGCCCAAGCTCGCCATCCTCGACGAGACCGATTCCGGACTCGACATCGACGCGCTGAAGGACGTCGCCGACGGTGTCAACGCGCTCAGGAGCGAGGACCGGGCGATCATCATCGTGACTCACTATCAGCGCCTGCTGAACTACATCGTGCCCGATCAAGTGCACGTCCTCGACAGCGGACGCATCGTCAAGTCCGGCGACCGCGAGCTGGCGCTGCAGCTCGAGGAGCAGGGCTATCTGTGGGTCCGCCAGGAGGCCGCCTCGGCATGAGCGACGTTTCTCCCTCCGTGCGCCATTATGTCAACCAGTTCGCCAGGGTGGCGGGCTCGCTTCCCGGTGACGATCTGCCTTGGCTCAAAGCCAGGCGGGAATCCGCCATCAAGCGTTTTTCGGAGCTCGGCTTTCCGAGCCCGCGAAACGAGGCCTGGAAATACACGCGCGTCGCGCCCATCGAGAAGCGCGCCTTCGTTCCCCCCGCAGAGACTTTCGAGGTGTCGGCGTCCGACGTGGAACGCTTTTATCTCTCCGAAACGGACTGCCATCACCTGGTGTTCGTCGACGGGCGCTATTCCGCCGCGCTTTCGACCCCCGGCGAGCTGCCGGAAGGCGTCTTGATCGAAGATCTGTCCGGCGCGCTCAAGCGCGACCCGGAGCTGCTTGAAGAGATTCTCGCCGAAGGTGATGCGGAGAACCGTCACGCTTTTTCGGTATTGAACTCCGCATTCATGCACGACGGCGCGGTGGTCAAGCTGCCCAAGGACGGCGTAGTCAGCTACCCCATCCACCTGATTTTCGTCGCCACCGGACGGCAGGGCGACTTCGTCACCAACCCGCGCGTCGTGATCCACGCCGATCGGGGAAGCCGCGCGGCCATCGTTGAAAGCTACGTGAGTCTCGACGAGACCGTGTATTTCAATAATGTGCGCACCGACATCACGGTCGGCGCCTCGGCCTGCATCGAGCATTACAAGCTGCAGCGGGAATCCCGCAAGGCTTTTCACATTTCGGATTTACGCGTGCACCAGTCGGCCGGAAGCGGTTTTCACTCGCACTCCTTTTCTTTCGGCGGCGCCCTGGTGCGTAACGACATCCGCGTGGGGCTGGACGCCGAGAACGCGGCCTGTACCCTCAACGGGTTGTTCATGGCGGACAAGCGCCAGCACGTGGATTACCACACTTACATCGATCACCTGAAGCCGCGCTGCGTGAGCCAGGAGCTGTACAAGGGGATCCTGAGCGGCCGGGCGCGCGGTGTGTTCAATGGCGCGGTGTACGTGCATCCCGGAGCTGACAAAACCGACGCTCATCAGACCAACAACAACCTGCTGCTTTCCCGGGACGCGGAAATCGACACCAAACCGCAGCTGGAGATTTATGCCGACGACGTCAAGTGCTCCCACGGCGCGACCGTCGGCCAGCTGGACGAAAACATGCTTTTCTACCTGCGCTCCAGGGGAATAGACGAGCAGTCCGCGCGCGGACTGCTGGTGTACGGATTTGCGCGGGACGTCATCGACCGCATCGAGGTCAACGCCATCCGCAACAGGCTGGCCGAGTCGCTGCTGCGATGGCTGCCGCATGCGGACCAGGTAAGGGAACTAGTGCAATGAACGAGGCAAAGCTTCACATCCCGGCCCGCGGAAGAAACCTCTTCGACGTAAACGAGGTGCGCAAGGACTTTCCGGTTCTGCACCAGATGGTCAATGGCCATCCCCTGGTTTACCTGGATAACGGCGCCACCAGCCAGAAGCCGCGAGCGGTGATCGACACTGTGAGCCACTATTACGAAACCTACAACGCCAACATTCACCGCGGCGTGCATTTTTTGAGCGAGAACGCGACCCGAGAGTACGAGGCGGCGCGCGACACGGCGCAGAAATTCATCAATGCAGCCGACCGGCGGGAAGTGATTTACGTCAGAGGAACGACCGAAGGCATCAACCTGGTGGCGCAGGCCTACGGCCGGCCGCGGCTCAAAGCCGGTGACGAGATCGTCATCTCCACCATGGAGCACCATTCCAATATCGTGCCCTGGCAGATGCTCTGCCAGCAGACCGGCGCAAAGCTCAAGGTAGTGCCGGTCACTGACGAAGGCGAGTTTGAATTCGAGGCTTACCTCAAACTGCTGGGGCCGAAGACCCGAATCGTCGCCACGGTGCACCTTTCCAATTCGCTCGGCACCATCAATCCGGTGAAAAAGATCGTAGAGGCGGCTAAGGCGCAGGGCGCGATGACCCTGCTGGACGGCGCCCAGTCGGTGCCGCACATTCCCGTAGATGTGCAGGACATTGGTTGTGACTTTTACGCTTTCTCAGGCCACAAGGTATTCGGGCCCACCGGCATCGGCGTTCTTTACGGGCGCCAGGAGCTGCTCGATGATATGGAGCCCTACCAGGGTGGCGGCGACATGATTCGCACCGTGAGCTTCGAAGAAACAACCTACAACGACCTTCCACACAAGTTCGAAGCCGGCACCCCTAACATCGTTGGCGCCATCGGTCTCGCTGCCGCGCTGGACTACGTCTCCAATTTGGGCATTGACGCCATCGCCGCCCACGAGGACGACGTGGTGGCGTACGCCACCGAAAAGGTGGCCGATATTCCCGGGATCCGAATCATCGGGACGGCGCCGGAAAAATCCGGGATCATTTCATTTCTCATGGACGGCGTTCACCCTCACGACATCGGAACCGTGCTCGACAGCCAGGGCATCGCCATTCGCGCCGGCCATCACTGCACCATGCCGTTGATGAAACGTTTCGGCGTGGCCGCGACCTCGCGCGCCTCCTTCGCGCTTTACAATACAAAGGAAGAAGCGGACGCCCTGGTCGCCGGCATCTGGAAAGTTAAAGAGATGTTCAAACGCTGATGGATCTTCGAGCGCTCTACGAGGAGGTGATCCTCGATCACAACCGCAACCCGCGGAATTATCCAAAGCGTCCCGAGGGCACCAACCACACGGCCGAAGGGCACAATCCGCTCTGCGGCGACCACGTATCCGTTCACCTGAGGGTGGAAAACGGCATGATCCAGGACGTGGGGTTCGAGGGCGACGGCTGTGCAATTTCCACCGCGTCGGCCTCGTTGATGACTGAGGCGCTTAAAGGTAAATCGGAAACCGACGCCAAGGTGCTGTTCGATCGTATTCACGACGCCCTGATGGCGGACGGCGTTACTTCGCAACAGGTCACCGAATCACTGGGCAAGCTGGCGGTGCTTTTAGGCGTGAAGGAATACCCCATGCGGGTCAAGTGCGCGACGCTTCCCTGGCATACCCTGCAGGCCGCGCTGAAGCGTTTCGACGAGCCGGTGACGACAGAGTAACGAGCATGGCCAACCTCAAAGACTGGGTCAGCAAGGTTCAAAGCGACGAGCCCGTCGACAAGGAAGCGCTGGAGAAGCGTGTGATTGAAGCGCTGAAACAGATTTATGATCCGGAGATCCCGGTCAACATCTATGACCTGGGGTTGATCTACAAGATCGATATCGACGACAAGGGCGTGGTGGCGGTCGAGATGACTCTGACCGCGCCCGGCTGCCCGGTGGCGCAGACATTTCCCGGTGAAGTGGAGGAGGCGATACGCTCGGTGGAAGGGGTCAGCGCCGCCAGCGTGGAGCTGGTGTGGGATCCGCCCTGGTGCCCGGATAACCTGAGCGAAGCGGCTAAGCTGGAGCTGGGACTTCTATAACTTATTCGGTGGATCGCTCGCGTGCGTTCGGCTTTTTTGTCTCGAATCCAGAATCACCCATCACGAATCGCAGTTTTCGAAGCAACCTGCTTTTGAGGAGCCGCTGGCAAGCCTCTTGCCTGCTACGATTAGGGGGTACGCCTCTAAAGCATGCGTTGCTAAGCACTTAAGCAAAAAATCAGCAGAGACAAAGCGCAATGTCCGACTGGGTAATTGTCGCCGACGAGAAAGATCTTCCGCCGGGCACGTTCAAGTGCGTGGACATCGATGACGTGATGGTGGCGGTTTTCAATCTCGACGGCGAGTATCACGCGATCGAAAACGTATGCAGTCACGAGTATGCCGAGCTCACCGACGGAGAGCTTGAGGGCAACGAGATAATCTGCCCGCTCCATGGCGCCCGATTCGATATCCGCACTGGAGAGGCGTTGACGCCCCCGGCCTACGAGCCGGTGGCAAAGCTCCCAGTGCGGGTGGATGACGGCGTGGTGCAGGTACGCGACGATAGGTGGGATTGAGTATCCGGTATTCGGGGGGTTGAAAATGATTGGTGATTAGCGGCCGATGCGTACCGTCGAGAGAGTCGTCAACTCACAGGCCGCGAATCATCAATCACTAGTCACTTATTCTTCGGATCCAGCTTAAGTGACGCCGAGTTAATGCAGTAGCGAAGACCGGTGGGCTCCGGACCATCGGGGAAAACATGGCCCAAATGCGCGTCGCACTTGCTGCACAGCACTTCGGTGCGACGCATCCACAGCGTACGGTCTTCTTCCTCCGTTACGCTGGACTTATCTACCGGAGCGTAAAAGCTCGGCCAGCCGGTGCCCGAATCAAACTTGGTTTCCGAATCGAACAGCGGCTCTCCACAGCAGACGCAGCGGTAAGTGCCGGGCGTCTTGGTATTCCAGTACTTGCCGCTGAAGGCACGCTCGGTGCCCTTCTGTCTCGTCACCCGGTACTGCTCCGGAGTGAGCTCATCAACCCACTCCTTTTCCGTTTTCTCAACTTTGTCGTTCATCTCGACCTGTCCTGATTTGCGTCATTCACCGATTTTTATCTCTGGTCAGCGGCTTGGTAACCGACAGATTCACGGAACCGCGGCTATGGCCGCTCCTACAGTGGCTTCGTCCGATGTTGCACTGCGCGTCACGCATCGCCAATTCTGTGCCAGTTCAAAGGTCAAGCTCCATGTAACGTGTGCCTTTGATGGGGTTGTCATAATAGGGCGCGATCTCTCGGAACCCCAAATCGACGTAGAGTTCCCGCGCCGCGTCCATGCTTGGCAACGTATCCAGGCGCATGCGTCGGTAACCGAGCTGCCGCCCGGCCTCGAGGGCGGTCTCGGCCAGACGTCTTCCAAGTCCGCCGCCGCGGGCTTCGGGGCGAACATACAGCCGCTTCATCTCGCATAAATCCCGCTCAAGGCGTCGAACGGCGACGCAGCCTATCGTCGCATCATCCGCCTGGGCAAGGTACAAGGCCCCTTCCGGCGACAGGTAGCCGCGGGGAAAGCGTGCCATTTCCTGTTCGAAGTTCTGGAAGGCCAGGTCAATACCCAAAGAATCGGCGTATTCGCGAAACAGCGCCCGCGCGGAGTCGATCAGAACGTCATCGGTTTTCGTGACCGCGACGACTCGCACAGCCGAAGGGAAATTCGGGGACAGTTTACCTATTTCCAGTGATTCGGATTCCGGTCCTGTTTTTACTAAAAGGATGCGGCGGGAAATAGGTAAACTGTCCCCCGATTTCCCTTGGATCAGGCGACCTCGACCGGGAGACCGGCGATGCGGCCGCGCCAGGCTTTTGGACCGCTCCTGTGCACCGAATCGCCGCCGGCATCCACCGCAACGGTGACCGGCATGTCGACCACCTCGAACTCACGAATGGCTTCCATGCCTAGGTCCTCGAACGCGATCAGCCGAGTTTTGCGAATCGCCTTGGACACCAGGTATGCGGCTCCGCCGACGGCGATCAGATAGACCGCCTTGTGGCGGCGGATTGAATCGATGGTGTCGTCGCCCCGTTCGGCCTTGCCGATCATGCCGATGAGCCCGGTTTCACCGAGCATCAGATCGCTGAACTTGTCCATCCGCGTAGAGGTCGTCGGGCCGGCAGGTCCGACCACTTCATCACGCACCGGATCAACGGGTCCGACGTAGTAAATGATGCGGTTCGTGAAATCCACGCCGTCGGGCAGCGGCTCTCCCGCTTCGAACAACGAGGCAATGCGCTTGTGGGCCGCATCACGACCGGTGAGCAGCTTGCCGCTCAGCAGCAGGCGATCACCCGCTTTCCACTCCCCGATTTGTTCCCGGGTCAGGGTGTCCAGATTCACCCGGCGCGCTTCGTCGCTGGGCGCCCAGGTCACTTTCGGCCAGTCCTCGAGCCTCGGCGGATCAAGCACCGCCGGACCGCTGCCGTTTAAAACGAAGTGGGCGTGACGGGTGGCGGCGCAGTTCGGGATCATCGCTACCGGCAGCGACGCAGCGTGGGTCGGATATTCCTTCACCTTGACGTCCAGCACCGTGGTGAGGCCACCCAAGCCTTGAGCGCCGATCCCGAGCGCGTTGACTTTGTCTACCAGCTCCAGGCGTAGCTCTTCCGCTCGGGTCTTCGGGCCGCGGGCGCGAAGCTCGTGGAGATCGATGGGATCCAGCAGCGATTCCTTCGCCAGCACCATGGCCTTCTCGGCGCTGCCGCCGATGCCGATCCCGAGTATCCCCGGGGGGCACCAGCCCGCGCCCATCTTGGGCACCGTTTCCAGCACCCAGTCGACGATGCTATCGCTGGGGTTGAGGATGGCGAATTTGGATTTGTTTTCAGAACCGCCGCCCTTCGCCGCAAGGCGCACGTCCACGGTGTCGCCGGCGACGAGCTGGGTGTAGGTCACCGCGGGGGTGTTGTCGCCGGTGTTTTTGCGCGCGCCAATGGGTGGATTAACGATGGACGCTCGGAGCACGTTGTCCGGATGGGTGTAGGCGCGCCGCACGCCTTCATTGACCATGTCTTCGAGCCCTAAGTCCGTCTCCCACTGGACGTTCATGCCAACGCGAACGTAGACCACGACGATGCCTGTATCCTGGCATATGGGACGCCGTCCTTCCGCGCTCATGCGTGAGTTCATCAAGATCTGCGCCATGGCATCCTTTGCCGCAGGCGATTCTTCGCGTTCGTAGGCTTCGCCTAAGGCGCTGATGTAATCCAGCGGATGATAATAGGAGATGTATTGCAGGGCATCGGCGACGCTCTGAATGAAATCTTCTTTCTTTATGGTGGTCATGACGATATGGGATGCATTTGATTAGCGACTATCAAGTCGTACTGGATTTTTGAACTACTACCGTGAGCGAGTAGATGGTAGGTAGTAGATGGTAGATGGGGGCGGGCAAAAAAAGCTCCGCGCTTCCCATCTACCATCTATCATCTACCGACATACGATATACGATATACGAAATCTAATTCTCTGCCCGCAATTCTAACGTCACGTCTTCCCGTTATTTCGTCTTCAATCCAATAATGAGATCCATCACGTTCGTACCGGTGGGCCCGGTGTTCAGCAGATCGCCGCTGGCGTCAAGAAAACTACCCGCATCCGCGTTCTCGAGGCAACGGCGGGGATCGAGACCCGCAAGGCGGCCACGTTGAATCGTATCACCATCGACCAAAGCGCCGGCGTCCTCCCCGGGACCGTCGGTTCCGTCGGTGCCCGCGGCCAGCAGCACGATGTCCTGTCGGCCGGCGATTTCCAGCGCCGCGGCAAGCGCGAAGCTTTGGCATCGTCCGCCGCGGCCCGGTGACTCGGGCAGCACCACGGTGGTTTCGCTGGCCCAAATTTCCGCTCCGGGGAGGCCTCGAATAAGGCGCTTCGCCATCTTTGACCCGATCTCCGCAGCATCTCCTTCCAGAATCTCCGCGTGCACTCGAGCCCGTCGGCGCTCGGCAGCCAAGGTTTTGCCCGCCGCGTCGCGCGCGTCTGCCGGTCGGGCGACGACCTCCAGTTGCACTTTCTCGAACAGCCGCCTGTCGGTAAGCGGCGGCGCCTTGCCGGCGATCGTTTTCAGCCAGCCTGGGAGGTCGAGATCAGATACGTCGATGTCGCCGGGCTCGTGAGGCACCAGCGGCCCCGAACCGATCACTTTCGGATCGTCGCCGGGCACATCGGATATCATCAGGCAAAGGGCGCGCCTTCCGTTCAGCGCTTCGGCCAGGCGTCCACCCTTGATGCGGGAAACCCGCTTTCGCACCCGGTTCATGGCGCCGATGGCAAAGCCCGATGCAAGCAGCCAGCTGTTGATGCGGGCGAGGCTGTCTTCCTCCACGCCTTCGGGCAGCACCTCCACCAGGCTGGACGCGCCGCCGGAAACCAAAAGCAGCAGTCCGGCATCCGCTGGCGCCGTGCGCACGAATTGCTCCAGCGCCGCGCCCGCCTTGAGCGAATACTCGTCGGGAACGGGATGTGAAGACTCCATGACCGTGACCGGATCGCCACCTTTGAACAGCGGCTCGTTGTATCCGCGCTTGGTGATCACCAACGCCGACTTCACCCGCTCTCCGATCACATCAAACGCGCCGGCGGCCATATGCACCGAGGCCTTGCCAACCGCAGCCACGTGGGTGACGAATTCTGCGTCGTTATGCTTCAAATAGCGCGCGACGCACTCCCGACCGCCAACCACATGGATGGCCGCCTGATACGCATCCAGCAGCTGTTTTCTTTCCGCCTGAAACGACAAACGCGGACTCCGCAGCGCCGTGTCAATCAGCGCGCGGCTCGAGATCAGCCTGGCGCCGCGCGGGCGGCGCGCGGGACATCGATGGCGTCAAGCCCGCGGGCAAGATCTGCTTTGATGTCATCCACGTCTTCTAAGCCCACGGCGACGCGAATCAGTGAATCGCGTATTCCGGCCGCATCGCGCTGCTCCTGGGTGAGCCGTCCGTGGGTGGTGGAGGCGGGGTGAGTAATGGTGGTCTTGGCATCGCCCAAATTCGCGGTGATGGAAAGGAACCGAGTCGAATCGATCACCTGCCAGGCTTCCGGCCGGTCTCCGTGAATCTCGAAAGCGACGATACCACCATAGGCAGACTGCTGTTTCGAAGCCAGCGCGTGCTGCGGATGCGATTTTAATCCCGGGTAGTAAACGCGCCCGACGGCGGGATGGGCCTCCAGCCAGCGCGCAAGCTCTAGCGCCGATTCGCTGCACGCGCGCATGCGCACCTTGAGGCTCTCCAATCCCTTGAGGAATACCCAGGCGTTGAAGGGGCTCATGCTCGGGCCCGCGGTTCTCAAGAATCCGAACAGCTCTTTACGCAGCTCCTCTTCACGCACCACCACGGCGCCGCCGACGCAGCGGCCGTGACCGTCGATATACTTCGTGGCCGAGTGGATCACAACATCCGCATCGAACTCGAAAGGCCGCTGCAGCACGGGCGTGCAGAGACAGTTGTCGACCACGAACAGCGCGTTGTTTTCGTGTGCAAGTCGAGCGAGCGCGGTCAGATCCGCAACTTCGCCCAGCGGATTGGTAGGGCTCTCGATAAATATCATTTTCGTTTCCGGGAGAACGCTGGCCTTCCACGCCTCAATGTCGGTTACCGAAACGAAAGTGAACTTGATGCCGAACTTGGAAAGGATGTTCGCGAAAAGGGATACCGTTGCCCCGAACAGATCGTGCGCCGCCACCACATGGTCGCCTGATTTCAGCAGCGCGAGACAAGTCGCAAGAATCGCCGACATGCCCGACGCCGTAGCCACGCAGTGAGTTCCACCTTCCAGCGACGCTAGCCGCTCCTCGAATGTTCTTACCGTCGGGTTGGTGAATCTCGAGTAGACGTTGCCAATCTCCTGCTCGGAGAACCGCGCCGCGGCCTGGGCGGCGTTGTCGAACACGAAGCTCGAAGTGGCGAAAATGGGATCGTTGTGCTCCTGCTCGGCTGTGCGAACCTGGCCCGCGCGGACCGCGCGGGTGTCGAATTCGGGAGCACCTTCGCTTTTCGAAATCGGGCTTTTAGGCTTATTGAGCTTGCTCATGGCATTCCACCTCGGATCCGGGGGCGGCGCTAAGCAGGCATAAAAAAACCTGCGGTCAGCTTTGGCTGAAGCAGGTTTGACCTCGCTTTAGCCGTATTTATATCGCGCCCGCAAGCTGATTAATCAAATCGGCGCGTCGGGTAAATGTAGGGATCCGCCCTGGGGATGTCAACCAGCGGCAAGTTATGCGGGTACGGAAAGCCCCGCCGGCTCTCGTTTGGCGGCTTACCCTAGCCCTCGAGTCAAGGAGTATAGGACGCAGATCAGGAGCCCCTCGTGGATTTGATGCCGTAACGCGGCCAGCCGATTCGTTACGCTGGTGGCCAAACGAAGACGCCAGGGCACGGTATTTGGTATCCCCAGCTTTAGGAAGGACTCAGGCCGGAATGCCGTTGATCACCGATTCACGCTCGCCCTTGGCGGCATCGTTGCGGCGCTCGGCGATGCGCTCCAGATAGGACTCGGAAACGCCGCCGGTGACGTATTCGCCACTGAAACACGAGGTGTCGAACTGGCGGATGCGCGGGTTTCCTTTCTCCACCGCGTCGATGAGGTCGGGAAGCGACTGGTAAATGAGTCGGTCGGCTCCGATGGCCTCGGCCACACCCTGCTCGGTGCGGTTGTGGGCGATGAGCTCTCCCGCCACCGGCATGTCGATACCGTAAACGTTCTGGTAGCGAACAGGTGGCGCGGCGGACGCGAAATAGACTTTTTTGGCGCCGGCTTCCCGCGCCATCTGGATGATTTGTTTCGAGGTCGTGCCGCGAACGATGGAGTCGTCCACCAGCAAAACGTTTTTGCCTTCGAATTCGAGCGTGATGGCGTTGAGCTTGCGCCTGACCGAGATCGACCGCTCGGTCTGACCCGGCATAATGAAGGTGCGGCCGATATACCGATTCTTGATAAAGCCTTCCCGGTATTTCACACCGAGCTTGTAAGCGAGCGGCAGGCACGCGGTGCGGCTGGTATCCGGAATCGGAATCACGACGTCGATGTCGTGGTCGGGCCATTCGCGCAGGATCTTGTCCGCGAGCCGTTCACCCATTCGCAGCCGGGCCTTGTACACCGAAACGTCATCAATAATAGAGTCGGGCCTGGCGAGATAAACATACTCGAATATACAGGGCGAATAGGTAGGCTTCTTTGCGCACTGGCGGGCGTGAATCTCCCCCGATTCGTCAATGAAGATAGCCTCGCCGGGAGCGAGATCCCTGATTAGCTCGAATCCCAAGACGTCCAGCGCCACGCTCTCGGACGCCACCATGCACTCCGTCCCCTCTGACGTTTCCCGAACGCCAAAAGCGATGGGCCGAATGCCGAACGGATCTCGGAATGCTACCACGCCGTAACCGACGATCATCGCCACCGCCGCGTAGCCGCCGGTGCATCGTTTATGCACGTTGGCGACGGCCTTGAAAATCGTCTCTTCATCCAGCGTGAGCTTGCCAAGCTTGAAAAGCTCGTGAGCAAACACGTTGAGAAGAATCTCGGAGTCGGAATCGGTGTTGACGTGACGAAGATCCGCGCGGAATACGTCGCGCTTGAGCTCGTCGGCGTTGATGAGGTTGCCGTTGTGGGCCAGCGCGATGCCGTAGGGAGAGTTTACGTAGAAGGGCTGCGACTCCGTCGATGAAGCGCTCCCGGCGGTGGGGTAGCGTACGTGCCCGATACCCATGTTTCCGGGCAGCCGCAGCATGTGCCGTTCCTGAAATACGTCCCGCACCAAACCGTTGTCCTTGCGCTGGTGGAGCTTGTCACCATCGCAGGTGGCGATGCCCGCGGAATCCTGGCCGCGGTGCTGGAGCACAGTCAGGGCGTCGTATAACGCCTGATTTACGCTGGACTTACCAACGAGGCCGACGATGCCGCACATAACGGAAACACGTGGAGAGGTCGGAGGTTGCCAAAAGGCGGGAGGCTTCAGGCTTGCCAGATACGATCATAAACACAGCGGACACCCGCGAAAATATCGGCTTGTTTGCCAAGCTACACATTATAGCCGCCCGGCCGCTCTCAAAACCTGATTTCGTCGGCAACATCCGCAGGCAGCATGGCCCGGATATTCACCGCCAGACGTTGAAAATGCGGAATCAGCGTCGCTTCCCGCCACCAGGGGTCTCTGGGCAGCGCGGTCAGCCCCGCGAGCAGCACCAGGATGCCGACAATGACGGCACCGCGGGCGACGCCGAAAACCACCCCGAGCACCCGGTCGGTCCCGGTCAGACCGGTTTTCTTGACCACCAGAGTGGCAAAATGGCTCGCCAGGGCGGTGAGCACGAGCACGAAAACCAGCACCATGGAGAAGGCCACGATGATGCGAACGGAGGGCACCGAGATGATTTTTGCGAGCAGCGTGGCGATGTCCCCGGAGAAGGCGAGACCCATCCAGATCGCGATGATCCAGCCGGCAAGCGAAATCGCTTCCTTGAAGAATCCTCGCACCACGCTGATGACCGCCGACAGCAGTATGACCAGCAAAATGAGCCAATCGATCCAGATCATGACGATTTAAGAGTCAGGATTCCGGATACTGCACGACCAGCCCCTTTAAGTCGGTGTCCGCCTGCAGCTTCTTGACCAGCTCTCCGGCGCGCTCCTTGGCAAGCTCCGGACCGACGAAGACCCGCGTGATCTCCTTGCCGTCCACCCGCGCGGTTTCAATGAAAGCCACGTAACCCAGTTTTTTAAGCTTATCCCGCAGCGCCATGGCGTTTTTGGCGCTGGAGAAGCTGCCGAGCTGTATCGCCCAGGCGGTGGGCGCGCCCTCGACCTTCGGCGCTTTGGGTTCCGGCGCGGGCTTCGGAGCCGGTTTGTTCTCCGTCGCCGGCGCCTTGGCGGCAGCGGTGACCGTCCCGGAAGGCTCAACCGGCGAAGCAGGTGCGGCCGGCTCGCGCTTAGGGACCACCTCCGGCTTGGGTTCGGCTTCCACCAGCGGCGTTTGAGGCTCGGTCAGGGGAACGATACGGGAGCTGAAATCGGTCTCGGCGCTGGGAGGCAGCGTTGGATGCTCGATGCGCACTTCCGGCTCCGGCGGCCGGTCCAGAATCATGGGAACAAAAATGACGGCCAGCAGCACCAATACGGCGGCGCCCACCAGGCGCTGTTTGAGCTGCTCATCCATGGGCCAAGTTTCCAGTGACGTTTATAAAGATTCAAGCTCGATGACGTCGCGCACCGTTTCGAAAGATCCGAAAACAACGATGCGGTCATCAGACGCGCTGTTTTTCCTGGCCGCGATAAGCGCGGCGCGTGGATCCACGTGCACGGATACGCCGGCGCTTACCTCCGCGGCCTCGAGCGCGGCGGTGGTCTGCGCCGCTGATGCGCCCCTGGGAGGCTTCAGCACCGCCAGGTGCCAGTGGTGGATGCAATCTTTCAGCGCGCCGGCGACCCCGGAAATGTCTTTGTCCGCGTACATGGCGAACACCGCCCGGGTTTTGCCCGAGCACGGATGTTGTCTTAGCGTCGTCGCTAACGCCTCGGCGGCCTGGGGATTGTGCGCCACGTCCAGCCACAGTTGCGGTTTTGCGGAAACGACCTGCTGACGCCCGGAAAGTCGGCAACTTTGAAGCCCTTTCCGTATGGCGGACGGATCCACGGGGAATCGCTGCTCGAGCAGATGCAGCGTCATCAGCGCCGCGGCGGCGTTGCGAAGCTGACAGTCCCCGGCAATCCCGGGTACTGGCAGCGTCAAAGACTTTGCTGCAGGCCCCATCCAGCGCCACTCGCTTTCCCCTCGCTCGAAGTCATAATCGACGCCGGCGCGGTAGAGCGGAGCTCCGGCTTGCGTCACCGCGAGCAGAAATCCTTCCGGTGGGTCAGGCTCGGCGCACACCACCGGCCGCCCCGCTCTGCAAATTCCGGCTTTCTCGCGCCCAATCTGGTCGCGGCTTTCCCCCAGCCAGTCGACGTGGTCGACGCCAATGCTGGCAACCAGCGCAAGATCTGCGTCGAACATGTTCACCGCGTCTAATCGTCCGCCAAGCCCCACTTCCAGTAGCGCCAGGTCCGGATTGGCGTCGCGCAGAATTCGCGCGGCGGCCAGGGTGCGAAACTCGAACCAGGTCAACATCACCTGGCCACGCGCGTCCGCTACAGCTTCAAACGCTTGCAGCAGGATCCGATCGTCGACCGCGTCACCATTGATACGGATAGTCTCGTTGAAGCTTAAAAGATGTGGCGAGGTGTACGCGCCAACGCGATAGCCCGCGGCGGACAAGATCGCCTCGAGCATCGCGACGCAGGAGCCTTTACCGTTAGTGCCGGCGACGCTGATCAGCGGAAAGGGCAGCGGCAGGAGCTCCATCGATCGCGCCACCGGAAGGCAGCGTTCGAGCCCCAGACTGATTCCGCGCGGATTGAGGTGTTGCTGCCATTCGAGCCACTCATTTACCGAACCGAAGCGCACGGCAGGCGCCGGGTCCAGCGGGCCGTTGGCTGTGACGGTGGCGTTCAGGGGGCGGGTTGTTGCGTAAGCATTGTGAGCAGCGAGGCGATGCGATCGCGCATTTCACGTCGATCGACGATCATGTCGACGGCGCCGTGCTCGAGCAGAAACTCGCTGCGCTGAAATCCTTCCGGAAGCGTTTCCTTCACGGTTTGCTCGATCACCCTCGGTCCGGCAAAGCCGATAAGCGCGTTGGGCTCCGCAATGTTTACGTCGCCGAGCATCCCGAGGCTGGCTGATACGCCACCCATGGTGGGATCGGTGAGCACCGACACGAAAGGCAAGCCGCGCTCACTGAGCCGGGCGAGAGCCGCGCTGGTCTTGGCAAGCTGCATAAGCGAGATAAGCGCTTCCTGCATCCGCGCCCCGCCGCTGGCGGCGAAACACACTACCGGGATTTTCTTGTCGATGGCCTCGTTGATGCCGCGAACGAAACGCTCACCCACCACCGCGCCCATGGATCCGCCCATGAAGCTGAACTCGAAGGCGGAGGCTACCAGAGGCACTCCCTTTACCCGTCCGCTCATGACGACCAGGGCGTCGTTTTCCCCGGTCTTTCGCTGGGCTTGGGCCAGCCGGTCCCGGTATCGTTTACCGTCTCTGAACTTGAGCACGTCAAGGGGCATCAGCTCGGCGCCAATTTCCGTGCGCGGTTCCGGATCAAGAAACTGATTCAGGCGGCGTCTTGCGCTCTGTCGGATGTGATGGCCGCACTTGGGACAAACCTCGACGCTGCGTTCGAGCTCCGCTTTGTAGAGCACCGCCTCACACTTGGGACACTTGGTCCACAGTCCCTCGGGAACCGATCGCCGGCTGCCACCCTCGGTACGTATGCGCGACGGGATGAGTTTCTTGAACCAGCTCATGAGTGCAGACCCTCTCCCTGAAAAGCTGCGTTAGCCCGCCGCCGCCGTCTCGGCGCGGGCGTCCATGGCCTGGCGCATCTCCGCCAGAACCGCCGCCAGCTTCTTTGGAATTTCCTGTGGACGATCCAACGTCGATTCTATGGTTTTGACCAGCACGCTGCCCACCACCACCGCGTCGCTGACGGTCGCGATCTCTGCCGCCGTTTTCCCGTCGCTGATGCCAAAGCCTACTCCCACGGGCAGTTCTGTGAAGCGTTTGATCTCGTTGACCTTTTCCGCCACCGACGCGAAATCCAGGTGGGACGCCCCCGTTACCCCTTTCAAAGACACATAGTAAACAAATCCGCTCGCAGTATCGCAGATGCGCCGGATGCGTGCCTCGTCGGATGTTGGCGCGAGGAGAAAGATGAGGTCCAGGTCGTTGGCCCGCATCTCGGCTAAAAACTCTTCCGCTTCTTCCGGCGGCAAATCCACGGTGAGCACGCCGTCGACGCCGGCCTCCGCCGCGGACTTTGCAAAGGTCTTGTAGCCTGCGATCTCAAAAGGATTGAGATAACCCATCAGCACAACCGGCGTGTCCGCGTCCCGCTGTCTGAACTCGCGAACCATTTCCAGCACCCGGGCGAGGTTTGTGCCTCCGTGCAAGGCCCGTTCACTTGCTCTCTGAATTACCGGACCATCGGCCATGGGATCGGAAAAAGGCACCCCGAGCTCGACGATGTCCGCGCCCGCCTCCACCAGTGCGTGCATCAGCGGCACGGTGACGTCGTTGTTCGGATCGCCCGCGGTGACGAAGGGAATGAGCGCCCGGCGGTTGGCAGCGCGGAGATTGACAAAGGCTCCGGCGATACGGCTCACAGTTCTATGCCCTCAATGGCGGCCACCGTCTGGATGTCTTTGTCTCCCCGGCCGGAAAGATTGACGATGATAATGTCGTCCGAGCGCATGCTCGGCGCAAGCTTTGCCGCCTGGGCCAGGGCGTGGGCGGATTCAAGCGCCGGAATGATGCCCTCGATGCGCGTCAATTCGTGAAACGCGGCCATCGCCTCCCGGTCGTCGATGGTGACGTATTGCGCACGCCCGGTGTCTTTGAGCCAGGCGTGCTCCGGGCCGACGCCGGGATAATCGAGTCCCGCCGAAATGGAATGGGTGGGAATGATCTGTCCGTCGGCATCCTCCATCAGATAGGTGCGGTTGCCGTGGAGCACGCCGGGTTTTCCGGCAGTGAGCGGCGCCGCGTGCCGCCCGGTCTCAACCCCGTCGCCACCCGCTTCTACGCCGTAAAACGCCACGTCCTTGTCGTCGATGAAGGGATAGAAGAGACCCATGGCGTTGGAGCCGCCGCCGACGCAGGCAATCAAGACGTCCGGCAGGCGTCCCGCCTGCTCGAGGATCTGCTCACGCGCCTCGCGACCGATCACGGAGTTGAAGTCACGGACCATGGCCGGATAAGGATGCGGCCCCGCCACCGTGCCGATGATGTAATAGGTGTTGTCGACGTTGGTCACCCAGTCGCGCATCGCTTCGTTGAGGGCATCCTTGAGGGTCTTGGAGCCGGACTTGACCGAAACCACTTTCGCCCCCAGCAGTTTCATTCGAAACACGTTGGGCGCCTGGCGATGGATGTCCTCTTCGCCCATGTACACCACGCATTCCAGCCCAAGCCGGGCCGCCACGGTGGCGGTGGCAACGCCGTGCTGACCGGCGCCGGTCTCGGCAATGATCCGCGTCTTCCCCATTCGCTTGGCGAGCAGCGCCTGGCCCACGGTGTTGTTCACCTTGTGTGCGCCGGTATGGTTCAGATCCTCGCGCTTGAGATAAATCCGCGCCCCGCCCAGCTTCTTGGTCCAGCGTTCGGCCAGGTAAAGCGGTGACGGCCGTCCGACGTAATGTTTCAAATCCTGATGGAATTCGGCCAGAAAGTCCGGGTCCCGGGCGAAACGCTCATAGGCTTCCTTGAGCTCCTGGATGGGACCCATCAGCGTTTCGGCGACGAAACAACCGCCGTAGGGCCCGAAGTGTCCCCGGGCGTCGGGGAGCCGGCCTAACAGCCGCTCTTCGGGCGGCTCATTGAGAAGTCGTGCCACGATTTACCTCGCGAATAAACGCTTCGATCTTCGCATGATCCTTGATCCCAGGGCTCGATTCGACGCCGCCGTTGGCGTCCACCGCGAACGGCGAAACGGAAGCCACGGCCGATGCTACGTTATCCGGCGTCAGGCCGCCGGCGAGAATGACTGGCAGCTCCAGGTCCCGGGGAACCAGGGTCCAGTCGAAGGTCTTGCCGGTTCCACCGTGCTTGCCCGGCTCGAAGCTGTCCAGCATCAACGCCCGCGCGCTGGAGTATCGGCGGGCAAGCTGGTGAAGATCGACCCCTTCGCGCACCCGAACCGCCTTGATGTACGGCCGCCCGCAGGCTTGACAGAACTCCGGCGACTCGTTGCCGTGGAACTGTATCAGGTCCAGGGATACCTCCCGGATTGCCCGCTCGAGAAAATCCGCCTGCGGATCGACGAAGACGCCCACCACGGTGACGTAGGGCGGCAGCGCCCGGCGCACGTTTCGTGCCGTATCGATATCCACGCCCCGCGGGCTCGCCGGATAAAAGATGAGCCCGACGGCGTCGGCGCCGAGCCGGGCCGCGGCAAGCGCATCCTCCGGCCGCGTCAGCCCACAGACCTTGACCCGGGTCCGCGCGTTCGCGCCGGCGGTGAGCCGGTTGGCGCCAGGCCCTGTACGCGGTGCCTCGGACTCGGTGTCTGTCAATTTGGGGATCAATTCGCGCGGCCTCCGTCGATGCTATCCGCGAGAGAAAGCGCCAAAGATTACCAAAGGCCCGATTCCGGAGAAACCGCGGGCAGTCGATACTGCGCCGGGTAATCCACCTGAACCAGGTAAAGCCCGTCCGGCGGGGCGGTGACGCCGCCGCGGCGCCGATCCGCGGCCCGGAGCACTTCGTTGGCCCAATCGACCTGCGATTTCCCCGCACCGATGTCCATCAACACGCCGGCAATATTGCGAACCATGTGAAGCAGAAAAGCGTTGGCGCTGACGTCGATAAAAACATAGAGCCCGCGACGGCTGACCTCGAGGCGATGAATTCGCCTGACCGCCGAGCGGGACTGGCAGCCGGCGGCGCGGAAAGAGGTGAAATCGTGTTCGCCCAGCAGGTAGCCGGCTGCCGTCTGCATGCGCTCGACGTCCAGCGGCCGATACTCCCACGACACTCTGCCGCGAAGCGCCGCGGGCCGTGTATTGCGGTTGAGAATGACGTAACGGTAACGGCGCGCGGTGGCGCTGAATCGGGCATGAAACTCATCCGGGACGCAACGCGACCAGTTCACGGACACGTCCGCAGGAAGATGAGTGTTGGCGCCGAAAACCCAGGCGTTGAGCGGGCGTTCGGCCTGGCTCTCGAAGTGGATGACCTGGCCCAGCGCGTGCACCCCGGCGTCGGTACGGCCGGCGCAGGTTGTCCGCACCGTATGGTCGGCTACCTCCGACAGCGCCGCTTCCAGACAAGCCTGCACTGTGCGTCCGTTGGGCTGGGTTTCAAAGCCGTGAAATTCACGACCGTCGTACTCTACCCCGAGGGCGAACTTCATGGAGGATGAGAGAAAGCGCTAAAGCCGCTCAGAAGAGCTGGTGGAAACGTGTGCCTGCGCGAGTGGGGCCGGTAATGTCTCCGGCGAAAAACGGATTGGCCGTCAGCCGAGCTTTTGCAGCAGGTCCTTCGCCTGGTCCTGTTGATTCTCGCTGCCTTCAGTCATGACCTCGCCGAGGATCCCGCGAGCGCCGTCGGTGTCGCCCATCTCGATATAGGCTTCCGCCAAATCCAGCTTGGTCTGAATGTCGTCCAGCTCGCTGGAGCCATCGCCGGAGGACGAATTGGAGGCCACGTCCGTATCCCCGGCGTGGGGCTTCGGCACGTCGCGCAGCATGTATTCGGTCCGGTTGGAGTCGTCGGTACTCTCGTCTCCGAACTCCAGATCGGCGAGAACGTCGTCCGAATCGGTGCCGCCGGCCTCGCCGAGAAAAGTCAGGTCGACAGCATCCTCGGTGTCTGTGTCGAGCTGGGGAAGCTCGCTGGAGCCGGCGCCGATCCCAAGCGGGTCATCGTCATCCGAATCGCCCCCGAGGCCGGAAGCTCCCTCGTTGGATTCGTCGAAGACGCCGTCGAACACCGTATCGATACCGATCTTCTGATCGCTGTCGTCGTCACCGCCGATCTCGAAATCCACGTCGGAGCTGCCTGCACTCCCACTCGCCGACGACCCGGACAGCTCTTCGTCGGTGCCGCCTTCGATGGCGAAGTCCAGTCCGGAATCCTCTCGCGAATCTTCGCTGTCCATTCCGATGGCCAGGTCCAGATCGTCAGACGCGGCTTTTCCATCGTCCAGGTTCTCGCCGATATCGAAATCGAGACCCAGATCGTCTTCCCCGGAATCACTGCTCCCTGCAGACAGCGCCGCTTCGGTCTCCAAGCCCCGGTCGAGTCGCTCATCCACCGCGGTCAAGTCGCCGTCGGCTTCGGTGTTGGTATCGGACTCGTCAAACGACTCCAGCTCGAGCCCGTTACCGGCATCGTCTTTGGTGTCGTCGTGGGTACCGTCGAATTCAAAATCCAGACCCTGGTCTTCCGCCGCCGCTTCCGATTCGCCGGAGCTCTCCGCGGTGTCCAGGTTCAGATCCATATTGAAGGCGCTGTCATCGAGCGCGTCGGAATGCGCCGCGCCCTCGTCAGCTTCGGCTAGATCGAAGTCCAGACCGCTGCTGTCTGAGCTGACGGCCGCTGCGCCACCGTCCCGTTGCGATTCGAATTCGAAATCTCCGCTGCTGGCCGCGCCGGCCTGATCGTCGGCGTCCCCGCCGAGCTCACTCAAATCGAACTCCACCTCGGAGCTGCTTTCGGCGCCCGCCGGTATGGCTTCCTGGGATTCGCCCGAGTCCAGGTCGAAATCCACGCTGGAGCTCTGGCTGTCCTCTGCCCCCTCCCCGGCGCCGGTGGTTTCGAAGCTCAGGTCGAAGTCCACTGCGGACTCGTCGGTGTCACCGGCCATGCCGCTGGTGACATCGAATACCTCGTCATCGCTGCCCTCGATGGCGGTCCCCGATGTTTGCGTGTCGCTACTTTGCGGCTGCGCAGCGCCAAACAGAGCCTGCCCCGGCGCAAGGTCCTCCCACCAGCCGACGGCGGTTGAAATGAGTGGACTGTCGGCGCCAACCGTGTCGCGAAGCTCTGCTGCCGCCTGCTGAAACGCAGGCACGTTCTTCGCCGCGTAGAAAACCTCGAGCAGCTTCAAACGATAGTCGTGCCGATCCGGGCTGTCGGCAATCGCGCGGCGAACCAAATCCTCGGCCTGGTCGAAATGCTCGTAGGCCATATAAATGTTGAGCTCGGAAAGCGGATCTTCGTCAGCGGATTCCACCGTAGCCGCGTCGCTGCCGGGGACTTCGGTTTCCACGTCGGAGGCAAGCAGGGATTGATCCTCGTCCTGGGGCTGAGTGTCGTCCCGGAACAGATCGTCCTCGCTGGCGGCAATCGCGTCCTGGTCATCCTCGAAGTCGATGGCTTCCGGCTCGACCCCGGCTTCCGTCGCCTGGCGACGGCGGTAAAGGGCCAGGCCTCCACCCAGTATCAGCACAATGCCTAACCCCCCGGCCAGCAGGATGGGATCTACGCCTGAGGGCACGTAACCGCGAGCTGTGTTCAGCAGTTCGCCGACGAAAGTCACCTGCTGGGGTTCGGGCTGAGGCGGCTGCACCACCGGTTTCGGCGTGGGTTTCGGTGCCGGCTCGGGTTGGACGGCGGCTGAAGGCTCGGGCTCGACGGTGGCCGCGGGCCCGGGCTCAACGGCGGGCGCAGGCTCGGGCTCGACAGCGGCGGCGGGCTCGGGCTCAACGGCGGTCGCGGGCTCGGGTTCAACGGCGGCCGGCTCCGGCTCGGGGGCAGTCGTCGCGGCGGCCGCGGGCTCGGAGACAGGCGCTGGGACGGGCGCGCCTTCCTGCTGGCGCAGCTGATTCTGAAGGCTTGCGATCTCGTCGTCTTTGAGCTCGAGCATACGATTCAGATCACTGATGATCCGCTCGGTCTCGCTGAGACGCTCGCTCAACTCCTGGTTTTCCAGCTGCTTGCTGTCGGCGTCCTCCATCGCCATGTTCAACTCTTGCTGCAGCTGCGCCAGATTCATCTGGTCGCCTGGCGCGCCGGCATTGGGGGACGCCCCGGCGGCCAGCAGCTGGAGACGGGACGTGTCTTCACCGCCGGTAGCGGATCCGGTGGTCTGGGTGGCGCCGCCCGCAGGCTGAGTCTGGGTGGCGCCGGAAGCCGCGGCTTGGGCGCCCTCCGGCGTTGCCGTCGGCGCGCCCGCGAGCTTGCTGCGGTAGTCATCCCAGATTGCCTGGTATCGCCGCACTTCAGCCATGGCCAGCGCTTTCTCGTCGGGACCGATTTCGTCCCGTCCGGGAATGCGCAACACCGCGCCCTTCTTAAGCGCGTTGATGTTGTCTAAGAAAAAGGCTTCGCGATTGGCCTCCAGGATCGCCAGCATCATGCGCTGAATGCTGACGCCCTGGTCCGGACGGACCCGGGTGGCAATTGACCAGAGGCTCTCGTTGGCCACGACCGGTCCGTATCCATCGGTTCCCGCGAGCTCCGGTGGCGGCGCCGTCACCACGCGGGGCGCGGGCGCGCGGGCGGGCGGGGATTCCGGTACCAACATCGGCGTGGGTTCCGGCGCGCTGAAACTGGGTGCCGAGGCTCTCGCCGGGGCAACCGGCGCAGGCGGAGGCTCCGGCGCAGCCATTCGCTCGGGTTCCGGCAGCGGCCGCGGAGCGGGCCCAGCTGCAGGTTCCGGCACGGACTCCACCCGCCCGATGGATTGCCTGGCGGTGGAAGAAATGGCCGCGCCGTATACCGGCGGATCGAGCAGCAAAGTGTATTCGCGGATCATCCGGCCGCTGGGCCAGTTCAGCTCTACCAGGAAATTCAGGAACGGCTCGGTCACCGACTC
>JBFHVA010000024.1:0-24865 GCA_041589735.1 Gammaproteobacteria bacterium | reverse complement strand
TGGTCTCCGCGGTCGAATTCCAGAAAACTGCTGGCGTTGATCACTTCCCAGACTTCTGCGTCCGAGAACTCGTTGAAGAATTCCAGATCCTTGACCAGGTCGTGTTTTTCCCGCCCGGTCGGTCCCTCTTCGAACAAGTTGATGTGATCAAACACGAGACTCAGGTCGGCTGCCAGGTCGAGTCCGTTCTTGTACCTCTCCCGCGGGTCCTTCTTTAATGCCCTGTTGATGATCTGACCGAGCACCTCGGGCGCATCTCTGCGAACTTCCTTGAGCGGCACGTGAGGCCTGTTCTGGATCTGGTAGATGATCGCGGGCAGCGAGTCGGCGTGAAAGGGATGCCGGCCTGTCAAAAGCTCATACAGCACGGTTCCTATGGAAAAGATGTCGGATTGATGGTCGACGTCGTCCTCGCGGATCTGTTCCGGGGACATGTAAAGCGGCGAGCCGACGTAGCCGTAGATCTGAGTCTCCATGGTGTCTGGCCGGGTCATCAGGGCGACGCTGAAATCACCAATCTTAACGTCATGATCCTTGGTCAACAGAATGTTCTTGGGCTTGACGTCTCGGTGAACCACACCCTGCCGGTGGGCATAATCCAGTGCGCGAACGCTTTTGAACATCAATCGCACGACGTCTTCGATGGGCAGCAGGCTGTCGGCTTTGGTGTAGTCGTAAATCGAGCGGTTTCCGCCGACGTATTCCATTACGATGAAGGAAATTTCGTTCTCCACTCCAGCGTCGTACACCTGAATGATGTTTGGATGCCTGAGCATCCCGGCGACCTTTGCCTCGTTGAAGAACATCTTCCGATACCGGGCGCCCTGCTTTTCGTCCTGAAGCGCTTCGGGCAGAGCGACTTTTATGGCGACATCGCGCCCCGAGAAAGGATCGTGGCCGAAGTAGACGATCCCCATGGCGCCGCGTCCCAGTTCACGGACTACTTCATACTTGCCGATGTTGTGCTGGATCAGATTTTTCATTTGCCGGCTGAATCCTGACTTGGCTGGGACAGGTTTTCACCGCGCGGTCGGCCGCGGCGGCGCGCGGTTCTAGGGCTGGGAATCGAAGGTGTCGAGGGGCCGTCAGGCGCGCGGCTTAAATGCCGCAAAAACTATAGGACAGTTCAATCGCCCCCACCACGCGACTCGCTCTAATTGAGAGTTCTGTCACTGGGGTTTTGGCTTGTTTCGAGACAGCCCAAACGCCGAATCGGCAAAGGATATTAAAGGTGCTGTTTTGAACGCTGCTGGGGACGGAAGTATTGTGCCCGGACAGGCGGTCTTAGGTTCGGACCAGCACGCCGCCCCGCTTGGAGCTCGAGTCCAGCTTGACCAGAGTGACGTCCCATACGAGGTGCAGCTTTTTAAGTGCCGTTATCAGCGCCCAGGACACGTCCACTTCCCAGGGCTTGAGCCCCTGGCGCGCGGATGCGGGCCAGGCGTGGTGATTATTATGCCAGCCCTCGCCAAACGCCAGCAGGGCCACCAGCCAGTTATTGGTGCCGGGCGCGCCGCGAAAGCTTCGGTAACCCCAGCTATGGCAGGCCGAGTTGACCAGCCAGGTAGAGTGATAGAGGAACACGAGCCGAGCGCAGAATCCCCAAAGAAAATACGGAAGGCCGCCGGCGAGCAGCAGCACGCCGCCAACGACAAATCCCGGGACGAAGTCGTATTTCTCCAACCAAACGAGATAAGGATCGCGGCACAGGTCCTTTGTATGCTCGCGGATGCGCCGATCGTCGTAATCCTTTGGAAAAACAAAAAAGACCCAGCCTATGTGGGCGAAGAACAGGCCGCGGGCGATGTCGTGTGGGTCACCGTCGCAGTCGGAGTGGAAATGATGCTGGCGGTGGTCGGCGACCCAACGCAGCGGACCCCCCTGCAGCGCCAGCGAGCCCATGGTCGCCAGGATACGGGTGACGATAGTCCCGGCGCGAAAGGTCCGGTGCGCCAGCATGCGGTGATAGCCGACGGTGATCCCGAGCCCGGTAAGGACATAGAGCGCCAGAGCGGTAAACAACGCGCCCCAGCTGAACCAAGCGAAGGCGGCGACAGCGCCCGCGTGAACCGCGAGCATGAACGTCACGTGAATTTTCGAGATGCTTTGCGCTGGTACAGGACCCGAAGGGTCGGATTGCGCCGCTTCTGGGCCTGGGATGGCTCCCCGCATGTTCCCCCCGCCTTGTTTTTTACCCGGTCCGGCAGTCTCGGGACGCCAAACCCCTTTAATGGGCATCCTAGACGCAGCGGCCCCCGCGCTCAAGCGATCGTCGGCCGCGGGTCGCGAATTTATAAAGTATTCAGGCCGCCAGCCGCGCTTCAGCTATCGCCTAAAACGATGTCGAAACGCGCGTTGAGCGTCGCCGAGCCGTCTCCGGCCGGGGTAAATGCCACGATCAGGCGCGCCTTCCTCCGGTCGTCGCCGATCCGGTTGAGCAGGAAGTCGCGCTCGTTCTCAGGCGCGTTCGCCACGTACATCTGGGTAATAAAGGAGTCCGCGCCGGGCGCGGTCACGGCGAAATGAATGTGCGGCGCGCGCCCGGGGTAGGGCACGGGCTTGATGGTGCGAAAACGGTAGGCGCCATCCTGGGAGGTCGTAAAGCGGCCGTAGCCCTGGAAGTTCTCGTCCAAAGGCGCGTTGCGCTGATCCCAGGGATGGTGATAGCGCCCGTAGGCATCGCACTGCCAGATCTCCACCCGTGCCCCGGCAACGACTCGGCCGCGCACGTCAATTACCCGGCCGCGCAGATCGGTGATCTCTCCCTTGGCCAGCGTGGAATTGCCCTCGATCTGGACCAGATCGTTGTCGGAATCGAGCGGCAGATCTTGAGGATAAAAAGGGCCTCGGGACTGGGCCGGGGTCGCAAGTAAAGCCGCCGCCGCGCGCTTGGCTCCGGCAAGCCCGGAAACGCCGATGGCGAGTGCGGTAAGCGTCCGGCGCCTGCCAACGCTCAATGGTCCTTTTCCGTTCTGCTGCATTTTCCTGTCTCCGTTGCTTTGTCCGCTTCGAGGCAAAGATAGGTCAATCAGGCCCGTCCTGAGAAATAGACCGCGATGAAGACCCGAGTTCAATGATCAAGCCATTGGCCAGCAGTTTAAAGTCCGCGCGTAGCGATCACTTCCTTTGCCGGCGAGCGGTCGCCGGTGCAGCTGATCATCCTCGGGGCATCTACGAAGCTGAGCCTGAATCCCAGCCGCCGGTAGAGCCGCACCACGCGCTCTGTGGCCTGATTCGAAAGCACGACCGGACCGCGGTGACGGCTGAGCCAGTGGGCGAGGCGCTCCTGCTCACTCCAGTCAAAGCCGTTCTTCGCATAGTGAGTGAACGGCACGTCGTAAGGTGGATCGGCGTAGATAAAATCGCCTTGCTCGACCGGCAGGTGCTCAAAGTCCAGATTCTCGAAACGCCAGTCGGAGAGCGGCTCGCAGTAACTTCCGAAGTCTCGGACGTAATTTATTTTCTTGTGATGACCAAAGGGAACGTTGAACTCACCTTTCCGATTAAAACGGCAGAGCCCGTTGTAGCCGGTGCGGTTCAGATAATAGAAGAGTTCCGCCGCCTTGCGGGTTCCGAGCCCGCGTCCGGTCACGAGGCGATTGAAATCTGATCGATGTCTGTAATAAAGCGCGCTTTCGTTACGCATCGGAATACGGATCTTGAGGCCGGCCTGCAGGTGGCGGTAAAAATTCACCGGATGGGGATTGACGTCGTTCAACAGCGCACATCTCGGGGAAAGTCCCAGGGCGACCGCGAGACCGCCGCAGAAAGGCTCGATGAGCCGGCGCTTGCGGTGCTGCCTCCAGATGACAGCCAGTCTTGGCACAAGCCAGCGTTTGCCCCCGGCCCATTTGAGCGGCGGCTTCAAGGCCATGTGATCAGGCCCGTGACCGGCTGACGCTTTTGTTGGCGCGCTAACTGCCTGGCTCATCATTAGTCCGCTTGAATCCCTCGCGATCCAGGGTAGCGTCGAGCCAGACCGCCGCCTCCTCCACGTCTGCGGCTTGACCGCGTATCCCGAGCTCCGTCTCACGGTAGTCACCGTCCATATGCGGCAGGCAGGAGAGCTGCACCTTCGGAAATCGGGCAACGAGATCCTGCATGATGTGGATGATTTGCCCTTCGCTTGTGCCGGGCAGAGTCAGCACTCGCTCCACAGGTCTCTCGCCCCGCGCCAGCTGCGAATAGCGATGGTCTAACACCCAGTCGAGCATTGGCCAGCCCATTTGCGGGAAGCCCGGCACGAAATGGTGATCCCCTATACTGAATCCGGCTATTTGATTCACCGGGTTGGGGATAAGGGTAGCGCCTTGCGGCAGGTGCGCCATGTGAATGCGCTGAGGATAGGCGTCTTTGCCGAATCGGGCCTTGATGATGGCCGCGGCCTCGGGATGCTCATGCAGCCGCACGCCGGCCGCTTTAGCGGCGCAGGCGCGCGTGTGGTCGTCCGGTGTAGCGCCGATGCCGCCAAAGCAAAAGACAATGTCGCCGTCGTCCATGGATCTCCGCAGCGCGGTGGTGATGCGATCCGGATGGTCGCCGAGGTACTGGCACCAGTGAAGCTCGAGCCCGCGCCGAGCAAGGGCGCCGATCACGTAGGCGAAATGTCCGTCGGGGCGTTTACCCAGCAAAAGTTCCGAGCCGATGACAATCAGGCCGAAGGTCTTCCGCTCCACGCTCATGGATGCTCTGCCGCCGGAGCGCCGGGGCCGCGCTCGAAGTGCCGACCTCGAATGCGCTCCGCGATGCTCTCATGAATACAAAGCAGCGCCGGGATCACCATCAGCACCAGTACGGTGGCAAAGGCCAGGCCGAAGGATATGGATACCGCCATCGGGATCAGAAACTGCGCCTGGAGCGAGGTTTCGAACAGCAGTGGCGTCAGGCCTGCGATGGTGGTTAGCGAAGTGAGCAGGACGGCGCGCAGGCGCTGGCACGCGGCCTCGACAATGGCCGGCGCACCGGTGACCTCACCGTCTTCCTTGAGCTGCTTGTAGAAAATCACGAGGATGATGGAGTCGTTGACCACGATGCCGGATAAGCCGAAGAACCCGAACAGCGAGAGGACGGTGAGATCGATCCCCATCAGCCAGTGCCCCAGCATCGCGCCCACGAGGCCGAAGGGAATGGCCGACATGACCACCAGCGGCCAGCCGTAAGAGGCGAACACCCAGGCCAGCACCAGGTAAATCATACCCAGAGCGAAAAGCCCGCCAACGCGCATGTCGGCGAGGGTTTCCTCCTGGTCCGCGCGCCTTCCTTCGAACGCGTAGTCGACGCCGAATCTTTTTTTGAGCGATGGAAGCACTTCCTGATTTAACGAATCGATGACCGCGTTGTTATTGGTCACGGCGGGATCCACGTCGGCGCTTATGCGAACCGAGAGATGGCCGTTAAAATGTCTCAGGGTTTCGAAGCCTCGGCGCGTTCTGATTTCGGCCACGGTAGGCAGCGGCACGACTTCTCCGGATTGGAGCGCGATGCTCAGGCTGTCCAGGCTGAGCAGGTTGTGGCGCTCCTCGTCCGGCAGCATTACGCGCACTTCGATCTCTTCGTCCCGGTCCTGAAAAATCTGAGCAATTCGGCCGTCGTAGGCGCTTCTCAGCTGTCGCGCCACCTCGTCCACGCTAAGTCCCAGGGCCCGGCCTTCCGGCGTCAGGCTGAAGATCAGCTGCTGCGGGCCGTAGGGCATGTCGTCGTCGACGCCTATGACGCCGGGAATCGATTTGAGCGTTTCTGCAAGCTCCGCCGCGGCCGCCTTGTTGGCATCGGCGTCATCGCCTGAGAGCCGAACATCAATGTCCCGCCCCGGCGGTCCGGCGCGCTGCTCAATGATGGTGAGCGATTCGATCCCTGGAGCGCTCGGCAGGTGGGCGCGCCATCGATTGAGGAACTCCGGATTGCGGACCTCGCGATGGTCCGGCTCCTCGAGCTCGACGAAAAGCTCCGCGTACTGATTTCCGCCGACGGGAGGCTGGCGGCGATCCAGGTGATCGAAAGACCCGAGCCTCACCACCGACATGCGCACCAGATCGGCTTCGAAGCTCTGCTCGGTCCGCTTCAGGGAATCTTCCAGCCGCCTCATGAAGTTCTCGACGCGTTCGGGGGGCGTACCGGAAACGAATCCGACTTTGGCCTGAATCACCGTTCCTTCAGTGGTGGGGAAAAAATTGAACACCACCCGTCCGCCGGCAAACAATCCGGCGGAGAACATCAGCATGGCAAGCGCTACGGCCAGGGTCGTCAGGGGATTGGCCACCGCCCAGGTCACCAGAGGACGGAAGCGGCGCTCACGGAACCCGCTGATGGCGCCGTCCAGACGGCGTCTGAGCTTCGACGGCGCGTCGCGGTGCAGGTGCTGGAAGCTCTGTCTCAGATGCCCGGGAAGAACCAGAAAGCTTTCCACCAGGGAGGCGGCGATTACGCAGATGACGACGGTGGGAATGTCGAACAGGATATTGCCAATGATGCCGCTCACCAGCATCAGCGGGATAAATGCCGCCACGGTGGTGAGCGATGAAGCGAGCACCGGAGACAACATACGCCGGGCACCGCTTTCCGCCGCTATCAGCGGCTCGGTGCCCGATTGATACTCCGACAGCGCGTTTTCTCCCACCACGATGGCATCGTCGACAATGATGCCGAGCGTCATGATCAGCGCGAAAAGGCTCACCATGTTGATGGTGCCTCCGATAACGTACAGAACGCCCAGCGTTGCCATGAAAGAAACGGGAATACCGGCGGCCACCCAGAAGGCGACGCGGCCGTTCAAAAAGAGGTAGAGAATGATCACCACCAGAACGAGACCGCCGGCGCCATTCTTGAGCAGCATCATTATTCGCTCGCGGATAAGACGCCACTGCTGATCGTAAATATGCACTTCGATTCCGGAAGGAAGCTGCGACGAAATATCCTTTTGCCACTGCTGGAGGATCCGCGCCGCCTTCAGACTGTCGGTGTTCTCCGCGCGCTTGACGGACAGTTCCACCGCCGGCTGAGCGTTGAAGATCAATCGGGTGGTTTGGTTCTTCGGCCGACGTACGACTTTGGCCACGTCGCCTACCGTAACCAGCCGGCCGGTCTCGTCCGACACCAGCGGGATCTGCTCGAAGCCGAGCACCGTGCGTCGTTGACCCAGGGCCCGCAGCTGTCGCGAGACGTCTTCTCGGCCGACGGTGCCCGCGGGCAGGTCACGGCTCTCCTCGGCGACCCGTCGGGCGATGTCTTCCAGGGACATGTCCAGGGCCCTCAAGGCTGAGGTCGGTACCTGAATCGCGATCTCCTCCTCCGGCAGCCCGTTGATGTCCACTTTGGCCACGCCCCGGGCGAGCAGGTCGCGCTCCATGCCACGCACCAGCGGACGCAGGCGCTCCAGGGCCACCGGCCCCGTGACCAGCACGCGGGCCACCGGCTCGTAGCGCACGATGCGGGTAATCTCCGGGTCCTCGGCGCTGGTCGGCAGGTTGCGCACCAGCGCCACCTGCTCCTTGACCCAGTCCAGCGCCACGCCCATGTCGGTGCCTTCTTCGTACTCCAGGGTGAGCCCGGCGCCCCCTTCGGTGGCGGCGGAGGTCATCTCGCGCAGCCCATCGGCGGTGCGCAATGCCTGTTCCAGCGGATTGACCACCGAGTCCTCCACGTCCTCGGCGCTCGACCCCGTCCAGGTCACGCGAACGGTAATGAAGTCCAGGGCGAAGGTGGGGAAGAACTGGGTGTTCAGGTGCACCAACGACCAGATCCCGGCGAGGATCATCATCGCCATGAGCAGATTGCACGCCACCCGATGACGGGCGAAGGTCCCGATGAGATCGTCTTTGTGGACCGAGGCCATGCTCATGGATATTTTGTCCGCCGGGATCGCCAGGGCTTGCGGGGAGCAGAGAGTTTACCAGCGGTTGAACTGTGGCAGGCGCCGTGGCGTGTAAAATGCAGTCCCTTGGACCCACCGGCAGACAAGGACTTTAGACACGTGGAACGGATTAAGTGGTTCAAAACCGTGGGCATGAGCGACGTCGCCACCGTCGGCGGAAAAAACGCCTCTCTGGGTGAGATGATCACCAGCCTGAAAGCATCGGGGGTAGAGGTTCCTGACGGTTTCGCCACCACCGCTGAGGCGTACCGGGAGTTTGTGGCCGCCGGCGGGCTCGCCGGGCGCATCGAAGACGCACTGCGCGGATTGAATACGGACGACGTCGAGACGCTATCCAAGACCGGACGCCGCATTCGTGGGTGGATCGTCGAGGCGCCCTTGGGCGGCACGCTGGAAGATGAAATCCGCTCCGCTTACGCCACCATCTCCAACGGCGAGAACCTCCCGGTCGCGGTTCGCTCGTCCGCTACCGCCGAGGACTTGCCCGAAGCCTCGTTCGCGGGTCAGCAGGAGACTTTCCTCAACGTGCGCGGCGCCGACGACGTCATTATTGCGGTCAAGGAGGTGTTTGCTTCGCTTTTCAACGACCGCGCAATTTCCTATCGCGTACATCAAGGATTTGCCCACGGAGAAGTTGCGCTTTCTGCGGGCGTCCAGCGCATGGTGCGCGCAGATACCGGCAGCAGCGGCGTCATGTTCACTCTGGACACGGAGTCCGGCTTCGAACAGGTGGTTTTCATCACCTCTTCATTCGGACTCGGCGAGATGGTGGTGCAGGGTCAGGTTAACCCGGACGAGTTCTACGTATACAAGCCGGCGCTTCAAGCCGGTCGTCCGGCGATATTGCGACGGGAACTCGGCAGTAAAGCGATGAAGATGGTTTACAGCGACGACCCCGCCAAACGTGTCGAGGTCGCCGACGTTTCCGCCGCCGAGCGCCTCAGGTTTTCACTCGACGACGCCGAAGTGGAACGGCTCGCGCGCTACGCCGTCGCCATCGAGAAACACTACCGACGGCCCATGGACATTGAGTGGGCCAAGGACGGCGAGAGCGGACAATTGTTCATTCTTCAGGCCCGCCCCGAAACGGTGAAGAGCAGCAATGGTGCTCAAAAGCTGGAACGCTTCGAGCTGAAGCAAAAGGGGGAAGTTCTTTCCGTCGGCCGATCCATCGGCCAGCGCATCGGCGGCGGGCGGGCCCGGCTCGTGTTCGACATCACCGAAATGCACAAGGTGGAATCCGGCGACGTTCTGGTCACCGACATGACCGATCCCGACTGGGAGCCCATCATGAAACGCGCCGCGGCCATCGTCACCAATCGGGGCGGCCGCACATGCCACGCGGCGATTATCGCCAGGGAGCTGGGAATTCCCGCCGTCGTCGGGACGCGCGATGCCACGGATGCAATCAAGGATGGCACCGAAGTCACGGTTTCCTGCTCCGAAGGAGATACCGGTTACGTCTACGAGGGACTGCTGGATTACAACGTGCGCACGCTGGATATCGAGACCATGCCCGAAATACCGTTCAAGATTGCGATGAACGTGGGCAACCCGGAACGCGCCTTCGATTTTCAGCGGCTTCCCAACGCCGGCGTGGGTCTGGCCCGTCTTGAGTTTATTATCGGCAACAGCATCGGCGTGCATCCGCAGGCGCTTCTAGACTTCGACAGTCTTGATAGCGATCTAAGGACCAAAATCTCCGAGCGGATCGCGGGCTACGACAGTCCCAAGGCCTTCTTCGTCAACAAGCTTGTTGAGGGAGTCGCGACAATTGGCGCCGCATTCTGGCCGAAACCTGTCATTGTGCGGCTCTCGGATTTCAAGTCAGACGAGTACGCCCACCTTATTGGTGGCGATCGCTACGAACCCGACGAAGCCAACCCGATGCTGGGTTTCCGCGGCGCATCTCGTTATCTATCGCCCGATTTCGCCCGCTGCTTCGAGATGGAGTGCCAGGCGCTTCGCTTCGTGCGTGACGAGATGGGATTGACCAACGTGGAGATCATGGTGCCCTTCATTCGCACTCTCGGAGAGGCGCGGGCCGTCAACAAGCTTCTTGCGGCCCAGGGTCTTAAGCGGGGCAATAACGGGCTCAGGCTGATCATGATGTGCGAGGTGCCGTCCAACGCGCTACTGGCGGAGCAGTTCCTGGAGCATTTCGACGGTTTCTCCATCGGCTCCAATGACCTCACCCAGATGACGCTGGCCCTCGACCGCAATTCCGGTCTGGTGGCCGGCCTGTTCGACGAGCGCGACCCGTCGGTCAAAGTGCTGCTGCATCAGGCCATTCAGGCCTGCCGCAAGGCGAACAAGTACGTGGGTATTTGCGGTCAAGGCCCTTCGGATCACCCGGATCTGGCCCGCTGGCTGATGGACGAAGGCATCGAAAGCGTATCGCTTAACCCGGATTCGGTGGTGAAGACCTGGCTGTTTTTAGCCGGCGAAAAGGTCTAGCCCGCTGCTGCGGACGCGGATCTACCCGCATCTGCTGGCAAAGCGCAATGAAAAAGGCGCTCAACGTACCTGCAGCTACGCCTGCGCACCTTTTCCGTCGCGCGCCTTGCAGCGGCAGGTATCTGCGCGCCCTCGCGAATAGCTCGGGAAAAGTGGAGTCGCTAATGCTGCGTTGCACAAAGCGCGGTCAATAGTCTAGATTAACAAATCCAATACCCCGGGCCGCATTGGTCGTGGGAACATAATGATAACGGGCCTAAACCCCGTTCTGTCTTGATCCTGGCGCGCTTCTGGAGCAACGAGCGGCCAATCATGAGCACGATAGAAGTGCGGGAGGCGGAATGAAAATTTGTGTCGTCGGTGCCGGTGCCATCGGTGGCATGCTGGGCGTGCGCCTGGCCCAGGCGGGTCATGAAGTCAGCCTCATCGCCCGCGGCCCCCACCTGCGCGCCATTCAGTTCAACGGGCTGCAGCTGCATTCCGCCGACGGAGAAGTATTCAAGGCTTCAGACCTGGAGGCGACGGACGACCTCCGCACGCTGGGCCCCCAAGATCTCGTCATCCTGGCGCTCAAGGCCCACCAGATCGAGTCGGTGGTGGACGATCTGCCGGCGCTGCTCGGGCCGGAGACCATGATCCTCACCACCCAGAACGGTATCCCCTGGTGGTATTTCCAGCGTCACGGCGGTCCTTTCGAGGGCTATGTGCTGAAGACACTAGACCCCAGCGGGCGCATAAGCGGCGGCATCGAGCCGTGGCGAATTATCGGCTGTATCGCATTTCCGGCGGCGGAGATCGTCCGCCCGGGGGTAATCCGGCACATCGAGGGTGACCGCTTTCCCGTCGGCGAGCTGGACGGAATCGAAAGCGCCCGCGTGCTTGCGGTTTCCAAGGCTCTGAGCGACGCCGGGTTCAAGGCGCCGGTGTTAAACCACATCCGCTCCGAAATCTGGCTCAAGGCGTGGGGCAACTTGAGCTTCAATCCCATCAGCGCGCTGACCCACACGACTCTGGTGGACATCTGCCAGAATCCGGATGGCCGCGCGCTGGCCGTGAGCATGATGCTCGAGGCCCAGGCGGTGGCGGAATACTTGGGTATCAGCTTCCGCGTGCCGCTGGAAAAGCGCATCGCCGGCGCCGAGCGGGTTGGCAAGCACAAGACCTCCATGCTGCAAGACGTGGAGGCGGGTAAGTCGCTGGAAACCGAGGCGCTTATCGGCGCCGTGGTGGAGCTGGGCGAGCTTACCGGCATTCCAACACCAACCATCCGCGCCATTTACCAGGCGGTGCGGCTGTTGAGCCACAACATCACCGAAGAGGAAGTACGCGTTGGAGCCGAACCGGTTGCGGGCGACAAGGAAGGCTCGCCCAGCCTGCGGCAGATCGCCGGCGGTAACGGACGCTAGTCTTCGGCGCCTAGCGTCCGCTAAGAGCGCGCCAGCGGCCCGTCCCGAGACCGCGGGGCTTCAGACGAATCGCGCACCTTTCTTTACGCCTGCCTCCTTGGCCCACTCACCGGCATCAATCTTCTTACCCTTTTCCGGCCGAAGTCGCGTTACGCGGAACTGGCCGTCAGCCGCCGCCACGGTGATGGCGTCGTCGCTCAAATCGGTGATTTGTCCAGGCTGAACGCTTTTTGGCTCCAGGATCTTCTCGCAGTCGAAGATGGAAACCGCGGTATCCTCGAACCGGGTCCAGGCGCCAGGCTGCGGATTGGCGCCGCGAATCAGGTTCCAGGTAGTCTGCAGCGGCATGTGCCAGTTGATTCGAACCAGATCCCGCCTGCACCAACCCTCGTATGTCGCCTTTGAATGGTCCTGGTCGACCCGCGGTGCCTTGCCATTGCGCACCAGATCCACGCCCTCAAGCATGGCCTCAATCCCCAATGGAAAAAGCTGGTTGAAGTAAAGGCTGCCCAAGGTGTCATCGTCCTTGATCGGCACCTCCTTCTGGATCAGCATCGGACCTTCGTCGAGGCCATTGTCGGGCCAGAAAATAGTCAGCCCGGTTTTTTCCTCGCCCCAGATGATGGGCCAGTTGATGGAGCTCGGTCCCCGGTGCTTCGGCAGAAGAGACGGGTGGTACTGGATGCTGCCGTGGGTGGGTATGGCCAAGGCTTCCTCCGGCACGAATAAAGTAACGTACGCCATGACGCAGAGGTCGGGTTTGAGAGAAGCGATTTGGTCCCATACTTCCGGCTTGCGGTAGGACTTGGGCTGAAAAACGGGAACCTTTCGTTGTACCGCCGCTTCCTTGATGGGATCTGCGGGGCGCCCCTCCTTGTCGGGCTCGCAGTACACTCCGACAACTTCTTCGCCACGCTCGAGCAACGCCTCGAGCACACTCTTGCCGAAAGCCTGCTGGCCATTGACGATGATTCTCATTGCTTCTCCTTGAAATTTGGTTGAATCTTCAACTCGGGTTGGTTTTTTTGAATTGGTTCGAAAGCTTAACGGGCAAATCAATGGTTGCCCTCAGGTCGAGGTCCATCACCACGCTGGTCACCTCGGCGTCAGAGACCAGCTCACCCGAGCCGTTTAGAATTTCCTGAAATAGAACGAAGCTTCGATTTCCCTTCGACCGCGGCGCGGTGTGCACCCTCAGATGGTCACCCGCAAAGCATTCGCGCCGGAAATTGATCTTGATGCCAACAACCACCGTTCCCAGTCGCCCGTCAAACGATGAGTCGCTGAAAAGTCCTATGGAATTGTACCAGCCGATTCGGCCGCGTTCGAAATATTCAAGAAATCGCGCATTGTTCACGTGCCCGAGCTCATCGATGTCGCTCTCCGATACTTCGATCTCGACTTGATCTACCATCTCGCACTATTTCTTGGTAGCTCAGCGAAAAATTTTGCTGAGTGAGTTACTGGCTTCTGCTTATGGCTTTTAATTCCGTGATAAGAATTGCTCTGGCGCAAACGACCTCGGACGATAATTTTCCCCACAATCTGTCCGTTGCTGAAAGCCTGATACCCGAAGCCGCGAGCGGTGGCGCCGACATTTTGGCTTTTCCAGAGGTGTTTCTGTACCTGGGCCCTCGGGCAGGCAAGCTCGCCATCGCGGAGACCCTCGACGGACCAACGGTGGGTCGATTCCGTGAGGCCGCGCGGCGGCATCGGATGATGATTCTGCTAGGCAGCATACACGAACGCTCGGAGGCGGAGTCCGATCGCGTATATAACACCTCGGTGCTCATTGACCGCGACGGCGAAACCGCGGCCGTGTATCGCAAGCTGAAGCTCTTCGACGTCGAGCTTCCCCATCTCAAGATTAAGGAAAGCGAATCCATCATTCCAGGATCCGAGCCCGCTCCGGTGGTGCGCACCGACATCGGCAACATCGGCCTCACCATCTGCTTCGACCTGCGCTTTCCCGATATCTACCAGAGCTTGCGCGCCCGCGGCGCCGATATCGTCTTCGTGCCGTCCAATTTCACCGCCCCAACCGGTGAGGCCCACTGGTCGGTGCTGCTTCGGGCCAGGGCCATCGAGAATCAATTCTACGTCGCCGCTCCGGCCCAGGCGGGGCAGCACAATCCGAGATATCGATCCTATGGGCATACGCTGCTGGTGGACCCTTGGGGCCGGGTGCTGCTGGACGCCGGCGAGCAACTTGGGGTGAGCCTGGCCGAGATCGATCCGGACACCCTGATCCGGGTGCGCCGGGAGCTGCCCATGGGTCCGGCGGTTGGCGCCTAGGGGCGTCCAGAGGGCGACGGCTCGGGACCGACGAACGGTCGTTAATCCTTTGCCGGCTTTGAGGTTGCCCCGCTGGCGGCTCCGCCGGTAAGCTTCATCTTTCGATAACCCACGCCCGAAAAAAGCATGTCGTTAGGAACCGGCTGACTGGACCCGGGCAGCAAACACCACATCGAACACCGGGGTCTCACCAACATGGATTTTCGCGCTGCGCTCGAGCGCAAGCTTGGGCTCAAATCAGTTAACTACAAGTACAATCTGCCCAAGGACGCGCTGTTCCAGGAGGCCGTTGCCAACGACCGCGGGCGGGTACGACTGGACGGACCCGACACGGATCAAAAAGCCTTTACGACCAAGCTGGGCGTAAACGGCCCGCTCATGTTCTACACCGATCCGACCTGCACTGGCCGTCCGGTGGACGATACCTTCGCCGTCCGCTGGCCCGAGATAGAGACCGACGTCTGGTGGAAGGACAATTTGAAGCCCTATGACCCCGAAAAGTACGAGGGCCTGCTTAAAAGGGTGGTCAAGCATCTCAACGATCGCGGTGGTCATCTTTATGTCCAGGACGTCTACGCTGGAGCCGATCCGACCTACTCGGTGCCGTACCGATTTGTCGGCGAATATGCCACCCACGCCATGTTCGCCCACAACATGTTTCCGAAGCGGGTCGACGGCATCGAAAACGCGGAAAAAAAACGCTGGACGATGCTCAACGTCCAGTCATTTCGCTGCGAGCCCGAACGGGACGGCAGCCGTTCCGACCGGGCTGCGATTATCGATTTCCGCAACCAGATCTGCCTGGTGGTAGGACGCGCCGATTACTGTGGGCTGGTGAAAAAGACCATCTTCACAGTGATGAATTTTCTCTTGCCGAAGCAGGGCTATCTTTCCATGCACTGCTCGGCAAACATCGGTGAAGGGAATGACAGTGCTATTCTTTTCGGACTTTCTGGAACCGGAAAGACGACGCTGTCCGCCGATCCGGACCGCAAGCTCATTGGTGACGACGAGACCGGATGGACCAACGTCGGTATATCGAATCTCGAGGACGGTTGCTACGCCAAGCTCATCAATCTGGACAAGGAGGCGGAGCCGGTGATCGCCGCGGCACTTTCCATGCCCGGGACCATAATCGAGAACGTGCCGCCGCTGCCTAGCAAGCCGCTGGAGGAGACCGACCCGCAGGAGCTGGATTTGAGCGATGGCTCGATCACCGAGAACACGCGTTTTTCCTACCCGCTTACCTGCAACCCCAACGTGGCGGCCGGAGCGCGCGGCGACCATCCGAAAACCATAGTGATGCTGACCGCGGACGCGTTCGGCGTTCTGCCGCCGCTATCGGTGCTGGAGGGCAGGGACGTCATGTATCACTTCGTTCAGGGGTTCACGGCCAAGCTCGCCGGCACGGAAGTTGGTCTCACCGAGCCTAAGGCAACCTTCAGCGCCTGCTTCGGGGCGCCGTTCATGTCCCATCCGCCGTCCGTCTATGCCAGATTGCTCAAGGACAAGATGGAGTCCCACAAGGCGCGCTGCATTTTGCTCAATACCGGTTGGAGCGGTGGCCCCGCCGGCCAGGCCGACAGGATCTCCATCAAGGACACCCGGGCGCTGCTGGATGCGGCCCTGGACGGAAAGCTCGACGACGTGGAGGTGGAGACACACCCGGTCTTCGGGCTGAAGATGCCTAAGACCTGTCCCGGAGTGGACGACGCAATTCTCAATCCGCGCAACGTGTGGAAAGACAAATCTGCCTACGATACGGCGGCGCAAAATCTGCGCGACATGTTCCGTCAAAATTTCGAATCAAATGATTTTGGCAAATTTGATATCGAGGCGGTTATGTAACGGAAGGTGACGCTTTACGATTCCAGAGTCTGCACGATTTCTTTGTCCATCACACAAGGACGCTGGTGAGAAGTACGCCGGCCTTTAGTGATACATCAACACCGGCAAATCGGCATGCATCAACAGATGTGTGGTGACCCCGCCCATCACTACGTCTCTCAGGCGGCTGCGGCTGTAGCCGCCGACGACCAGCAGATCTATACCCGCCTCCTTTGATTGGGCGAGGAGGGCTTCACCTACCGAGCGCTTGCTGATGTCGAGCAAGCCAATTTGCGCGGCGACCCCGTGGCACTTGAGATATACCACCACCTCCTCCGCGCTCGGTCGCTGATTGACCCGCTTTTCCGTCACCATGACGGTGACGGACTCGGCGGCGCGCAGGCAGGGGCCGGCGGCAACCATAGCCTGGGCCGCTTCCTTGCTGTTGTTCCAGCCGATGGCGACGTGTTTCGACAACATGGGATGCACTGTTTTTCTTGGCACCAGAATCACCGGCCGCCCGGTTTCACGCACGGCGGCTTCAAACGAACTAGGTGGCGGCGACACCCTCGTCGGCCTCGGCATGATGATCGCGTCCGCCAGCCTTCCTAAGCGCCCGATCAGCTGGTTGCGTATGCCCCTTTCCTCGAGCCATCCGGCGCCCGGCTGTCCGGGAGACTTGCCTCTTACCGATCGCGGCACGCCGTGATTCTTGCACAACTCGTCAAGCTTGGATTTCAGTCGACTCGCCTGTTCCTCCGCGGCGCGCGCGGCGCTTTCCAGCACCGATTCCTTCATGCTGCTTGAAAGTCCAAGGGTGGCGTATGGGAGCATCTCTTCGGGATTGGCGTGCACGTAGAGCAGGTCCAGGTGAGCGTTGAAACGCTTGGCCACGAGCAACCCCGTTTCGATCAGCTCGGCGCTGGTGTCGCTGTCCCGTATGGGCATGAGGAGGGTCTTGAAAGGCATATTGCGTGCGCTCCTGACCGTTGAATTGAGTGTTGCAAGCAAACTCTTGCCGCAAAAACAGGGGCAGACATCGACCGCTCGGCAACTGTTGGCTTGTTATATTGCGTCAGGCGGCTGCCGCGGCCTGTTCGTTACCCACCGCGCCGGAAGACTGTGCTTCCTGAATTTCTTCCTGCGAGAAACCGAGTACCTCCTTGAGAACCTCTTCCGTGTGCTCACCTAAGAGCGGCGAGCGCTTCACGTCCGCGGGAGAGTCTGAAAGCTTGATCGGATTACCCACGGTGAGGTACTTGCCGCGAGTAGGGTGGTCCACCTCCACCACGGTCCCGGTCTTTCTCAGCGACGGTTCTTCCGCCAGCTCCTTCATGGATAGAATCGGGCCGCAGGGTACGTTCAGCGGGTTGAGAATCTCCATGACCTCGAACTTGTCCTTAGTCATGGTCCATTTCTCTATCTCCTCGAATAGCTTCTCCAGCTTGGGCAGCCGCGCCTCTGGCGTGTTCCACTCGGGATCCTCGAGCCAGTCCGCGCGCCCAATGGCCTTGGCCAGTGCGGGAAACGCCGCCGCCTGGGAAATCACATAAGTGTATGCGTTGGGATCGGTTTCCCAGCCTTTACACTTGACCACCCAACCTGGCTGGCCGCCGCCGGAGGCGTTTCCAGCGCGTGGGGTTGCTTCACCAAATGTTCCGTTGGGATATTGCGGATACTCGTGCAGCGGCCCGTGGGCAAGCCGCTGCTGGTCGCGCAGTTTCACCCGGCAAAGATTCAGCACTCCGTCCTGCATGGCGCATTCGACCCGCTGACCGCGCCCGCTTTTTTCCCGATGAAACAGCGCGGTGACAATGCCCAGCGCAAGATTAAGTCCGGTTCCAGAGTCACCGATTTGCGCACCGGTGACCAACGGCGGGCCGTCGTCGAAGCCGGTGGTGCTGGCGGAACCGCCGGTGCACTGGGCGACGTTTTCATAGACTTTGCAGTCCTTGTAGGGACCGGGCCCGAAACCTTTGACCGACGCATAAATGAGTCTCGGATTGATCTTCTGAATTCGCTCCCAGGAAAAGCCCATCCGGTCGAGGGCGCCGGGGGCAAAGTTTTCAACCATCACGTCGCATTCCTCGATCAGGCGGGTGAAGATCTCCTTACCCTTCTCGCTCTTGGTGTTCAGGGTGATGCTGCGCTTGTTGTGGTTCAGCATGGTGAAGTAGAGGCTGTCGACGTCCGGTATATCGCGCAGCTGTCCGCGAGTGGCATCGCCTACGCCGGGACGCTCGACCTTGATCACATCAGCGCCAAACCACGCCAGCAGCTGCGTGCACGTCGGTCCAGACTGCACGTGTGTCATGTCGAGGATACGAACGCCTTCCAGTGCTTTACCCATTTTTTCTAGACCTCAGAGTTTAAGCAGATCACAGAATAGAAGAGCGCAAGACCGAACCCGGCCTCGCGAACAGCCGTGTAACGGAAGCTACTTATACATGGTCTGGTTTTTTGTTCCGGGCGCGTATTCCCTCGGGTCCACCCAGATATTGACCACCGCGGATTTTCCGCTGCTGTTGACGGCCTCGCGGGCCCTTTGCAGTGCCGGAGCGATGTCGCCGGGCTCACGCACCTCTTCGCCATAGCCGCCCAGCATCTCGCCGAACTTCGAAAAGGGGACGTCGCCAAGCAAATTACCGATGTCTCCCCTCTCTTCTCCATACTTGGCAATCTGGCCGTAGCGGATCTGATTCATGGCCGAGTTGTTGCCAATGACCGCAATGTAGGGTGCGCCAAACCGATTGGCGGTTTCCATGTCGAAGGCGGTCATGCCGAAGGATCCATCGCCGTAATAGCAAAGCACCTCTTTCTTCGGGTGCACGATCTTGGACGCCAGTGCAAAGCCGGTGCCGACTCCGAGCGACCCCAGGGCGCCCGGGTCCATCCAGTTTCCCGGCGAGCGCGGCTGCACCGCCTGCGCGCTTATGGTGACCACGTCGCCACCGTCTCCGATGTATATCGTGTCTTCGGTGAGGAACTCGTTGAGCTCCCAGGCCACGCGATAAGGGTGGATGGGGTTGTTATCCGACTTGAACAGCGGCATGAGTTTCTCGGTCTTGGATTTTTCCAGCGCCCTCAGCTCTTCGAGCCAGCCTTCGCGTGCTTTGGCGCGGTTGTCTGCGCGGCCGCTGGAGGCGTCGTGCACCGCCTTGAGCACCGCGCCCGGATCCCCGACGATGCCCAGGGAAACGTCCCGATTCTTACCCACCGTGCGGTAGTCGAGATCGATTTGCACGATGGTTGCATCTTTGCTCAGTCGCTTGCCATAACCCATCCGGAAATCGAAAGGCGTTCCGACGATGACAATGACGTCGGCCTTGTTGAACGCATCTCGTCGCGTGCGGTGAAAGTGATGAGGATCGCCCGGCGGCAGCAGGCCACGCCCGGCGCCGTTGAAGTACGCCGGTATGTTCAGCCCGCGCACCATGTCGATGGCTTCCTGGTGACCCCGGCAGGTCCACACCTGCTGCCCAAGCAGAATCGCCGGGCGTTCGGAGTTGACCAGCAGATCCGACAGACGCTCGATGTCGGCGGGATCGCCGATGGATTTGGTCGATGCGCGATAGTTTCCCGCCTGGGGGATGACCGCCTTATCCATAGGAATTTCCCGATCGAGCACGTCACGTGGAATCTCTAGATAGCTCGGTCCCGGCGCACCGGTGAAGCACTCGCGCACCGCCATCGCCACCATGTCCGCAACACGCTCGGTCGAAGCCACGGTGGACGCGAACTTGGTGATCGGCCTCATCATGTCCACGTGGGGCAGATCCTGAAGCCCGCCCATGCGGTGCTGCGTGAGCGCGGCCTGGCCGCCGATATGAAGCACGGGGCTTTCCGATCGAAACGCGGTGGCAATGCCGGTTACCGCGTTGGTGCACCCGGGGCCGGCGGTCGTGACCACGCAGCCCAGGCGCCCGGTCTGCCTTGCATAGCCGTCCGCCGCGTGGGCAGCGACCTGCTCGTGACGAACATCGACGACTCGAATGCCCTCGTCAATGCAGCCATCATAGATGTCGATGATGTGACCACCGCACAGGCTGAAAATGGTGTCGACGCCTTCGCTCTTCAAAGCTTTGGCCACCAGGTGTCCGCCGGAAACGACGTCCCCCTCGCGGCTCTTCTTTGCCAGCGTGTCGTCCGCGGTAGATGCACGTCCCGTGACGTCTTTTGCAACAGTGGACATTGTTTAAACCTCCTGAAGCGGTGCTGTTCCGGCGGTCCATGAAAGACCGAAACCGCCGGGCGAATCTAGTCGAGCCAATCGACGTTTTGCGCCACGTGGGCGGCCAGATTGAGCGTATGCTCTCTGCTGAGACGCTCGGCGAGATCCGCGTCTCTGGCTTCCAGCGCCTCGATGATGTTCATGTGATCGATGATTGAGCGGCTGGCGCGATCTTTGTCCGAGATGGTTCGCGTTCTGATCCAGCGCAGATGAAGAAAAAGATTCTCGGTCATCTTGTTCAGCAGCTCGCAGTGACTGATCTGGAACAGCGCCTGGTGAAACCTGATATTGGTATCTGAGTATTCGTCGATACGGGCCTGCACTTTCGCCTGGCGAAAAGTTGCGAACATCTTGCGCAAGCTGGCGATTTCCTCGTCGCTCGCGCGTTCGGTAATGAGGCGTGCCGCCAGGCTTTCCAGCGCCGCCCACACCATGATCATCTCGAGGATCTCTTTTTTACTCTTACGGGCAACGAAAGCGCCTCTTCGGGGGATCGTGCGTACCAGACCTTCATGCTCGAGGCGACCCAGGGCTTCGCGGATCGGGGTGCGGCTTACTCCCAGATCCTCGGCCAGGCGGCGCTCGTCCAGGCGGAAGTCGTCGCTGTAGATATCGACGGAGAGAATGGCTTTTTTGAGCGATTCATAGATGCGGTCGCGTAAAACAAAACCGTCGTCTACGCGCTCGAGCTCAAGGGAAACGCTGGCCATATCGAGTCGGGTCTAAATCATCGGCCGGGCCGGGGCTGGTATATTGTATACCAAGTGCGCTCCCGCACAACCGGAGTGCGGACCAGTTCCTGAACGCCCTTCAGGAGCCACCTGAGGCCTCCGCGGCGCGGCGCCGTCGAGCCCTGATTCTCGCCATCTTGACGATGGGCACGATGGTCAGGATCACCGCCAGCACCAGGAAGGTGGCCGAAAGGGGTCGTTCGATAAACACCGTAACATCGCCGCGCTCCCCCACCAGAGTCTGACGAAAGGCGCGCTCGGCGAGCGGCCCCAGCACGATGGCCAGCACCGCCGGCGCCACCGGATAGTCGAGCTTGCGCATCAGGTAACCCACCACCCCGAAGAGCAAGATAAGCCACACGTCGTGCATGTCCTGCGTTGGCGCGTAGCCGCCGACGATGCACAAAACGAAGATGACCGGCGCGAGAATAGTGAACGGCAACCTCAGCACCGCCACGAAGGCGGGGATGAACGCGATGTTGATGATGACGGTGAAAAAATTCGCCAGATAGAGGCTGCCAATGAGGCCCCAGACGAAGTCGGGGTGATTTTCGAACAGCAGAGGCCCGGGACGCAGACCCCAGATGATCATGCCGCCGAGGAGGATGGCGGTGGTCGGCGAGCCGGGAATGCCGAGCGTCAGCATGGGCAGCATCGACCCGGTGCTGGCCGCGTTGTTGGCGGTCTCCGGCGCGGCGACTCCGGACAGCTTGCCCTTGCCGAACTCCTCCGGGGTATTGGAGAGGCTTTTGGCCAGTCCGTAAGCCATGAGCGAGGCGGGCGTCGCCCCCGCGGCGGGAAGAATGCCGACAAAGTAGCCGAGGAACGACGACGAGATGATGGTCAGGATGGAATCCTTGAGCTGCTTGAAGGCATCCACAATCCGATGGAGGCCGAAGGCCGCCTGGGATACCTGCACGTCTCCGCGTGTAATCTCGAGCGTCCAGAGCATTTCGCCGATTCCGTAGATGCCTATGGCAAGGACGAGAAAATTGATGCCGTGATAAAAACCGGTGATGTCGCCGAAAATGAGCCGCGGTTGCCCGGATATTTCATCCAGACCGACGGCCGCCAGCACCAGTCCGATGCAGATGGAGAACAACGTCTTCGGAATGTCGTCGCCCCCGAGACCGACGAAGGTGGCGAAGGCGAGCATCATCAGCGCAAACTCTTCAGCCGGCCCGAACTTGAGGGCGAACTCGGCCAGCGGCGGAGCGAACAGCGTGAACAAAATTACGGAGATGGTGCCGCCAATGAATGAGCCCACCGCCGCAGCAACCAGGGCGTAATCCGCCTTTCCCTGCATGGCCAGCGGTCGGCCGTCAAACACCGTCGCCACGGCGGTAGATGCGCCGGGTATTCCCAGCATCACCGAGCTGATGGCGCCCCCGTACATGGCGCCGTAATAAACTGCGGCGAGGAAAATAATGGCGGCGTTGGGCGGCACCAGGAAAGTGATCGGCAACAGGATCGCGACGCCGTTTACGGACCCGAGCCCGGGCATCGCGCCGACGAAAAGCCCGATGACGCAGCCGAGCACCATCATCAAAAGATTCTGAGGCGTTGCCGCCTCGGCAAACCCGGCTAGTAGAAGATCAAGGATCTCCACGACTGTGCTTCCTTATCGTTCTTCGACGTCCCGCGGCCCGGTCTGGCGCTGGACGGTTATCAGTAGATGAGCCTGTATAGCGGATAGAACAGAGGCTCCGAATATCCTTTGGGCAGTATGATCTTCAACAGGCCTTCAAAAAAGAAGAAAGCGGTTACCGGAAGTAACACTGAAATCGGCACCACTACTTTCCACGAATGCGCCCCCACGACCCTGAGATAAAATAAAAGAAAAAGAATCAGGGCGAAATACATCCCGATAACGTGCACCAGCGCGAGGGTGACGGCGAGCGAGCCGGCGGTGATCGCGAAGATCTGCCAGGTCTTTCGATCCATGAAGCGTTCGCTCGAGCGGGATTGTGGCGTGCTTCGCCGGAACCAGCGAAACAAAGTAGCCGCGCAGCAGATCAACATGCCGGCGGAAAGCCAAAACGGCCATGCGCCACCACCCGGTCCCTCGCGGGGAACCCAGCCTATCTCGAGCTCGGCGCTCTTCCACATGAGATAGACGGAAAAGACCCCCATGATGATCGCCATCAGCAGCTCTGCCGTGCGAACACTCAAAGGGGCCTCCTCCGTCTTTATCTCATGCGCCGTTTGGAATTGCCTTAAAAGCTACAGTGAGCTTTAAAGCTTACCCATGGCCTTCAAGAGCTTGGTGTGCTTGTTGTATTCGCTCTTGTAAAACTCACCGAGCTCGTCACCGGACTTCCAGTCGCGGAACAGGCCGTCACTATTGGTGAAGTCGACCCATTCCTTGGAGTCGAACACCTTGCGGAACAGGTCAATGTAGTACGCCTGCGCATCCTTGGAGATTTTCGGTGGCGCGAAGATGCTGCGCTGCATGAAGTAGACGATATCCGGATGACCGAGCTCAGCGGAGGTCGGAACGTCCGGAAACTGCGGCAGCCGCTCCGGCGTCATCGCCATCAACGGTCGTGATTTTCCAGCTTCGTAAAAGCCGAGCTGCTCAGAAGGATTGTTGACCGTGGAGTCGATGTGCTTGCCGATCAGGTTCTTGGCCACGGTGCCGCCGCCCGGAAAGGGCACGTAGGTCACCTTGAAGCCGAACTCGGATTCGAGCATGCCCGTCACCAGTGAGTCTTCCTGACCCTGGCCGGTGCCGCCCATCTTCCAGTCCTGGCCTTTCGCCTTCACCGCGGAGACATAGTCGTCGAGCGACTTGATATTCGTATCCGAGTGCACCCACAAAAGAAAGGTGTCGATGGCCATGCGCGCAATCGGCGTAAACTCGGTAACGTCAACGCCTAAGCCGGGATTGAGCTGGGGGGTGGTGAAGAAGCTGTTCAGCGTGATCATCACGATGTGATCATCACCCGACTTGTCCTTGAGATAACGCAGCGCCTCGGCTCCTGAGCCGCCGGGCTTGTTGATGGGGATAAAAGGTACGGGAGCAAGATTGTTTTTTTCGATAATGCTCTGAATCAGCCGAGCCATCTGATCGGCACCGCCCCCGGTTCCGGCCATGATGATGAACTCAACCGGCTTCCGGGGCTGAAATGCCGCCATCGCGTCCTTGACTGGCGCCAGCATGCCCGTTACCAGAACCAACGCGCCTAAGAGGCCGGCGACGATGGATGATCTAACACTTTTCATTGAAGTACCTCCTCGAAAAAGAACGCCGCGTAATAGCGTTCGAATAGTAGTGAAGCGATGCGTCGACCGCGTTAGGGCGCCAGATTACACCGATTGGTACTCAGAATTGCCCTCGAGTGGACACTCGGGCGCCTGCCACGGATTGTTCTCGATGGTTGTCTGGTATACGTTATGCCGTATACCAAGGCCGGAGTTTAATCGCCGTTTCCGCTCAAGTACAGCCACCTCTGGACGAGGCCGTGTAGGGGCGTGTATTGAGAGCGGGCGACGGGCAGTATACGGTAGATTCCGGTTTTTTCCCGCTTTGATCGCGGTATTCGAGGGCGGCCACTGAAAGCCGCGGCCGGCCGCGGATCCGAAGCTCAAGCGCGGCGGAATTATTCTTTTGATAATTCGGCCGCTAATGCGTCGAGTCGTCCATGAACATCCACGAATATCAGGCCAAACAGCTTCTTTCCCGCTACGGCGTCGGCGCACCGCGGGGCGCCGTCGCCTACACCCCGCAGGAGGCGGAAAAGGTGGCGAAAGATCTGGGCGCCTCCGGTTTCGTGGTCAAGGCGCAGATCCTCGCCGGCGACCGCGGACCGGCGGGGGGCGTGAAGATGGTGAGCACCGCCGCCGACGTGCGCGAGGCTGCCGCCAAGATGCTCGGCACCACGCTTACCACTACCCAGACGGGCGTCAGCGGCGACACCGTGAGCCGCGTCTACGTGGAAGAAGCCTGCGACGCCAACCGGGAACTCTACGTGGGCATGATCGTCGATCGCGCAAGCGCCAGGGTCACTCTAATTTATTCAAGCGAAGGCGGCACCGACATTGAAGT
>JBFHVA010000023.1:0-25229 GCA_041589735.1 Gammaproteobacteria bacterium | reverse complement strand
TTGGAAAGGGCGGGAGGAAGCGTCGTTTTATCCAAATATATCGGTGTTCCAATTTGGCCGTTTTTTGTTTTCATTGTCGAAAAGCCGGCGACCTGACAAAGCCATCAACTCGGACGCACACTCCGTGGCCCTCATTTTAAGGCGGTTATAGTCGCCAATATATGACATACGAAATTATCCGGTCTTCCGGGTGCCACACAAGCAGAGATCATTCCCTTATAATCGGCACCTCGAAACTCACCGGCTCTAAACGGTCCCCCGTGCCTCACACCATTTGTGAAAAGATCATTGCCCGCGCTGCCGGCGTCGAGTCGGTGCGCCCCGGTGAGATTGTCACCTGCAAAGTCGATCTGGCGATGATGCACGACTCCAGCGGACCAAGGCGTCAGATCGAAAAACTGGAGGCCGTGGGCGCCGACGTATGGGATCCGGACAAGGTGGTGGTCATTACCGATCATTTCGTCCACGAAACCGATCCCGACAGTATCCGCATTCAGGACATCACCCGCGACTGGGTCGCCGCCAAAGGGGTGAAGCGCTACCACGAGAAAGAAGGCATCTGCCACGTGGTGCTGCCTGAAGGCGGGCACCTGGTGCCCGGGATGTTCCTGGTGGGCGGCGATTCGCACTCGCCCACCGCGGGCGCGTTCGGCTGTTTCATGATCGGGATCGGCACGACGGATCTCACAGGCGTGCTCGCCACCGGTGAGATCTGGGTGCGAGTGCCGCACACTATTCGGGTGGAGGTGACCGGCGCCCTGCCCCGCGGCCTGGCCGCGAAAGATGTGATCCTTTCGCTTTGTCACCGCATTGGCCTTAACGGCGCCAACTACAAGGCGGTCGAGTTTGCGGGCAGCGCGGTAAAGGCAATGTCCGTGGACGAGCGCATGGTGCTCACCAACATGTCGGCGGAAATAGGCGCCAAGACCGGCATCATCGCCGCGGATTCAAAAACTCTCGACTGGCTTCGCGAGGCCGGCGCGCCGGTGAACGGAACGGGATCTATGAGTGACCCGGACGCCGCCTGCGAGCAGATTATCGAGATCGATGCCAACGTTCTGGCACCGCAGGTGGCTGCACCACACTCGCCGGCCAACAGCCGGCCGGTGGATGAGAATGCCGGAGTAAAGATTCAGCAGGCCTACATCGGCGCCTGCACTGGCGCCAAGCTTGATGATCTGCGCATGGCTGCGGAGATTGTTAAAGGGAAAAAAGTGGCGCAAGGCACGCGCTTCGTTGTGGCGCCCGCCTCCAACCGCGTTCGCGACCGCGCCGCAAAGGAAGGCACCATCGCGACGCTGGTGGATGCAGGCGCCATGATTCTGCCGAGTGGTTGCGGCGGCTGTATCGGGCTCGGTCCCGCGCGCTTAGGCGAAAACGAGGTGGGGATTTCATCCTCGTCGCGCAACTTCCGCGGTCGCATGGGGGCGAAGTCGTCACAGGGCTATCTGGGTTCCGCCTACACCGTGGCGGCCAGTGCCCTCGCCGGCTGCATCGTCGATCCCAGGGAATACGTTTAATGGGAGGGCGCATGGCTGAGGGACGCGCTTGGGTTTATGGCGACGACGTCGACACGGACCTGATGGCGCCGAGCGCCTACCTGATGAAGCCCGCGGACCAGGTCGTACGGCACTGCATGGAGGCGGTGGATCCCGCGTTCGCAAAGTCTGTGATTCCCGGGGACGTGTTCGTTGCCGGAAAGAATCTGGGCGTCGGATCGTCCCGGGAGCAGGCGCCGCAAAATCTCCAGGCGCTCGGGATCCGCTACGTGCTGGCGAAATCCTTCGGCCGCATCTTTTACCGTAACGCGCTGAACCTCGGCCTGCCGGCGCTGGTTTGCGAGAACACCGATCGCATCAATAAAGGTGACGAGCTGAAGATCGATCCCGTCGCAGGGCGGGTGGAGAACCTGAGCACCGGAGAAACGCTGGAGTGCGAGCCGCTGCCGGCGCATCTGGTTGAGATGATCAACGACGGCGGACTCATTCCGCATTTGAAGAAGAAACTCGCCAGAAAAGGCGTTTAATCCAGCGTTTAAAGCCAGATGAGCAGCCAGGAACACTTCCAGGAAGTGTTTGATCGACTGCGCGGCGTGTTGAAGGATTACGCCGTCGATTTAGTCTGCGAAAAAGATAAGGGCGACGATTATTACTTGAACACAAAGCACGTGATGAAAAACAAAAAGCCGCTTTTCTTCGGCGCCGTACAGATTAAGAAAAACTATGTGAGCTATCATCTCATGCCGGTGTATGTCTACCCGGAACTACTTGCAACTATGTCTCCGGAATTAAAGCGACGTATGCAGGGCAAGTCCTGCTTTAATTTCAAGTCGGCCGACGCGATGCTGTTTGAAGAGCTTGCGGCGCTTACCAGAGCCGGCTACGAAAAATATAAATCGGCAGGCTACGTTTGAACCGGTGCAGAATTCGGCCACATTCGTTCTCACGCGGGAGTCAATGAAGATTTTATCTACTGGACTCCCGCTTCCACAGGAATGACGTCTATGATAATCCGCGCCTTATGCGGAGCCTGGATAAGGTTTCGCGGGAATAACGCTGATGGTTTCTTTAGCGGAAACGGACAAAACCTGATCGAGGAGAATCAAGATTAAATTCATTGTGCTTCCGGGGGATGGCATCGGTCCCGAGATCACCGCCGCTACTCGCAAAGTCGTCGACGCCTTAAACGAGAAGCTGAATTTGAAGCTCAATCTCGTCGATCGTCCCATCGGCCTCGCTTCGCTCAAGACACACGGCTCGTCGCTTCCCAAAGAGATCCTCGAGGAAGCGCGGCAGGCCGACGGGGTGATCCTCGGGCCGGTGTCTACCTACGAATATCCACCGGCTGAGGAAGGCGGTATCAACCCGTCGGCCACAATCCGCGTGGCCTTCGATCTCTACGCCAATATCCGGCCTGCCAGGACCTATCCCGGCGTGCCCGCCACGGTGAAGTCGATGGACCTGGTGGTGGTTAGGGAGAATACGGAAGGCTTCTACGCCGACCGCAACATGTTTGTCGGCGGCGGCGAGTTCCAGCCTACCGAGGACGTGGCGCTTTCGGTGCGAAAGATCACCCGCAAGGGATCGACTCGTATTGCCCGCGCGGCGTTCGAGCTTGCGCAAAGACGAAGAAAGAAGGTCACCGTGGTGCACAAGGCCAATGTGCTGCGGGTGTCCGACGGCTTTTTCCTGAAATGCGTGAAGGAGGTCGCGGCGGAGTTTCCGGACGTCACCCTGGACGAATCCATTATCGATGCCATGACCGCACGCCTCATTCGCACACCGGAAGCCTTTGATGTGGTCTGCACCACCAACATGTTCGGGGACATCCTTTCAGACGAGGCCGCCGAGCTTGCGGGCGGCTTAGGGCTCGCCGGCGCGCTCAACGCCGGCGATACCCACGCCATCGCCCAGGCCACCCACGGCTCGGCGCCGGACATTCAGGGCAAGGGGATCGGCAACCCGGTGGCGCTGATGTTGTCAACGGGCATGCTGCTCGACTGGCTCGGCGCCAAGCACGACAGAAAGGATCTGCAGCAGGCGTGGCGCGCGTTGCAAGACGCCATAGAAACCGCGCTGTCTAATCCGGCCAACCGCACGCCGGACCTGGGGGGCAACGGCACCACCGACCGCGTTGCGAAAGCGGTGGTCTCTGCGCTGACTGGCTGAGCTGGGGAGATTCCTAATAACTCGCAATATCTGAGGCCTTCCCGCGTTTGCAACAGAAACCACCGAGGGAAACGGAATCACGATCAAAATGAAGAAATTACTACTGGATTCCCGCTTACGCCTACGCGCAGACTAGTCCGCGCTCCGGCGCGACAAGTTCGCGGGAATGACGGGATAGTGGTTCTCGACCTCGCGGGGCCAAGCTTCGTCAGACCGCGAAAGAGGGCAACCAAAAAATAGTGCCAGGCACTATTTTCTCAGATGGTGGGATTTAGGGGGCTACACTCCGTCGGATTCCGCGGCGATGTTACCCGCCGCGCACGGTGCGCTGCCAAAACATGCCGAACCCGGGGATGTTCTGCATTTCATCGGTGATGCCGTGTTGCCGGCGAAATTCGTGGATCGCCTCATTACATGCTTTGATTGCTCCGTAGTCGTCGATAATGACGTAGCCACCCACGGATAGCTTTGGATAAAGATTCACCAGGGCATCCATGGTCGACTCGTAGAGATCCCCGTCAAGACGCATTACTGCGAGCTTATCGATCTCGACCGTCGGCAGGGTATCGCGAAACCAACCCTTCAAAAAAATCACCTGATCGTCGAGTAATCCGTAGCGCTTAAAGTTGGACGCCACCTCTTCTAGAGGCACGGCCAGAACTTCAAATTTATGTAGATCCACTTTTGCGTCATGGGGATACGTCGTTTCGTTGGGAGGCGGTAGACCCTCGAAAGAGTCTGCTACCCAGACTTTACGATCAACGACCCCGTGAACCTTGAGAATGGCGCGCATGAATATCGAGGCACCGCCTCGCCAGACCCCAGTCTCGATCAAGTCACCGGGAACGTTCCGAATCAGGACGTCCTCCACGCAGTGCATAATATTTTCCAGTCGTGGTACGCCAATCATTGTGTGCGCGCGCGAAGGCCACACCCCACCCATGTATTTTTTACCAGGATCCATGGGGGCGCTTTCTTCAAGCGCATATTTTCCCGATTCGGCGTTTTCAACGTACCTGCCGGTGAGCATGTCGGCATCGTCGTTATAGATGTAGTTCGCAAGACTACGAATCATGAGGTCGAGGTATAGATTCGTCGCCTCGCTCGGCGCAATGGATTTCTTGCTTTTTGTTCGGCCGAACAGCGTCACAATCGTTTTGGTCCTTGCTAGTTTCCACGAAACTTCGGTTTGCGTTTTTCCATAAACGCGGAGCGGCCTTCCTTGTAATCTGCGCTGCCGTAGCATTCGTCCACCAGTTGCTTGCAGAGGGCGAGATCGCGTGCTTCTGAATCCTTCTGGATCTCCGCGACGATCTGCTTACTGGCCTTGATGGTGAGCGGCGCGTTGCCGGCCATAATTTCAGTATAGTCCTTAATGAACGCGTCCAGGCCCGTGCGCGGGAGCACCCGGTTGACGAGACCCATGTCGCAGGCTTCCATAGCGCTGAAACGGCGAGCGGTGAAAAGAATTTCCTTGGCGAAGCTCGGCCCCACCAGGGCGACCAGGGGACGCAGGGCGTCGTAGCCGTAGCCGAGTCCCAGCTTCGCCGCCGGGATGCCGAACTTAGAGTCCTCGGAAGCGATGCGCAGGTCACAGCACAGCGCCGTTCCGAGCCCGCCGCCGATGCAATAGCCGGCGATCTTGGCGATTGTAGGCTTCGGCACGTTCATCAGCTTCTGATAGGCGAGCTTCACCGCCGCGTTATAGATCTCGATGGCATCCGCCGAGCCACGCTTTTTTTCGAACTGAGAAATGTCGGCGCCAGCGGAAAACGCTTTTCCACCCTCTCCAGCCAGCACAATCACCCGCACGTCGCCATCGGCCTCGAAGTCATCCATGGTCGCCGAGATACCCTGCCACATTTCGTAGGAGATGGCGTTGTGTTTCTCCGGCTGGTTGAGCCCGATGTAGCCGACGCCGTCTCGCTTGTCGATTAAGAGCTGCTCGGTGACGCCTTTGGTTCTGGCGGCGGGTTCGCTCATACGATGTTCCCTTCTTGCATCTCTTTGATCTCGGACTCCGAGAAACCGAATTCTTTCAACACTTCCTCGGTATGCTCACCGCGTTCCGGCGTGGCGCGGTACGGAATATTTGGCGCCGCGCTCAGGTTGTTGGCGTTGCGCACCACCTTCATGTCTCCAAGAACGGTTTGCTTCACAGGTCGCGACATACTGAGGTGCTCGACCTGGGGATCGGCCCACATCTCGTCCATCTTGTAGATCGGGCCGCAGGGCACGCCAGCTTCGTTCAACGCGTCGACCCACTCGTGGCTGCTCTTTTTAGAAAAATAAACCTGGAGCTTATCGTTCAGTTCGTCTCTGTGCTTCAATCGTGCTGCACCGTCGACGTAGTCCGGATCCTTTGCCAGCTCCTCCGCGCCTAGAACCTCGCACAGGCGCACCCAGATATGCTCACCCGCGGCGGCGACGTTAATGTAACCGTCGGTGGTCTTGAAAACGCCGGTGGGAATGCTGGTTGGATGGTTGTTCCCCGCCTGCGGCGGCACCTCTTTCCCAATCAGCCAGCGCGCGGCCTGAAAATCGAGCATGGCGATCTGCGCTTCCAGTAGCGAGGTATGCACCCATTGACCTTCACCGGTCTCCTCTCTCTGCAAAAGCGCGGTGAGAATGCCGAGCGCGGCGTAAAGGCCCGCTGCCAGATCCGCAATCGGCACCCCGGCGCGTACCGGTCCCTGGCCGGGCAGCCCGGTGATCCACATGATTCCGCCCATGCCCTGGGCGATCTGGTCGAATCCCGGGCGCAGGCTGTAGGGTCCGTCCTGCCCGAATCCCGAGATGCTGGCATAGACGATCCGCGGGTTCGCCGCCTTGCAGGCCTCGTAGTCCACGCCAAGACGCTTTTTCACGTCGGGCCGGTAGTTTTCCGCCACCACGTCGGCCTGCTTCACCATGCGCATGAAGGCTTCACGGCCCCGGGTTTCCTTGAGATTCAGGGTGACCCCACGCTTGTTGCGGTGAATATTCTGGAAATCTGGACCGTGCCGGGCGCCGCCCATGCCCTTTGACTGGTCTACACTCGCTGGCGCCTCGATCTTGATCACGTTGGCGCCCCAGTCGGCAAGCTGCCGCACGGCGGTTGGACCGGCGCGAACGCGGGTGAGGTCAAGCACGGTAAATCGCGATAAAGGTCGCTTCTGATCACTCATGTTCGTATTTTTTTCGGATTCTCGTTCTTAAATTTGCCCCGCACGCTCGTCTCCTTCGGCTCCGCGCAGGAAGCCGCAAAGCCGCTGAGCGAAAAGGGATATCGCTTGTCTCCATTGAGCGACGCCTTATTCTGCCGCAAATGCGCTCAGTCCGACAGGCCGGCGCTTGGCAAGCACCCCGCTGATCGCTATGTTGCCCGCGGTTCACGGGGCCAGGAAATGCTCACCACCTTCTCCAGACTCACCGGCGTCGATTGGCGGCTCCAGGGGCGCGCTTTTTTAGTAGCGCTGGGCCACGGCGGCACCCACTGGGTGGCGGCGGTCTTTTATATCGTTCTGCCGTTTATAACCCGGGACCTAGGCCTCAGCTATGCCCAGGCGGGAACGCTGGTGGCGGTCTTCCACGCCAGCGCCGCGCTGGCCAATTTCGGCAGCGGACTGCTGGTGGACGTGAGCGGCCGCCGGGTCGTGTACCAGGTGGCATCTTTGATTATGGGCGGCGGCGCGCTTCTGGCTTTCGGGTTCAGCGCCGAGTTCTTGCTGCTTTGCCTGCTGACGATGTTCATCGGCGTCTCCAATAATCTCTGGCATCCGGCGGCCATAGCGTACGTTTCGGAGGCCTACCCGGGAAACCGGGGATATGCGCTTTCGATCCACGCGCTGGGCGCCAACGTTGGCGACACCCTGGCGCCACCGGCCACCGGCGCGCTGCTCGCATTTCTCACCTGGCAGAACACATCTATCGTCGGGGCCTTCCCTGCGCTGATTATCGCCGTGCTCATCGGCGTCTTGCTGCTGCGAGAAGACGGGCACGGAGCCACCGGCGCGCGGCACGCCATGGGAATGGCGGACTACTTCAACGGACTGAAAGCACTGGTGAAGGACCGCGCGGTTCTCGGCCTTTGCATCATGGCAGGATTTCGCAGCATGACCCAGAACGGACTGTACGTCTTCCTCCCGCTTTATCTCATCAACGTGGTCGAGACCGGACCCGTGGTGATGGGCTTCACCGTCATGGCGATGCAGATCGGCGGCATCATCGCTGCGCCCGTTGCGGGGGCGTGGTCGGATCGGGCGGGAAGACGCCCCGTGGTGCTGGCGGGCCTGACCACTACAACCATCGCCATCGTAGCGCTCACCGTCATTCAGCACGAGCTGTTGTTCATCGCCGGCGTATCGATACTCGGCTTTGCGCTTTTCGCCGTGCGTCCGGTGGTGCACAGCTGGCTCCTGGACCTGACGCCACCGAGATGGTCCGGAAGCGCCACCAGCATGATGTTCGGAACCCAGGCGATATTGTCCGCAGCGGTGCCCGTGATCGGCGGCATCGTTGCTGACGGTTATGGCCTTGCCGTCGTTTTCTATCTGCTCGCCGGCACCATGATCGTTGCCAACGTGCTCGTCTATCTGCTGCCGGCAGAGACAGCCGCACGCGAGCCTGCGTGAAACTACGGCCTTCCATTCAAAAGAGTAGTTTTTTTCGATCTAGGACGGACGGCCCAGCTCCCCGGTGACTTCATTGCTTACAGTCATGACTATGAAAAAACTCGAATCGTCACCGGACTAGGTTAGAATCCCGACCAGCGATTAATAAGAAAGGAAGGATTGAAGGGGGAAGGCAGATGCTCAAGATCTGGGGGAGAACCAACTCCATCAACGTGATGAAGGTGCTTTGGTGTCTGGAAGAGCTCGATATGCAGTACGAGCAAGAAGACGCCGGCTTGCAGTTTGGCGTAGTTAACGAAGGATATTACGGCGCACTGAATCCGAACCGCAAGGTCCCCACGATGAAGGACGGCAAGCTGGTGCTGTGGGAATCGAACGTCATCGTTCGTTACCTGAGCGCCAAGTACGGCCTTGGAAAAATTTGTCCCAAGGACGACGGCAAACGCGCGCTTGCAGATCAGTGGATGGACTGGCAGCAGACCAGCATCCACCCCGACCTGACCTACATATTTATGGGCGTAGTGCGAAACTCACCGGACCACAAAGATCCGAAGCGCATCGAAACCGCGATCAAGAACCTGAACTCGTTGTGGTCGATTCTCGACGAGCGACTGGAAAAAACGGCTTTCGTCGCGGGCGATGAATTCACCATGGGTGACATTCCGATTGGGTGCGCCGCCTGGCGCTGGTTCAATTTGGATATCGAGCGGCCCGACCTTCCAAATCTGATCAAGTGGCACGAACGTCTGAAGGAGCGCACGGGATTTCAGAATCACGTCATGCAGCCATTGACATGACGGATGATGCGACTTCTGCGGACGCGCGCGTGGGCGCGATCCTGCTCCTGCCTTTTGAAAGGATTACTCGTGAGTAGTCGGGCGCGCTGTATGAGTCGACGAATCTAATGAAGGATTTATCGACTGGATTCCCGCGTTCGCGGGAATGACGGGGTCACTTTGCAGCGGGTCGCGGACGTTAAAGCTGACTATTTTCCGCCTTCACATTCATAGTGCACGGCATTTTCATTCTCGTCGACCTTGCGGCCAAGACTGATTTGACCGGTACCCGAAAGGACGTGGGATTCGTTTCGTCGTAACGCCACCTCACCTGCAGGAGTTAGAACGTAGGTGCCGTTGACGCTTTCGTCGAAGATCATGAATTTGCCGCGAGAATATTCCACTCGAAGGTGCATGCGTGACGCGTTTGCGTCGTCGACTCGCAGATGCGCCTGCCTGCCCCTTCCCAGCATTAACGGCGCGCTGGTGTGATCCATGACGATTACTTTGTCCCGATAGCGAAGAGAAAGCTGCGCTTCCACGTCCGCGGACCTGACCGCATTAGATGCGACGTTGGTCGCGCCTTCTTCCCACACGACTTCGTAGATGTTGATTGGATCCCGCTTGCCTTTAACGGGCATCCGGTCAACGAGCCGCGCCATGGATTTGAGTTGCCACGACAACGCTTCCGCGGTGAACTGGGTGGTGATGATCTGTCCGCCTTTTGCGGCGGTGGCCATACGTGATGCAAGATTCACGGCATCGCCGAAGACGTCGTTGTCCTTGGGGATCACTTCGCCGAAATGAATGCCGATGCGCACAGCGAGCGCGGGCTCGCTGGCATCACCGCCGATGGAATCGTCGCGGACCCGCTCCTGCATGCCCACTGCGGCCTTGACCGCATCGTCGGCGGTAGAAAAGGTGCACATGACCTCGTCGCCAATGGTCTTGATCACGCGGCCCTGGTGCTCGTCGACCTCCTCGGTCATGCCTTTGAGGCATTTCTGGATCAGCTTCCAGGCGGTTTCGTCACCGAGCGCATCGAACAGGCGCACGCTGCCGGTCACGTCAGCGAAGACGATCGCAACCTCTTCTACAACGGTATCCATACGTTGTGTTGGTTCCTGATTTTCATGCCGGGCACGGACGGGCATTTACCGGCCAATCCATTGAAATATAGTCGAAAGTTCAAGATATTGAGCGCCGGCTCAAAGCGCCTGAGGCCCGGCAGGAAGGCGGGCAAAGCGGCCTGGATCAGAGGAAAAAGAATAAAAGCCCGGCAAGGACGACGGCGAAGGCCAGCGCCGCCGTGTTCAATAGCCTAGCCTGACGCCAAGAAAATCGGCGGGATTGCTGCGCTGCGGGAGGTGCTGTCTTCCGGTGCTTTGCTCCGTCGCCGGCAGGCGGATCTCCGACATAAAGATAATCTTCCGCCTCCGCGCGCCGGGAAAATATGCGATCGCCGACCCGATATCCCTCCGCTGTTTTCACGATCTTTTCTTCGTTTCCCGGCGCCTCCGACTGGCGTTTTCGTCGTTTTAAGGGACGACGAAGTGCGGACAGCGCTGCCCGGTACCGGGACACGCGTTGCGAGAGAGCGGAGGAATCTTTTTTCTTTCTTGAAGCCGATCCGACTTGTTTTGATACGCGCATCCGAAAGCGCTTGCCAAAACCTGGCACTTTCACACCGATGCCCCGTATGAGCACGTGCGCCACCACCCCGATGAAGGCGCCGGAAATCCCCAACAAAAGAAAGTCTTCATCAGCAGGGTCGCTAACGACGGCGAGCACCGCCAGCTGCGCAACGACATAGCCGCCGCAGGCAAAAAGCAGCTGTTCCAGTCGCGGCGCTGCAAACCCGGCAGGTTGCTCGGGTGCCGACTCTCGCAGCGATTTGCTTCGATCAGGCACCCACCACCTTGCCCGCGGATCGCCCGGCTATTCGTCCGAACACCGCGCCCGACATCAAGCCGGTGCCGCCCGGGTAGTTGAAGTAGAACAATCCTCCGACCAGCTCGCCGGCTGCGAAAAGTCCCGCAATAGGAAAGCCGTCGACATTCATTACCTGGGCGTCCTCGTTTATCTGCAATCCCCCGAAGGTAAAGGTGATCCCGCAAGTCGTTGCGTAAGCTTCGAAGGGCGGCGTATCGATGGTATTTGCCCAATTGGACTTCGGCACGGCAAGACCACGCGTGCATCGTCCGTCTTTCACCGTCGGGTCGAAGGGCACGTCTGTGTCCACGGCGGCGTTGTACTCTTCAACGCACGTAAGAAACTTTTCTGCGTTCACGTCTTCGAGCATTCCGGCCAGCGACTCCAAAGTATCGGCCTTGACTTTGGTCACCTGACGGATCCGGTACTCGTCTCGCAGAAGATGTGTCACCTTGGAATCGAAAACCTGCCAGGCAAATTGCCCGGGTTGCTCCAGAATCACGCGTCCGTATTTGGCGTAAGTGTAATTCCTGAAGTCCGCGCCTTCGTCGACGAATCGTTCACCATTCGCGTTGACCATGATTCCGAATGGGTAGCTGTGCTTTTGGAAATTATCACCGACGGCCAGGTCGCCGAACTCGGGCGCGTTCCGGTCCCACCCTACCGAGTGACATCCGGACCAGTTTCCATATGGCAGTGCGCCGACGTCGAGAGCCATGCGAATCCCGTCGCCGGTGTTGAAACGGGTGCCCCGCACCTTGGCCAGGTCCCACCCCGGACCCAGGTATCTGGTGCGCCACTCGGCGTTGGCCTCGAATCCACCGCTGGCGATCACTACGGCGCTGGCGCGGATATCGAAGGTCTTGCCCTGGTGCCGGGCAACCACGCCGCGGCACTCGCCTTCGTCCATGAGCAGCGCGACGGCCCGGGTGGCATAACGCACTTCGATGCCCGCCTTTTCTGCTGACTGATACAGCGAATCCACCAATCCGGGTCCCCCGCCCCAGGTCTCGACGGCGAGTCCGCCCCAGAAGCGAAAGCGGCCGTCCACCTTGAACGCCTGGCGGCCGTAAGAAGGCTGGAATCGCACGCCTTTCTCGCGCATCCACACCATGGTGTCGTGGCTGTCGCGGATCAGTGTCTCCACCAGGTCGGGATTGGCGCGATAACGGGTGACCCGCGCCATGTCGTCGAAATAATCGTCGAAGCTGTAGCTGCCGAAGTCCGTGTTGGAGATCTCCTCATCGCTGAGATCCATGATCTTTTTCAGATCCTCCACGCCTTCGAACACAACGCGCATAGCGCCAGCAGTAAACCGGCTGTTGCCGCCGCGTTCAGATTCCGGAGCGCATTCCAGCACCATGACCTTCGCGCCCTGCTCGGCCGCCGCAAGTGCGGCGCAAAGAGCTGCATTGCCACCACCAATGACGACCACATCGGTCTCGAGCTTTGACATCAGGATGTTTTCCTTATTTATATCTGGCTGCGTGTTGCGACATAGGATACCGGACGGTGGCTGGGTTTTGCCTGCCGGAGGAAAAGCGATTGGTGATTAACGAGTGGTGGCTGGCGGCCCGGGAAGCGTCTTCCGATTCCGACATACAGTATCCGGATCCCGGCACCGGTGATCCCACCTCGCCTGCCATCTGCGTTATCCTTGCAGGTTCCGACGTCAACCCAGCAGCGATCAGAACAGGAGTCGCCCCCTTCATGCCCACCAAAGCCTTCGCCAATCACGTGGTCGACGTCGGGCGGATGGCGATTCCCGACGATGTCCGACACTCCACCCGCCGCTGCCTCATCGACTGGTTCGCGACCACGGTTCCCGGCGGGGTTCGTCCGCCGGCCACCTTTTTGTGTGAAGCACTGGGCGACGAACTCGACCGCGGTAAAGCCGTGCTGGTGCCATCGGGCCGGCGGGCCCTCGCGCGCGCGGCGGCGCTCATTAACGGCGCCGCGTCGCATACGGTGGAATTTGACGATATCTTCCGCGACGCCATTTACCACCCCGGCTCCCCGGTGATCAGCGCCGCGCTGGCGCTTGCGCAGGACCAGCAGTTGAACGGGGATCGCCTGCTGCGGGCCATCATTGCGGGCTACGAGGTGTCGACCCGGATTGGGGCCGCCGTCACCCCTGCCCACTACGAGTACTGGCACACCACCGGGACCGTGGGCGCCTTCGGCGCCGCAGCGGCGGCCTGTTCTTTACTCGGACTCGACGCCGATGAAGTCGAGCACGCGCTCGCCAACGCCGCCACCATGGCAGCAGGGTTGCAGCAGGCGTTTCGCTCCGACGCCATGGGCAAACCCCTTCACGCGGCCCGCGCCGCCGAAACCGGCGTTCTGGTCGCCCTCGCCGCGGCCCGCGGTGTGACCGGCGCGTCGGGCATGCTGGACGGCCCTCGAGGCTTCGGTAATGCCATGAGCCGGGACGCGGACTGGGATGCGGCCGTCTCGGATCTGGGTAAGCGTTTCAATATCACCCGCATGACCCAGAAGAATCACGGCTGCTGCGGACACTCCTTTGCCGCGCTCGACGCTATTATCGCCCTTCGTGACGCTCACCGGCTGGTGCCCGAGGACGTTTCCTGGATTCGCATCGGCACTTACTCCAAGGCGCTGGAGGTAACCGGAAACGCCACCCCGGTGAGTGGGTACGAGGCCAAGTTCAGCCTGCCCTATTGCGCCAGCGTGGCGCTCATCGATGGCCGCGTCCGAATGAGCGCCTTCGACGATCGACATCTCGAGGATCCCGAGATCCGGGAGATGATCAAGCGCATCGAGCTTTACGTGGATCCGCAATCCGATAAGGGCTTTCCCAAGCAGCGCGCCGCAGTGGTGGAGATGCACACCCGCGACGGCCGCGTTCTTCGCTTTCGAGCGCCGACACGAAAAGGTGATCCCGACAGCCCCTTGAGCGACGCAGAGCTGGTGGACAAGTACCGGGAGCTGGTTGCCCCGATCATCGGGGAGGCCGCGGCGGAAGGCCTGCTGGACATTCTCTGGCGCATTGACGTGGTGGACGATGTCAGCGCCTTGCCGGTCTCGGCTCCCGGCCTGCACGCCGTTGCCGCCTCAGATTGAAACAACACCGATCCAACGACGACCTGCCCGACTGACTGCCGATGAACGCGCTAGGATTCATGGGCTTCGGCGAAGCCGCCCCCGCCATCGCCGAGGGCCTTGCTGAAGCCGGCGCCAAAAATCTTTACACCTTCGACATCGCCTACGATTCGTCGCCTGATCGGTTCGCCCCGCGGACGGCGCGCTCCGGTACGACGATGACCAAAGACCCGGCAGAGCTGGCGTTCCGCTGCGATCTGATCCTCTCGCTGGTGACCTGCACCGAGGCAGTGCCCGCCGCCGCTTCGATCGCCGCGCATCTCACGCCCGATCACATTTACGTGGACATGAACTCAGCCTCGCCGGATGTGAAGCGCGAGGTGGCGAAAATTGTTGAGAAGAGCGGCGCGCAGTTCGTCGAGGCCGCAGTCATGTCGGTGGTTCCCCCGCTCCGCCATAAGGTACCGGTGCTGCTTTGTGGCAAGGCGGCGAACGAGCTCGTAAAAACGCTCGAGCCCTTTGGCATGAATCTGGAAGTGCTGGGGGATCAAATCGGCGCCGCGTCGGCGACCAAGATGTTCCGGAGTATCATGGTAAAGGGTATGCAGGCGCTGTTCATCGAATGCGTGCTCGCGGCGCGTCATTTCGGCACCGAGAAGCGCGTGCTCGACACGGTCACGGCGAGCTATCCCGGGATCAACTGGAACGAGTTTGCCGATTACCTCGTCGGACGCAGCGCCCTGCACGCGGGGCGCCAGTCCCACGAGATGGAGGAGGTCTCCCACACGCAGGAGTCCATCGGCGAGCTGCCGCTCATGGCCCGCGCCACAGCGGAGCGCCTGCGTCGCTTCAGCGAGCTTGGGCTGAAAGAGGTCTTCGGCGACAGCGAGCCCAAGACATACGCCGAAGTGCTCGAGCTTCTGGCGGCCCGGGAGCAGAACAAGAACTAAGGCCCGACGGCGTGGACGAACCGCACAAGCTGACCGCAACCGAGGCCGCCGCCGCAATCCGCTGCGGTGAACTCAGCAGCGAGACGCTGGTGCGCGCATGCCTCGCACGTATTGCCGAGCGGGAAGCGGATGTGGGCGCATGGATCCACCTGGACGATTCATCCGCGCTTAGTCAGGCGAAGTCGCTGGACCAGGCACTTTGCGACGGCAAAACGCCTGGACCGCTACACGGCATCCCCGTCGGCATCAAGGACATCTACGACACCGCCGGGATGCCGACCCAGCTCGGCAGCGTGCTGCATCAGGGACGCCAGCCGGATACGGACTCAGGCGTTGTCGAATTCCTGAAACAGGCCGGGGCCGTGATTCTGGGCAAAACGGTCACCACTGAGTTCGCCCTCAACCATCCGGGCAAGACACGGAATCCCCACGATCTGAAGCGGACACCAGGGGGTTCTTCCAGCGGATCCGCCGCCGCGGTGGCGGATGACATGGTGCCGCTTTCGGTCGGATCGCAGACAGTGGGATCCATGATTCGTCCCGGATCGTTCTGTGGCGTGTTCGCCTACAAGCCCACCTTCGGCAGCATCACCCGCCGCGGCATGAATTTGCTGTCGAGGCGACTCGACCACGTGGGCGTCTACGCCCGCTCAGTGGAAGACCTGGCGCTCATCGGCGATGCAATCATGGCCACCGATCCAGAAGACGATGACATGCTTGCGCACCCGGGGCGCGACCTGGTCGCGGGTTTGGAAAAGCTGGACGGATTTTCACCGAAACGTCTTGCTTTCGTCCGATCGCCGGTGTGGGATCAGGCGGACGACGATGCGAAGCGCGCCTATGAAGACTACGCGCGAAGTCTCGGCAACATCATCGGAGAAATCGATCTGCCGCCAGAGTTCGACCGGGCGCTGGAAGATCATCACGTCATTCTCAATTCGAATCTCGCCGCGGTGTTCAGGCGCGAGTACGAGGAAACGCCGCAGCAATTGAGCGACACGCTCAAAGCAAGGATCGAGCTTGGCATTCCGCTGATGGCTTCCGAGCTGGTAGACGCAACTGACCGCGCCGATGCTAGAAAGCGCCTTGTTGATCGATTGTTCGACGATTTCGACGCGGTGCTGACGCCGGCCGCGCCCGGCGAAGCGCCAGCGGATCTCACCACCACCGGCAATGCCGCCTTCAACGCTATCTGGACCCAGTGCGGAGTGCCCGCCATCAACGTACCGCTGCTCAAAGGCGCTAACGGTATGCCCGTAGGTGTTCAGGTCGTGGCGCCGCGGGGCCGGGATATAAAAACGCTGGCCGTTTCCCGCTGGCTATGGCGAAGAGACAGCAACCATGGCTGATTCCAGGGCGCTTCGCAGCAATCGTGATCGCCTGTGGGCGAGCATCATGGAGATGGGCGAGATCGGCGCCACGCCGGGAGGCGGCGTCGGGCGACTCGCGCTCACCGATCTGGACCGTCAGGCCCGCGAGCTGTTCGTTTCCTGGTGCGAGCAGGCGCAATGTGAGGTGCGGTTAGACAGGATCGGCAACATCATCGCGAAACGCGCTGGCGAAGACGTCAATGCGCCGCCAGTGATGACCGGTAGCCACCTGGACACCCAGCCGCTCGGCGGAAAGTTCGACGGCATCTACGGCGTGCTGGCCGGGCTCGAGGTCATGCGGACCCTCAACGACGCCAAGATTAAAACCCGTGCGCCGATTGAAACCGTGGTGTGGACCGACGAGGAAGGCGTGCGCTTCAGCGGCACCCTGGCATCGGGCGCTTTTGCCGGCGTTTACGCTCTGGACGAAGCACTGGCTAAGACCGACCGCGACGGCGTCACCTTCGGAGAAGCGTTGAAAGAGATCGGCTTTGCCGGAAGCGACCCTGTGGGCGGCTATGAACTCAACGCGTTCTTCGAGGCCCACATCGAGCAGGGCCCGATCCTCGAAGCCGAAGGCAAGCAGGTGGGCGTGGTGCTCGGCGCTCAGGGCCAAAAATGTTTTGCCGTCACCGTAACCGGCGAGGAAGGCCACGCCGGAACGCTGCCCATGCGTATGCGCCGCGACGCCATGGTCGGCGCCGCACGCATGGTGGACGCCATCAACGGCGTTGCGTTCAGGCACGAGCCCAACCCGGTAATCACCGTCGGCTATCTCAAGGTGCGGCCCAATTCGCGCAACACTATCCCCGGGCAGGTAAGTTTCAGCATCGACAGCCGGCACCCGGACGATGCGCTGCTCGCTCAAATCGAAAGTGAAATGCGTACGGCCTGCGGACATATTGCCGCCGCCCTTTCCTTGCAGCTGGACTTCCGTCTGGAAAGCCAGCGGCCCACGGTCACGTTCCACGACGAATGCGTCAATCTGATTCGCGACACGGCAAAGAACCTTGGCATCAAACACATGGATATTTACTCCGGCGCGGGCCACGATGCCTGCCAGCTGGTGCGTAAGGTACCCACGGGGATGATCTTCGTGCCCTGCGAGGATGGCGTCAGTCATAACGAGCTGGAAAATGCCAAGCCCGAAGATCTGGCCGCCGGCTGCGACGTGCTTTTACACGCAATTCTCTCGCGGGTCGGCGTGGCAGATAGCTAGTCCTGCCCAGAATCCCTGCCTCCATGGTTCCTGTCGAAGCCCGCTTGCGGGCTAACTCTAAAGAACTTCATATGAGTGTGTAGGCGCCGTGCGCTTCTTTTGTCGTTCCCGCGAACGCGGCATTCCAGTATTCAATACTTCCTTATTCCTCCTTTCGTCCTTACTCCATGGCCGACGAGGTTCGCGGGCGAGCCCGCTTCCACAAGCGCACTTCCCTCATAAAATGCAACGGGTGCCATTTAGCTAGGGGGTGAGCCGCGCGCACCCATTTGATGTGCAATCCGATGTCCTCCGCTTTTCTGTCCCCGTAGACCTAAATAAAAATTTTCTACTGGATTCCCGCTCTCGCGGGAATGACGTTGTAGATCATGGCTTCGCACAGCGCCCACTACTGCACGAGGCTTCGACGACTCCTGTAGGAGCCCGCTTAGGGGCGAACTTTCCAGATCGTTCATGAATAGCCCGCGCCCAAGGGCGCGCCTATAGCGGGCCTCCTAAAACACGCCTTACACATCGGCATTTTCCTTCTCCAAGTGCCGTTCCCTGAACGCGATGTAGGTGGCGCCGGTGAAAATGATCACCGCGCCGATCCAGGTCCAGATCCCCACTACCTCGCTGAACCATAGCCAGGCGATGATCGCGCCCCACACCACCTTCGTGAAGTCCAGGGGCAGCACCACCGACGTGTCGGCGGAGCGAAACGCCTGGGCCATCAGGAACTGCGCCACGGTTCCGGTGATGCCGCAGGCGGCGAGCCAGCCGAGCTGCGTCAAGTTCGGCCAGTCCCACACCGGAATCGCCGCGACCAGCGACATGGGCGTCATCAGGATCACCATGTAGGCGGTGATGGTGAGCGCGGAGTCGGTGCGCGACAGCTGCTTGATAATGATCATGGTGAAAGCCCACACTGCCGCAGAGGCCAGGGTCAGCAGCGCGCCCGCATCAATGGGCTGGAATCCGGGACGGATAATAACGAGTGCGCCGACAAACCCCACCAGGGTCGCCATCCAGCGGCGAATGCGCACGTTCTCTTTCAAGATCAGCGCCGCCAGCACCGTGGTGAACAGAGGCGCAGTGAAGGCCAGCGCCTGAACCTGCACCATGGGCGTCATGCTCAGGGCCATGAAAAACATGAGCATGGCGACGACGTTGGTCCCCGCTCGGGCAAAGTGCAGCCCGATGCGCCGCGTGCGCAAAGGCTCCAGCCCCTGAATCACCAGCCACGGTAGAAGGGCGAAAAATCCGAACAGGTTGCGGAAGAAGGTCACCTCGAAGGGATGGATCTCCGCGGACACGAAACGCACGCAGGCGTGCATGGTGGCGAAGAACACCGTGGATGCGAGCATGTAGATGCAGCCGCGGAAGGCCGAATGAATGACCACGCGAGGCGCAGGAGCGGCGCTCACCGGAAGCTCTCGGCTAATGTGCCGGAGTTATGCGGCGCTCGTATCGCGAGCTCCGAACCTGATACTATTTTCTGATCAGCACCAGCCTGGGGATTGCATTCATGAGCGATAGGGAATCGATTGCCGAGCACCGAAGGGCCGCCGTCGGCGAGGCCGTCGCCGAGATCCGGGAGATCGAAGCCCACCGCGGCGTTTCGCGGGAATCGCTCACTTCCATCAAGGAAGCGCTGCTCAACCTTGCTGCGAAGAGAAATCTTTTTTCCGAACAGGATTTTCCATCGGCCACTGGAGAACCGCTGCTTTATCTGCTCTCTGAGGAAAATAACCACCGCTTTGCGCTTTATCTTTCCACCGGTCTTCCCGGACGATCGTCGCCGCCCCACAACCACACCACCTGGGCGGTCATCGTCGGCATAGACGGTGAGGAGGAAAATCGGATTTACGAACGTCTCGACGACGGCTCCGTGCCCGGCAAGGGCAACGTCAAGGTGCGCGATAAGTTTGTGGTCAAGAGAGGCACTGGGATCTGCTTTCTGCCGGACGACATCCACAGCATCCACGTGGTGAGCGACGTGCCGACGCGGAACTTTCACATGTACGGCAGAAGCGTCGAGCACCTCCCCGAACGCATCAAATTCAACGTCGACGAAGGCACCTACGAGGTTTATCCGGCGAGCCCCGGCATCCGCAAATAAATTTATTGACAGCTTCAAGCGGAGGCATCCTTTGGCGTCTCCCTCGTCCGTCGCTCGTTGAACCAGAAAGCCACGACAAGCGTGCCCGCGCCCATCAGCGCGCCGGTCAGCAGCCAGCCATCGGCAAAGTCCCCGGTAAAGTCCACCACAGCACCGAACAACGCGGGACCGATGACGCCCCCGAGCGAAGTGCCGGTCAAGCTATAGCCCATGGCGGATCCGGCCTGGTGCGAAGGCACCGATTCCACCGCCAGGGTCTGGGCGATGGACGCATAAGAAGCGACCGTCAGCCCAAGCAGCAGCGCCAGCACGACCCCCAGCAAAACGCCGTACGTGGGTCCGACCAGCGCCATGGCGGCAAGAAGGACGGAGGCGGTGGCACAGATGGAAACGGTGATGGTCTTGCGTCCGCCCCTGAGCAGCGTGTCGCTGATGACGCCCCAGCCGATGCGTCCCAGCGCGCTGGAGGCCTGCGCCACGCCGAGACAAAGTCCCGCCACCGGCTGGCTGGCCTGCGCCGCCTCGCGCATAAACAAAGTGAGATAGGTGAAGAAGTTGGCCTGTCCCATGTTCCAGGGAATGCTGGCGGTAAAAATCAGCTTGATGTTTCGTTGCCGCCAGACATCGCGCAGCTTGTTGGAACCCAGGCCGTAGTCGCGCCGGCCTTCCGTTGCCGGGCGCTCGGCAAGCCGCAGGCAAAGCAGCGCGTTGACCACGGTAATCGCAACGATGCCGTAAAGGATCGCGTTCCAGCTCACCACCGCGACCAGCGCTCCGTTACCCGCGGCCAGCACGCCGCCAATGGGCACGCCGGTCTGCTTGACCCCCATGGCGGTGGCCCGGCGCCGGATCGAAAACCATTCCAGCACGCCTTTGGCGGTTGCCGGATTGACGATGGAATAGCCGATGCCCATGACCACGGTGCCGGTAATCGCCAGGGCGAAGCTCGAGGCCTGATTGAAGACGAGTGTTCCCGCAATCAGCAGAAGCTGAGAGATCACCAGCGCGTAGCCGACGCCAACGCGATCGGAAAACGCGCCGGCCGGCACTGCGCACACCGTCTGCGCGGCATAGTAGCCGGTCACCAGCAGGCCCACCTGGGTCACGCTGAGGCCGAGGTCCCCCTGGATCACCGGCGCCATCGCCATCACCGAAACGATGTGCAGCGTTCCCACCACGTGCGCCAGGGTGAGAATAGTGATTCGGGTTTTCCAGCTGCTGGTCGCCAATACGTCCCTCTCTATGGGCAGAAAAGATCTACCCGATGTGGCCGCGACCCGCGGTCACGCGGAATGATCAACCATCTCCGCTTCGTTTCGGCTGCTCAGCCGGACAAGCGATCGCCCACGACGCGCCACTTCCCCGGGTCGAGACCGTCCAGGTTATATGCGCCCACAGCGTAGCGAACCAGCCGCAGGGTCGGATATCCCACCGCCGCGGTCATGCGCCGCACCTGGCGGTTGCGTCCTTCCCGGATCCGGATCTCGAGCCACGCGGTAGGTACGTTCTTACGAAATCGAATGGGAGGATCGCGAGGCCAAAGTCCTTCCGGTTCCGGTATCTTCTTTACTTTTGCCGGCAAAGTCATTTGCCCGTCAAGTTCGACGCCACGCCTTAACGCATTTAGCGCTTCACCTTGTGGCGATCGCTCCACCTGCACCCAGTAGATCTTTTCCAGCTTGTGGCGCGGATCGCTCAGGCGATGCTGCAGAGCCCCGTCATCGGTGAGCACCAGCAGACCTTCGCTGTTCAGGTCCAGTCGCCCGGCCGCGTATACATTTTTAATCTTGATGTAATCGGCCAGCGTTTGCCGCTTACCCGAGGGACTGAACTGGCACAGCACGCCGAAGGGCTTGTTGAACAGGATGATCTTGTACCGCCCGGGCATTGGCGCGCTTGTCGAAGACTCAGTTCGCGGCGGCGACGCGCACCACGCCGTCCACGGCAACCACGCCCTCCCCCGTCGGCTTAACGATGAGCGGATTAATTTCGGCTTCGAGAACCTGTGGATCCTCCAATACCGCAAGCTTCGACAATGCGCTTACTGCCTTCGCCAGCGCATCCAGGTCGCCTTTACGGGCGCCGCGGTAGCCGCGGATTCCGGCGAAGCTGCGCACCTCGTCGATCATGTTGTGCGCCGTCTTCACGCTGACCGGCGCGCAGCGCACGCTGAAATCCCGCTGCAGCTCGGCCAGAGTGCCACCGGCCCCGAGGGTCACCACGGGTCCCGCCTCCGCATCGCGATGAAATCCCACCAGCGCCTCCGCAAGGCCCGAGGCCATTTCCTGGACCAGAAATCCCTCGATGGGCACCGCGGAACGCTCGCGCCCCAGGCGCGTGGTGATCTCCCGGCACGCCGCGTGCACCGACTCCTGATTCATCAGGTCCAGGATGACGCCGCCGAGATCGCTCTTGTGGGAGATCTTCGATGAGAGCAGCTTGACCGCAACGGGAAAGTGCAGTTCCACGATTTCGCCCGGCCCTTCGATCACCGCGCTTCGGGCAACCTTGATTCCGAGCGCATCGAAGACATCGCACGCCGCGCGCTCGTCCAAAAGTTCGCTTTCGCGCGCGACGAGCTGTTCGCGCGCCGCCGCCAGCTCGCGCCGTTTCAAGGGCGCCGGCGGTTCCGGCGCGCGCCAGTCGAGGTAGGCGCGCACGCCGTCGGCGCAGCCTTCGGGCGTGCGAAACGCGGCAATGCCGGACCGCGCAAGCAGTTCCAGTGATTCAGCGGCGTCGGGAAGAATGAACACGGCCACCGGCTTTTTCTTTTGTTTAGCCGCCTCGACGATGGGGCGAACGGCGATCTCGGGATAAAACTGGCCGGACGATCCCACCACCACCACGACGATGTCGCAGTCCGGTGAGTCCAGCAGCGCCTCGATGGCTTCACGCGCAACCTCGGGCCGGGTGCCGGCCATGGTGAGATCCACCAGAGTCTTCCCTTCCAGCGACACCCGGCGTTCCCGCATGCGCTCGACGAGCGCAGCAGGTGGCGGGGCAAGGGAGATCCCGAAGCTACCGAGCCGATCGGCCACGGCGGCGGCGCCGCCGCCGGTGGTGGTCATGACTGCGGCGCGACGGGCTTTCGGCGGACAGGAATTCAAAAACAGTGGCGGCGTTTCAATGAGACTTTCGAGCATGTCCACGCGTACCACGCCTTGGTAATGAAACCACGCTTCCACGGCTTCGCCGGATCCGGTCATGGCGCCGGAGTGGGTCGCAGCAAGTTGCTTGCCCACCTCGGAGCGCCCGAGCTTGTAAACAATAATCGGCTTGCCCGCTTCGAAAGCCTTGCGCGCGGCTTCGCTGAACTTCGCTTCGTTACGCAAGGTTTCCAGAAACAAGAGCACCGCTTTTGTCGACTCGTCTTCGGCGAGATGGGCAACGATCTCGGCAACGCTCAAATCGCACTCGTTGCCGACCGACACCAGCTTGGAGAACCCAAGGCCGCGCGCCTGCCCCCGGGAGAGCAGCGACCCGATAATGCTTCCACTCTGGGAGATGACGGAAAGTCCGCCAGTGTTGAGCTCGGGCAGCTCGAGCACCGCGTTGACCGTAAGCGCCATTCCGTTGTGCAGGTTAACGAGGCCCATGCTGTTGGGGCCGAGCAGGCGAACGTCTCTGGAACGCGCCAGCGAGACCAGCTCGTTCTGGCGTGCGATACCCTCGGCTCCCGTTTCAGCGAACCCGTCGCTGTATATGGTGGCGACGGAAACGCCGGCGTCGCCACACGCTTCGATGGCCTCGGCAACGGCCGGAGCCGGCACCATGACAAAAGCGTGATCTACGCGCTCCGGGATGTCCGAAACACTTTTGAAAGCGGGAACGCCGAAAACTTCGTCGCGGTTAGGATTGACCGGAACGACGCGTCCGTTGAAGTGGTGTTTTTGGAGAAAACGTTGCGGCCTTGCGGTGTTCTTGCGCTCGTCGCTGGAGGCGCCGATGAGCGCGATGGTCTGCGGCTCGAATAGCGCGCGGAAGAGATTATTTTCGCTCACGCGTTCGTCGCTTCCGTTCGCTCAAGAGTCAGTTTCACGACGTCGGCGGATCAGGGCCGCTGTCGGAAGCGGCGTTCGAACACACCTTCCGCGATGCGGTTTTTCATCATCTCCATGGAGCCGCCCGCGATCATCCATCCGCGGGTTCTGCGGAAGCAGTACTCCACCAGCGAATCCTGGCTGTAGCCGGCGCCGCCCATGATCTGCAGCGCCTCGCTCGCCACCTCGAATCCCACCCGGTTGCAGTAGGCCTTGGCGATGGCGGAGTCCTGCGCCGACGGCAGTCCCCCGTCGGCGCGGGTGGCGGCGCGGTATAGCAGCAGTGAAGCGGCTTCGAGCTGCATTTTCATCTCGGCAAATTTCCACTGGATCCCCTGGAACTCGCAGATGGGCCGGCCGAACTGGCTGCGATCCAGGGCGTAAGACCGCGCGGCCTCGTAGGCATAGCGACCCAGGGCGAGCGATCGGGCGCTGTTGCCGAGGCGCTCGACGTTGAAGCCCGCAATCTGTTTCTTGAAACCGCCCGCGCCCAGCAGTACGTGGTCCTTATCCACGTAGACGTCTTCAAAATAAAGCTGCGCCCATTCATCCCCGGAGAGAAACTTCGTTGGCTTGCCGACACGGAACCCCTTGTCCCCTCTTTCGATGATCACCGAACCGATGCCTTCCACGCCCTTGCCGAAACGAACATAGGCGAGAATGAAATCCGCGTAAGACCCGTTGGTGGTGAACACCTTGGTGCCATTGATGCGAAAGCCGTCTCCATCCGGCGTCGCCGTGGTCTCGAGATCAGTTACCGCCGACCCTGCCTCCGGCTCGCTCATGCCCACCGAGATTAAGGCATCGCCGGAAAGCAGCGGTCGTAAGAAACGCTCCCGCTGCGCCTCACTGGCGTACTCCGCCAGCACTCGGATGGGGCCGAAGTTGCCCGCCTGGATCACGTCGGCGCTGCGCGGGCAGACCGCGGCGACGGCCTCGATAGCGAGCACCGCATCCATCAGCGTGCCGCCCTGGCCGCCCACGGAATCGGGAACGGCGATGCCGAACAGTCCCTGGGCCGCCATCCGCCGGGCAACGTCGTGGGGATATTCGTCCGAGTGGGCGCGCTCCAGCGCGCCCTTACGCAGGTGGCGCTCAGCAAAGCCGCTGACGGATTCCCGGAACCGCTGCTGCTCTTCGCTGAGTTCAAAGTCCATTGTTCATGCGTCTGCCGGAGTCACCAAGCGCCCAATACTATCGCGCCGCCAGAAGCCGCGCATCGCCGGAAGGCTCCCGCCTGCTTTGCGGCCGTTACTGAAGCCGCTTTACCAGCCGCTCCAGGTATTCGAGCCGCCGGATGCACACCTCGATGCGGAAGGTAAGCGCGTCGTCCACTTCCTCGATGAGGTGCAGCATGTCGAGATAAAAGAAGACGTGGAAGCTGTCCAGATATCGCACTCCGTAGTCCTTATCCAGGATCAGGTTCTCGGTGCCGCCGAGGTCGATGATCTTTGAATCGTCGTCCAGCCAGCGCCGCGCGTCGCGGGTGAAGTCGGC
>JBFHVA010000022.1:0-25564 GCA_041589735.1 Gammaproteobacteria bacterium | reverse complement strand
GGGGCGCATTATATACACCGTTTCTTGCCCACGCCGCCAAACGGGGATCTGTCAAGAAACGGGCCGTCGGGCAGGAAGGGAGCCAGGGCTGGACGACGTGCCCCGGCAAGTTTAGGCTCGTTCGGCACGCAGTTTTTTTCCTCCCTGTTTGGATTTGATTAAGTGGGCTCTAAACCACAACGGTTGAAAATCGAACCATTGAACGCGGTCTTTGGCGCGCAGGCCACCGGCATCGATCTCGCTGACGCGCAGCTGGACGCGGAAACATTGGCAACGCTCGAAGCCGCGTTCATCGAGCACCACGTGCTGGCGATCCCGGAACAGGAGCTCGACGTGAACGATGTGGTCGCGGTGAGCCGCTACTTCGGTCCTCTCGAGCCCCATGTGCTCGATCGCTTCCACCATCCGGAAACGCCGCTGGTGCTCGTGCTTTCAAATCGGGTGGATGCGGACGGCCGGGCGCTCGGCCTGAAAGACGCGGGGTCATTTTGGCACTCCGATGTTTCATTCAAAGAGCGTCCCGCGAAGGCGACGCTGCTCTATGCTCTGGAGGTTCCGGACGAAGGGGGTGACACCTTGTTTTGCGACATGATCTCGGCCTACGAAGCCCTCCCGGACGAGCAAAAGCAGCTTCTCGAGGGTTTGACGGCGGTGCACGATTATGGCAACAGGGATCGTGTCGCCCATCGCACCGGGACCCGGCCCAGGCTGGACGCGGAGAACCTTAGCCGGGTGCCGCCAGTTCGGCATCCGGTAGTGCGGCGCCACCCAATTAGCGGTCGCAAGGCTCTGTACGTCAATCCCACTTATACCGTGCGCGTCGATGGAATGGACGCCCCGGAAAGCGACGCCCTGCTGAAGCAAATCTTCGATCACTGCCTCGACGATCGCTTCCAGATGCGATACCGCTGGCGCCCGAAGGACGTGGTCATCTGGGATAATGCCGCGGTGATGCACGCGGCAACGACGCAAAAGCTGGATCCCAGCAAACATCGTACCCTGTGGCGGACCATCATCGTCGGCGGACGGCCGGTCTGAATATTTTCTAGTTCCGCTCAAGCAGCGTTTAGGGAAATCACAGCAAATGAATCACATACCCGCGGGCCCTGGGTGGCTCGATGATCGGATTCAGCGGGGCGAGGTGATCATCCTCGACGGTGCCACCGGCACCGAGCTCGAGCGCAGGGGCGTGCCCATGCACGGGAAAGTCTGGTGCGCCGAGGCCACCCTTACGCATCCTCAAGTACTTCGCGCAGTGCACGAGGACTACATACGCGCCGGTGCCGACGTGATCATCGCCAACACCTTCGCCAGCGCCCGCCACGCGCTTGAGCCAGCGGGCCTGGGTGACGTGGTGGCGGCGGCAAACCGCGACGCGGTTGAGGTTGCCCGGGCCGCGCGCGACGCCGCGGCCGATCGACCTGTATGCATCGCCGGATCGATTTCGGATTTCACCGCAAAAGATCTCGACCCCTCGTGGCTTGATCCCGATCGCCTTCGGCAGACCTTCACCGAGCAGGCGGAGCTGCTTGCCGAGTCCGGTGCCGAGCTTATCGCTCTGGAGATGATGCAAAAGCCCGAGATCGCGCTGCCGGCGGTTGAAGCCGCGGTGGCCACCGGGCTGCCGGTCTGGATTGGCGTGAGCTGTCGGCTGCAACGGGACAGCGGTAAGCTGACCTTATACGACTACGCTGATCGCGAGCTGCGCGAACTTCTGCAAACGGTTTCGAACCTCGGCGCCGGTGCATTCACGGTAATGCACTCCAAATTGGACGACACCGAAGCCGGACTGCGGGAGGTACGCGAGTTCTGGCCCGGCCCGCTGGGCGCTTACCCGAACTCCGGGCACTTCGTTATGCCCAACTGGCAGTTCGTCGACATCACACCACCGGACGTATTGCTGCAGAGGGCGCGGGAATGGGTCGACCTGGGGGCGCAGCTCATCGGCGGCTGCTGCGGACTTGACCCTGGGCACATTGCGGCATTGCGCGACGGTTTGCCGCGAGAACTCCCGTTCGCGAAAAGCTGAACCACTGTTCAGAATTGTGGTCCAGCCGCGTCCGAAACCAGGTTTCCTGCCCCGCACGTCGAGGGGGAGAGAACCCGCTTTTACAGGGCCACGCAGGGTGGGGGTGCAGGCAAAGGAGCGCGTGAACGAAGCCTAGAAAATTGCAGAATTCTGCATAGGCTTTTAGCTCAGCCGAGCATACCGCGGGATTTCAGAAACGCGATCAGCCGGTCAACGCTTTCCTCCACCGAGATCTCGTGCGTTGGCAGCACCAGATCCGGAGACGCGGGCGCCTCGTAGGTCGCGGTGACACCCGGGAAGTCAGTGAATTCTCCCGCATCGGCAAGGGCATACAGTCCGTCCTCATCGCGCTCGCGGCACACCTCCAACGGCGCCGACAAGTGCACCAGAATCATCCGCTGCTCGCCGATGACGCCGCGCATGCGGGTTCGGATCTCTTCGCTTGGAGAAACGAACGCGCACACACAGATGAGCCCGGCATCGTTGATTACCCGCGCCAGTTCCGCTGCGCGCCGAAGCGCTTCGGATCGTTCCGTTCGCGTGAACCCCAGGTCACGACTGATCCCAAGTCTCAGGTTTTGCCCGTCGAGCACGTTTGCAGCGTGACCCATGTCAAAAAGCCGGCGCTCCAGCGCATAGGCGATGGTGGTCTTTCCGGCGCCGGACAGGCCAGTAAGCAGAACTGTTGCCGGACGCTGACCGAAGCGAGCGGCGCGTTCCTCGCTGCTGACGCGGCTCAACTCGCTTTGAAGTGCCTCGCTGGAAGGCGATGTATCCCAGTGCTCGGTCCACTCCTGCACTCGCGATCGATCGATTACCATTCCAGCACCCACGGTCGCGTTGCTGAGGCGGTCCACCAGTATGAAAGAGCCGGTGACACGGTTTGTGCGATAAGGGTCGACGGCAATGGCTTCAGACAAGGACAAGGTGCAGCGTCCGATTTCGTTCAAGGCCAGTTCGGATGTGTTCTGACGGTGAAAAGTGTTGACGTCAATGCGGTAGCGGATTGATGAAACCGCGCCGCTCACCGTCTTGCTCATGTGCTTGAGCTCGTAGCGCTTCCCTTGCACCATCGGGTTTTCGTCCATCCATACGATCATGGCGTCCACCGTTTCGCCCAATCGCGGCAGATTGCCTGGATGCACGAGCACGTCTCCTCGGGCGACGTCCAACTGATCTTCCAGCACGATGTTCACGGCGTTAGGCGGAAAAGCCTCTTCGAGTTCGCCGTCGTAGGTGAGAATAGATTTCACCCGGCTTCGCCGTCTCGAAGGCAGCACCATAATCTCGTCTCCCCGGCGCACTACGCCGGAAGCAACGCTGCCGCAGTAGCCCCGGTCTCCAGCTTCGGGGCGCGTGACGTACTGAACCGGAAGGCGGAAATCGATGAGATTTCGATCCGTGGCAACCACCACGTGTTCGAGGTAGTGCATCAGCGTGCCGCCACGATGCCACGGCATGTTCTCGCTCAAATTGACCACATTGCCGCCGTCCAGCGCGCTGATAGGTATAAAGTTGATGTCTCGGAGCTCTAGCCTGGCCGCAAAGCCGGTGAAGTCGTTGACGATCTGGTTGAAACGCGCTTCCGAGTAATCCACGAGGTCCATCTTGTTCACGGCGACCAAAACGTGGCGAATACCAAGCAGCGAGACAATGAAACTGTGCCTGCGGGTTTGTACTGTTACGCCGTTGTTTGCATCGACCAGGATAATGGCGAGGTCGCAGTTTGACGCGCCGGTGGCCATGTTGCGGGTGTACTGCTCGTGGCCCGGTGTATCGGCAACAATGAACTTCCTGGATGCGGTGGAAAAATACCGATAGGCGACGTCGATGGTGATCCCCTGCTCTCGTTCCGCTTTCAGGCCGTCGGTCAACAGCGAAGGGTCAAAGCCACCGTCCAAGTTCCCCCGGCGGGCGGATTCTTCGGTGACCGCGGAAAGCTGATCCTCATATAGCAGATGGGAGTCAAACAGCAGACGCCCGATTAGAGTGCTCTTGCCGTCATCCACGCTGCCGCAGGTGAAAACGCGAAGGATCTCTTTACGCTCGTGCTGCGCAAGATATTCCTTGATATCGCCGATTTCCATCTGCGATGACTTCATGACTTTACGTCAATTGCCCGGAACGGCGGAAAAGAACCCGTATGCTCAACAGCTTTGGGCGTCATCAAAAATAACCTTCGCGTTTTTTTTCTTCCATGGAACCCGCCTTGTCATGATCGATCACGCGACCCTGGCGTTCGGAGCTTCTCGCCAACAGCATTTCACGGATTACATCTTCGAGCGTGGTCGCCTTCGACTCAATCGCGCCGGTGAGGGGATAACAGCCTAAAGTGCGAAACCGCACCTGGCGCCGCTTAGGTTTTTCGCCTTTCTCAAGCGGAAAGCGATCATCGTCGACCATGATAAGACGACCGTCCCGTTCCACGACCGGCCTTTTCTTAGCGAAATAAAGCGGCACCACGGGCAGCTGCTCTTTATAGATGTACTGCCAGATATCGAGCTCCGTCCAGTTGGAAAGTGGAAACACGCGAATGCTTTCGCCCTTGTTGATCCGGGCGTTGTAAATGTTCCACAGCTCCGGCCTCTGGTTCCTCGGATCCCATCGATGATTTCTGTCGCGAAAAGAGTAGATCCGTTCCTTGGCCCGGGACAGTTCCTCGTCCCGGCGTGCGCCTCCGAAGGCCGCATCGAACTTGTGTTTGTCCAACGCCTGCAGCAGGGATTCCGTCTTCATAATGTCGGTGTATTTCTTGCTGCCGTGTTCGAAGGGATTGATGCCCGCCTTTACGCCGGCTTCGTTGACGTTGACGATCAGATCAAGCCCCAATTCCTTTTTTATATATCGGTCGCGAAAAGCAATCATCTCGCGAAACTTCCAGGTGGTATCCACGTGCAGCCAGGGGAACGGCGGCCGGGCTGGGTAGAAGGCCTTGATCGCCAGGTGGGTCAGAACCGTCGAGTCCTTGCCGATGGAATACAGCATCACCGGCCGCTCGAACTCGGCGGCAACCTCACGAATGACGTAAATGGACTCCGCCTCGAGTTGCCTGAGATGAGAGGTGGCGTATGCCGTCATGATTCTCCAGAGCGGATCCGACGAAATCCGCATTCGGCGCTGCAAATGCTACGGGGTAAGTCGAGGCTGAGTATAGGTGACCCGGTTACGGCCTCCAATGGCGCCGCGGGAAATTTTCATTTCCAAGCGTTTGTTCAGACCCGCTGCGCGCCGTGATACAGATTGACGACGTGGCGCGCCTCGGCAAAGAACAGCCAGCGCTCGACAAGCAGACCGAGGTAAGCGGAAAACAGCGCTGCCGGCAACGCCATCGCCGCATTCGATCCATCGAGCACCAGCCACACCGCCGCGGCCGGCACCAGAAAAGCAAGCGTCAGGGTGAGGAAGCGCAGGATCAGAAGGGTGCCGCGAGAAACTCTGAAACCGAACTCATCAGTAAGAAAGGTGCCGGAGGTATGTCCAACGTCCAGCAAGCGCACGGGCGCATTCTTGAACCCGGTCGCGTCGCCGATGGTTGGCCCGGACGGCAGGCCGAACCTCGCGTAATAGGTGAGCTTGGCGACACCCGCCGCTACTATCGAAAGCATCGTCGACCAGAGCAGCTCGCGTGGAGCGACGTCACCGAATGCGAGCACCGAGCCGAGTCCAAGAAAACCGATCATCAGCGACAACAGGACGTAGTTCGCGGGAGTGAAGCTGGTGTGCCACTGTCGAATAGTTCGAAGACAGGCGTAGATCATGGCGGTTGCGAAGACCGTCGCAAGGGCGGCAACGATGGTCAGCACGGCAAAGACAGCTACTGCGCCGGAGGCCCACTCCAGCCATAGGCTTAAAACCCAAATAAGCGCAACGGGATAAAAAACGACGGCCAGAATAGCTTCCCGTGACAGCCATGAGGTACGGAAGCGACTGAATGCGCGCCATGCGTTCTTAGGATTGGCCAGATGCAGGGTGGACGCGCACAGTCCCGCAGTGACTGCAACAAGGCCCAAGGCCGCTGAAAGCAGAAGTTGTCCGCTTTCAATGCGCGCGCCGCCGATGCCCGCTGACATCAGGGCGGTCACCGCTACAATGCCGTAACCCGCGCCTGCCGTCACGGTGAAAAAAATGATGGAAAGCGCCGGATGCACTAAGTCTGCCTACGGGCACCCTTGCTGGTCGGTTTAAGCATCAGCGTGAAATGCTTTCGTTGACCCAGTGCTTAACCCGATCCACCAGGCTTGCGCCCTTGTCGTAGGCTGGAACCGCGCGGGGTTCCCTCGGCGGCAGATACTGATTGACCGGCCGGTAGCCGAGCTCCGGCATCAGACCGCGACCACCGCGCAGAGTAACTGTTTTGCTGACTTCAGAATCGGGATCGTCCAAATCGCCGAACATTCGCGCGTGGGTCGGACAAGTCAGCACACAGGCCGGCTGGCGCTCCTCTTCCGGCAGCGCGGTGTCATAGATACGGTCGATGCAAAGGGTGCACTTTTTCATCACCCCTTCCTCGCGATCCAGCTCGCGAGCGCCGTAGGGGCAGGCCCAGGCACAATAGTTACACCCCATGCACTTCTCCGGATCCACCAAAACAATGCCGTCTTCGGGTCGCTTATACGACGCGCCGGTGGGGCACACGTCTACGCAGTACGCGTCGTCGCAGTGCATACAGGACATTGGGAAGTGCACCGTCTTACTGCTCGGATAATCTCCTATCTCGTAATTGCGGATTCGATTGAACCATACGCCGGAAGGGTCGTGACCGTAGGGCGCATAGTCGGAAAGCGGCCCGCTGGTGCCCGACGCGTTCCATTGCTTACAGGCCACCGCACACGCATTGCAGCCAACGCAGGTATCAAGATCAATGACCAGTCCGAGGCGCACGAAATCTCTATCTCATCGATTGCGGGAAAGGATGTCTTTAAGCGAACGCACCAGCTTGACCGGCGCGTGGGTTTGATAGCGCAACACTTTTGCCGCCGTCTCATGACCTGGTAAATGCTTCATCGGCTCGAACTTTGGCCAGGTGCCCTTTTCCCATGGACGCGCCTTGCGGATCCTCACCTTGAGGTCATACCAGGCGGCCTGCCCGGTCACTGGATCGGAATTGCTGAACTCGCGATCGTCATCCGGCGGAAGCAGTTCAGAAATCACATGGTTCAGCAGAAAGCCGTCGGTTGCCTCGTTGGCGTCGGGCTCGAGTCCCCAAGCACCGGGCTGCTTGCCGATGGCGTTCCAGGTCCACACCGTGTGTTCCTCCACGCCCTCCATGAGTTTCACCTGGGCGCGCACGCTTCCGCTCCTGGATTCTATCCATACCCAATCTCGGTCGGCGATTCCCATTTGCTCTGCCTTTTTCCTGTTCATGTAGAGGTAATTCTGCGCCACGATCTGTCGCAGCCAGACGTTCTGGGAATCCCAAGAGTGATACATGAACGGTGGGCGCTGAGTAATGGCGTGAAAGTCGTAGCGCTGTTCGTCCACGTGCTGCATTTCCAGCGGCTTATAGTAAAAAGGAAGCGGATCGAAATACGTGGCCAGGCGTTCTTTCTCCACCGGATCGTCCGGTTGGGGTCCGTCATAGAGTCCCCGTCCTGCTAGCCGAAAACGTTGTAAGGATTCCGAATAAATTTCCATTACGATGGGATCGGTGCTGGTATTGAAGCCGGCATCTTGCGCAAATTCGAGATAGTCACGGTTAGCGAATCTATAAAAACGCATGTGTTCCGGCAGGCGGTATTCGTAGAAACACTGGTTCTCGATGTAACGTTGCCACTGGTCCGGATTCGGCTCACCGCGCAGGTGCGCCTTGCCGTCCTCGCCGCGCCACCCGGCGAGAAATCCTATGCCGGGCGCCTTTTGAAAGCGCACGATGAAGTCCTGGTAACCGTCGTACCTCGGGCTACCGTCCTCGTTGACGAAGGCGGGAAATCCGAGCCTCGCCGCGAGCTCGACCATCACTTCCTGCCACGGGCGAACGTCCCGGTCGAGTTCGAGCACCGGTGCGCGGATGGAATCGCAGATGGCGTCTGGGTCGGATATCGGTCGGTCCAGCAAGGAGATGCAGTCGTAGCGCTCAAGATAGGTGGTGTCAGGCAATACAAGATCGGCAAAACCGACCATCTCCGAGTGAAACGCATCCACCACCACAAGAAAAGGCAGCTTGTACTCGCCATTCTCATCCTTCGTCTTGAGAAGGTCGCGAACCTTGGTCGTGTTCATGCTGGAGTTCCAGGCCATGTTGGCCATGAAAATCAGCAAAGTGTCTATTGGGTAGGGATCCCCGTTGACGGCATTGGTAATGACCATGTGCATCATGCCGTGGGCGGCAAGAGGTGCTTCCCACGAGTACGCCTTGTCGATGCGCAGCGGCCGTCCCTCGCTGTCGATAACAAGATCCTCCGGCGCGGTGGGAAATCCGAGCGGCGGCGCCTTCAGCGGCTCGCCGGGAAAAACCTCTTTTGCCGGCTTGATCGGAGGCGGAACATGCCTGGGAAAAGGCGGCTTGGCGCGATGGCCTCCCGGCACGTCGATAGTGCCGAGCAGGACCTGCAGCAGATGTATCGCGCGGGTAGTCTGAAATCCGTTGGAATGGGCCGATACTCCGCGCATGGCGTGCATCGACACCGGTCTGCCAAGGAAACGATCATGACTGCGCCCCGCCCAGTCGGTCCATCGACACTCGATCTCTATGGGCTCTTCGAACGCAATGTGGGCCATCTCCAGCGCCAGCCTTTCTATGGTCTCTGCCGGAACGCCGCAGATCTGCTCCGCTCGTTCCGGCGCGTAATCCGCGGCAAGATAACGTTCCGCCAGCAGCGTCATTACGGTCTTGACCGGACGGCCGTCGGGTGCCGTGTATTCGCCAAACAGGGCGGGTTTTATCTCCGGCAGCGTTCCATCGGCGAAATCATTTCGCTCTAAGTCCCACACCAAAGGACGACCCTTGATATTTTTCAGCAGCAGCCCGTCGCCGGTCTTGCCAGGCGTGTCCACCACCAGGTGCGTCGCATTGGTGTATCGGACCAGATACTCGCGATCGAAAAGCTTGCGCGCCAGAAGCACGTGCACCATAGAAAGCGCGAGCAGCGCGTCCGTGCCCGGGCGGATGGGCACCCACTCGTCGGCGACGGCCTGATATCCGGTGCGCACAGGATTGATAGCGACGAACTTGCCGCCGCGACGCTTGAGCTTGTCGATGCCAAGCTTGATCGGGTTGGAAGCATGATCCTCCGCAACACCCCAAAGCAGGAAGTATCGTGTCCGATCCCAGTCAGGATCGCCGAATTCCCAGAAGGACTGTCCAATGGAATAAAGTCCGGCGGCGGCAACGTTGACGGAGCAGAAGCCACCGTGAGCAGCCCAGTTCACGGTGCCAAACTGCTGCGCCCATAACCCGGTAAGCGCCTGCATCTGGTCACGGCCGGTGAAAAAAGCGAGACGCTTCGGATCGCTTTTACGAATGCGGGCAAGACGCTCGGTCAACATTCCCAGCGCTTCGTCCCATGAAATCTCTACAAACTCTCCCTCGCCGCGATCCGTGCCGGGTTTTCTCATCAGCGGCTTGCGAAGCTTTGCCCGAGACATCTGCTTCATGATGCCGGCATTACCCTTAGCACATAGGACACCACGATTCACCGGGTGGCGCAGATTACCCTGGATAAAACGGATTTGGCCGTCCTCGACAGTGACCTTTATTCCGCACCGGCACGCGCACATGTAGCAGGTGGTGTACTTGACCTCCTGACTTGAGTGATCTTCGAAATCCGGTAAAACAGAGTCGTTCATGATGATTTGAGAGGTCCGTCCGTGGGTCGTTTCGCTTGCTTATTCTATTGGCTCGGCGGAATAAACGAGTCTAAAGACAATCCGGCTCAACAGCTACGAAAACCGCGAATTTACCGCGCGATTGAACGCACATTCCGGTGGCGATTCTACCGCTCGGCTGTCGTCGACCCTGGCGCCAGCTTCCGACTGGGTCTGGCCCCAGGACGGCGCTGGAGTTACAAAGACGGCGCGAAACGAGGCCCGCCCCCTCTGCGCTGTTACCCGTCGGTGAGAGTTGTTGGCGAGATGGTCGATGTCGGTCGTTCGGTCTCGCGGGGAGTCATTACAGGCATCGCTCGCAGCACGAGAAGCGAAGTTTCTCGTGTATCCCTGAATTTTTCCGAGGTCGCCTTGGGGGTGGAAAGCCCGAAGCCGGTGCCACCGGCCCCAGTCACGCGACCGTGACGCGCTGCCGGGCTTCGACCAGGGCGTTCGGCGGCCGCTTTGTTGAATGGCTCTGCACTGCCCTCGACGCCGATATAGGGACCGCGGCGACGGACCCCCGAATTCTGTCACCGCGGCAGGCCCGAAGGCCGACCGGTGCCGGTCATTACCTTATACTAACTACAGCAGGCTTTTCCTGCCGGGGTCGTCCGCGTCATCGCCTGTTTGTGGCGTTGACAGGCCACCACAACCGGAGCATGGCGGACCGCCTTACGAACTTATCGAGGAACTCCTCAAATGAGACTGAACCACGAAGAATTCATGCGCCGCGAGCACAAGGCCGTCACCTTGCTCGGCATGTCGGGTGTCGGCAAAACGACGCTCGCCAACAAGCTGCCCAAGCGGGATTGGTTTCATTACTCCGGGGACTACAGAATCGGCACCAAGTATCTGGAAGAGCCCATTCTGGACAACATCAAGAAGCAGGCCATGAAAGTCGACTTCCTCCGTGATTTGCTGCGCCACGACTCCATTTACATCTGCAGCAACATTACGGTGAACAATCTGGACCCGATTTCCAGCTTCCTTGGCAAAATCGGAAATCCCGAGCTGGGAGGACTGTCGGTGGAGCAGTTTAAAGAGCGCCAGCGCCTGCATCACGATGCCGAAGTCGGTGCGATGAAAGATGTAGAACCGTTCATCCGCAAAGCAAAGGAGATATACGGCTACGCCCACTTCATCAACGACGCGGGCGGAAGCGTGTGTGAGCTCGACGATCCGTCCGCGCTGGAAACGTTGATAAACCACACGCTGATCATTTACATCCGTGCAGACGAGAACATGGAGCAGGAACTCATCCGCAGACAGATCGAAAATCCGAAGCCGCTTTATTATCAGGAGGCCTTCCTGGATAGAATGCTGGAAGAGTACATGAAGGAAAAGGGCGCCAAGCGCGTGCAGGACATCGATCCGGACAAGTTCGTGCAGTGGACCTTCCCAAAGCTGGTTGCTCATCGGCGGCCACTTTACGAAGATATAGCCGCTCGCCACGGCTACACCATCGACGCCGGAGAGATCGAAGACGTGCACGACGAGGCGGACTTTCTCCGCTTGCTTCGGGACACTTTGAAGGCCCAGGCGAGGGCAGCCTGAAGTCATGCCTCTGGTCGCGAACAGCAATCTGCCTACCTTCGATCGTCTCCGCGACGAGGGACACGACGTTCTGAGCGTGGACCGCGCCCGGCATCAGGACATTCGAGAGCTTCACGTCGGTCTACTCAACATGATGCCCGACGCAGCCCTTGAAGCGACCGAACGCCAGTTTTTACGATTGCTCGGCTCGAGCAATCGCATCGCGCAGTTTTTCGTGCACCCGTTTACCGTCCGTGGCGTGGCACGAGAAGGCACGGCCAAAGAGCACGTGGAGCGCTACTACAAGAGCTTCGAGCAGATCAGATCCGAGGGCCTGGACGCCCTGGTCATCACCGGGGCCAATCCCATCGAAACGGAGATCACCCGGGAGACATTCTGGGAGGGACTGGTGGAGGTGATGTCCTGGGCCAGAGAACAAGTCTGCTCGACATACTGTTCATGTCTCGCCAGCCACGCGGCGTTCAAGGTCTACCATGGCATCGAGCGCACGCCCTATCGGGAGAAGCTCTGGGGCGTGTTCACTCATCGCGTTGTTCACCGCATTCATCCACTGGTGGCGGGAATAAACACCCGTTTCGAAACGCCGCACTCCCGCTGGAACGACGTGCCCCCCGATCAGATCGAGGCGGCGGGAATGAAGGTGCTGGTGGAAAGCGAGGAAGCCGGGGCACTTGCCGCGGTCAGCCCGGACCAGTTTCGTTTTCTCTATTTTCAGGGGCACCCGGAATACGACGGCAACAGCCTGCTGAAAGAGTACAAGCGAGAAGTGATCCGTTTCGTCGCGAAGGAGCGAAAAGATTATCCGCCGTTCCCGGAGAACTATATCTATCCGGAGGCAGCCGCATTGCTCAACGAGTACAAAGAGAAGGTACTCGTCGCCGTAGGCCGAGGCAAATTACCGCCGCCGTTTCCCGAAACTGAGGCGGAACGTCATGTGGACAACACCTGGACCGATACCGGAAAGGCTGTATTCAACAATTGGCTGGGGCTCGTCTACCAGCTCACCGATCGGGATCGGAAGATCCCTTACATGAAGGGCGTCGATCCCGAGGACCCGCTGGGGCTTGCGGACAAGAAGGCTGATAGCAGCGTCGCCTGACTCGGCGCTTCGGGCATCCTACCTAACGGCCGGATACAGAACCTCAGGCCGTTAAACGCGCTCCAAGGCCTGCTCCAGATCCGAAATAAGATCCTCGGCGTCTTCCAGACCCGTGGATAACCGCACCAGACCGTCCGTGATCCCAACGCGCTTGCGCTCGGCCTCGTCCACGTCCGCGTGGGTCATGGTGACCGGGTGGGTCACCAGCGATTCCACCGAGCCGAGATTTTCCGCCAGGCTCCAAAGCCGGAGCGCGTCCATGAGCCGCTTACCGGCGGCCACGCCGCCTTTTACCTCGAACCAAAGCATGGCGCCGAAACCGGAGGCCTGCTCTTTTGCAAGCGCGTGCTGGGCAAAGGACTCCAGGCCCGGGTAACAGACGTGAGCGACTTTAGGGTGGGCCTCCAGCATCCGGGCAACCAGCATGGCGTTCTCGGACTGGGCATTCATGCGCACCGAAAGGGTCTTGCAGCCCTGCAGCGTGAGCCAGGCCACGAATGGCGACATGATGTTTCCGGTGGCGTTTTGCACGAATCTGATCCCCTCGTCCATGTCTTTGCTCGCGCTCACCACCGCGCCTCCGACAGTGGCGTTGTGCCCGTCCAGGTACTTGGTGGTGCTGTGTATGGACAGATCCGCCCCCAGCTCAAGTGGCCGCTGGTAATAAGGTGTGAGAAAGGTGTTGTCCACCGCGTGCGGTATCCCGTGTTTCGCGGCGATGCCGGAGATCGCGGCGATATCGCTGAGCTTCATGGTGGGGTTGGCGGGCGTTTCGGTAAGAATGAGCCGCGTGTTCTTTTTGATGCTTTTGGCCACCGCCTCCGGATTTGCCGTATCGGCGAAAGTGAATTCCACTCCGAAACGCGAAAGTACTTTGGTGCAAAGCCTATACGTGCCGCCATAGGCGACATCCGAAATCACCGCGTGGTCGCCAGCGTTGAGCAGCGCCACCATGGTTGCGTTGATCGCCGCCATGCCTGTGGAGAAGGTGCAGCAGTCGACGCCGCGCTCGAGCTTCGTCAGCTTGTGCTCCAGCGCGCGCACCGTAGGATTCGCAGAGCGCGAATACGAGTAACCCTTCTCCAGATAGCGGTCCACGGACTCCTGCACGTAGGTCGTAGACTGGTGTATCGGCGTGAGAATGGCGCCGGTGACCGGATCCGGCTCCACGCCGGCGTGGATCTGTTCAGTGCGAAAGCCCATGGTTTTCCTCGGTCTTATGGATTTATTGATCGCCGGATTCTAAAGCCGGCGCGCTATTCTAGCAGCCGCAGGCGGCTGCTCCGCCAGTGAGAACGAGCGATCCAGACCCCTCGTCAGATATAGTCCAGCGGAAGCGCGGTGGTGTACTTGATGCGTTCCATGGCAAAGCTTGAGCTCACGTCGGAGATGTTCGCCTGCTGAATGAGCCGCTTATAGAAGCGGTCGTAGGCCGAGATGTCCGGAACGACAACCCGCATGAGGTAGTCGATCTCGCCGCTCATACGATAAAACTCCACCACCTCGGGAAAGTCGACCACCGCGCTGGCGAATTTTTCCAGCCACTTGATATTGTGCTGGCTGGTACGAATGGCGACGAAAACATCGATACCGATATTGAGCTGGGCCCGGTCCAGGAGCGCGACCCGCTTGCGGATGACCCCCGACTTTTCCAGGTTCTGAATCCGCCGCCAGCAGGGGGTGGTGCTCAATCCCACCCGCTCGGCGATCTCCGCGGTGGAGAGGGTGGCATCGGCTTGGAGCTGGGTAAGGATCTTGCGGTCGATACCGTCCATTAGAAGAACTTTCCAATAATTTTATAATTTTTAGTCTTATATTCATCAGTTTATAGCTTAAATAGATAAAATTGAAACCTTTTTCTGCTTTTTTTGGCATATCATTCTCGAATATTCGTCGACTTCGGAGTTACCATGTCCGGGAATTTTCTCACCCGCCACCTGGAGAGCGTGGATGAGACCTATCTTGAACACTTTGGCCACGCGTTGCGTTTTGCCGTCACTCTGGCGCTTGCCGCGGTGGTGTGTTTCGTACACGCGCTGCTGCCTTTCCTGTTCGAGCGCACCGGAAGCCAGCTCATTGGCAGGCTCCACGACCGCATGGTGGTAAACCGCAAGCGCAAGACTCCACGGGACGAAAGAATTTCGGGATCCGTCGGCGCACCGTCGGCCTAACAGCCGGCGACAGGTCTGAATTTTGCCGCGGCGGGGATCATCGCCGACCGGTCGCTGTTTCAATAGCGCAACGCCACCGATAAGGCGTAGTGATCGCTCGGGCAGAGCCCGCCGGACGGCTGGCGGCCATCCAAGTTCGCCGCCATGACGTGGCCCGCGCCGTCGGCGGCGGGCTTTCCCACCAGTACGTAATCGAGCCGGCGATTCGGCTCCAGCGCTGTCACTGCGTTCGGGTTGCGGTTGTCCCAAGTGAACCCCGGGCCCTCCCCACCCGCAACCTCCCAGGCGTCATAGAACACCAGCCCGTCGACCGGCGGACGGGTCTTACCCGTGAGCATCCGGATTTCCTCAGAGACCGGAACGGCGTTGAAGTCTCCGCATATCACCGGTGGAACCCGTTCCTGGCGAAGACCCCGAACGAACTCGCACAGTGCCGTGACCTGCTGTTGCCGTATTCCGCTCTCATCGGGTTTATAGCTCAGGTGGGTCGAGCAGACGTTGATGGATCCCCGGGGACCGGCAATCCTGGCAAAGACGAAGTTGCAATTTCGGCTACCGTCTTCGCTCGGCATCGACGGTAGATCGACATGCTGCGATTCTTCTATCGGCCACCGGGAAAGAATGGCGTTACCGAATCCTAGACCGTCAATGTAGCTTGCCGGCGCGTACACATGTGAAAAACCGATCAGCTTCGCGATCTCGACGGCCTGATTTGTTAGTTCATCACCCCACACTTCCTGCAAAGCAATGATGTCCGGTGCCAAGCGCTCCAAGACCTCGACAATCAGCGGCTGTCGCGCCTTCCAGTTATCGCCAAAACGCCACCAGACGTTCCACTCTAGGATGTTTGCGCGCGTTTCGATCAAACGTTCACTTCTGTGGCCTGGGGAAATTTTTGTCATGGCTTAACCCTGTTCGTATCTTTGTGACGCGGGTTCCTTCCTTGCAAGACGTTCACGCTTTCTGACCGGGTGAAGCGGCAAGTGATACCATGGATGCCGCTTCGGTTGCCCTGGAGGTGAGCCATGAAGCTGCGCACGATTTTTTTCCTTCTTGCGCTGGCGCCCGGTCAGTCCACCGCCGGCGATTTTCAAACCGGCGTCGAGGCTGCGGCCGCGGGCGACTACGAAACCGCACTTGCGTTGTGGCAACCCCTGGCGGAAGCCGGCCACGTGGACGCCCAGTTCAACCTCGGCCTGATGTTCGACAACGGAACCGGTGTGCCGCGCAATCAAGAGACCGCGGCAATGTGGTACCGGCGCGCTGCCGAGGCCGGCGATCGCACGGCGCAGAGTTATCTGGGCGAAATGTACGCTAAAGGTCAGGGCGTCGAACAGAATTTCGAGCAAGCGGTAGAATGGTATGAGAAGGCGGCCTTCAGAGGGGATTCCTTGGCCCAATACAACCTGGGCATCCTTTACGCATCGGGGAAAGGCGTGCCGCTGGATGACGTTTATGCCTTTGCCTGGCTGAGCGTCGCGCACGCCGGAGGTCAATCCACGAACGGCGTGCTCGAAATTATGGCGAGCAGCATGTCTCCCGCACGCAAGCTCCAGGCGGCTGCGCTCACCAAGATGCTGATGAACAAATGCGGTATGGAGTAGTCTGAGCCGGACGGCAGCTCAACTCTGGTCCTCTTCTTTATCGAGTTCATCCAGAACTCCGAGTTTCCCGTCGAGCACCTGGCGGATACTATCGAATTCGACATGGAGCCGATCAGCCAGCTCGAGTTTCTCCTTTAGCTCCTGCTTTGCTTTCTGAATCTCTACTTTCTGCTTAGCGACCCTGTCGGCGAGCACCTTCAGCTTCTTATAATGCTCAGCGACCTTGGCTTCGTTCTCTGATGATCTTTTGATCCAATTAGCCCGCGCAGCCTCGACCTGTTTCTTGATAACGATCATTGCCGCTTTCTTGAATTGAGTTTTCCAGCCGGCTATCTCCTGTTCATGCCGGCTGCGCTCTGCTTCGGCAAATCGTCTCAACGTAGCTTCGATCTCCGACAAGGCTTTTGAAATTGCGTCTCCGGTATTGCCATGTTTCGAATCTGCACCAGTGCCTGCTCCAGCACGGGCTTCGACACCCGTCGATACATCGGCGGGGCTTTCATCTTTAGTTGGACTGGGTTCGGCGGTTTTTTTTGAATCGCCCTTATCCGCGTCTACGACTTCGAGCGCCTCGTTGAGTCGCTCCATCCGGTCAGCAGTATCAGAGTCTTTTGCTTCGCTTGCCGCGACTTCGTCCTCACCGGTTCTTTCTAAAACCTTTTTGTGCTGACGGCCTATCTCCCGGATGAGGTGCCCGAGATTTTTCCCCAGATGCGTGTCACCCAGGGCATCCTGAGAAATCTCGTCCCCGGTCGAGGTCTGATCGTCTTCGTGTTTTTCCGTCTCGTTACCCACGAACTGAAGTGCCGCTTCAATATTGCAAGAAATATAGACGATACCGCAGAAACCCGCAGACTTGACCCGTCCCAGTCCCGCGTTGATAAAGATTGCGAGTGCAGATCCGATGACGGCTTTCGAGCCGCATGAATGAAGAAATCGGACCACAAACGCCGCGCAAGGGCACGCCTACAGCCGAATTGATGAGGTCCCAATTGAACCAACTGAGTGTTGGTCAACTATGATAGCGCCGATTGTCGTCCAGTGAGACCGCGGCCACAAGCCATACGAACCTAAATCCCGAGACACAATCCAAGGCGCTCGCGCCTGGCCACTGGCACCCGTCTTGAAGTCTTCGAGGCTCGGATTTCGAAACGGTAATTTCCGGAGTCCGAACTACTCCGTCTCGTCGACCGAAGGTCGCGCCGCCACCTGCGACAGCACGTCTTCGAGTCTGCGCCTGGTCGTGGAATCTATCCTGGAAAGCCCCATCGCCAGCGCCATCTCGCGTGCAGGATCCTCGTAACCGACATCGAGAATCTGGCGGGCGAGCGCCGCTAGCTCTTCGAAGCAAATCTCCGTGGCGGAGCGAAAGTCGTCTTCGGTCACAGGCGCCCGAAATGTCGTCCACTGTTCGGGGGACGTATGGTCCGGCCAGAAAAAAACGCCGCCTGCGTCCGACGTGGTTTCATAGCGTGAAGTCGTTAAATCCAGCACGCGGTCGCGCAGCTTCCGACCAGTGCGTTTAAAACCGTAGCCCCGCACAACACGCTTGACCAGCAAGTCGTCTCTCAACGGGCCTTCAGAAGCGATCACAAAATCGATCATGTTCCGAATAGAATCATCTTGTGATCGCTCGAAAAACTTTTCCTGCTCCACTGCGTCCGTCGGCGCCTGGGGTTCACAAACCCTGTATGTTTTGGTGACCGCGAACTCCGCCGAAGCGGGCGTCGCAACCGATCCTTTGTTCGTACTGTGTGACGCTGACGTCGTCAGTGAGTCAGGTTGATTCTCGATTAGTTCGGTTGCATCGGCCGGTGAAGCATCGAATGGCTTGGAACCTTCCGCTGCCAGACTCCGTAACGACTCATGCAGCAATGCCATTCTTTCCATTTCCGCCTCCGCCCGGGCCCGCTCCAGAAGATCGCTAAGGATTCCGTTCAACGCGTCTGCGGCGCCCTTTTGATCCAGCCACCAGTCCAGAGACCACACGCGCACGATATTCCAGCCGATACGACGCAATGCTTCTTCGCGCAGCTTGTCTCTGTCACGGGCGGTTGCCGAGCGACGGTAGGTATCTCCGTCGCACTCCACTCCCGCTAGATAGCGACCTGGACTGTCCGGGTGAACGATGCCTAAACCGATACGGAACGCCGAGACTCCAATCTGCGGGTGAACGACCCAGCCACGCTCAGACAAGGCGCGCGCAACGGCTCCCTCGAACGGCGAAGCGTACTCGCCCACTGATCCGTATATCGATTCAGCAAGGGCGCGAGGCCCTCGTTCTGCAAACTCCAGAAAATGCTTGAAATCTCTCACCCCGGCGCCTTTGGCTCTCGACAAATCTATTTGCTCTGATCGCAAAGTTGTAAAGACCAGAAGTTCGCTACGGGCCCGCGTGATCGCTACGTTGAGGCGCCGTTCCCCACCATCGCGATTCAACGGCCCAAAGTTCATGCTGATATCGCCCTCAGCGTCCGGGCCAAACGTCACCGAAAACAGAACCAGATCGCGCTCATCCCCCTGGACACTTTCCAGGTTCTTAACGAAAAGTGATTCAAACCGATCTTCGGAAAAGAACTGCTCGATCGAAGGATCCTTAAGTCTCTCCTCGTCAAGCAAATCTTCGATCAGTCGTTGCTGTTCGACATTGAAAGTAACCACGCCTATGGAGCGATTCGAGTCCCTAAATGACGGGCTACTCAGACGTTTGATGATCTCCGCCACGACTGCTCTAGCCTCAACCCGGTTAGTGCGAGTACCGCCCCGTCCGTATACGCCGTCGTGAACATGTCGACAGCGAACCGCCCTGTCATATGTAAACGGAGATGGGAAGGTGATCAGGTTGCCGTCGTAATAGCGGTGGTTCGAGAACGCAATCAAGCTTTCGTGCTGGCTTCTGTAGTGCCATTCCAGATTGCGTGCCGGAAGACCGGCGCCCAAGCATTCATCCAGTATGCTCTCGAGATCACCCTCGAATTCTTCTTCTTCCAGTCCTTCGTCGGAACGACTGAAAAAGCTCGTTGGCGGCAGCTGCTTTGGGTCGCCTACCACGATCGTCTTTCTGCCCCTGGCCATGGCACCGACCGCATCCCAGACCGTGATCTGGGAGGCTTCGTCAAAAATCACCAGATCGAAAATGGTCTGGTCCGGGGGCAGATACTGGGCCACGGAGAGCGGACTCATCAGCAGGCAGGGCGACAGCCGGGTGAGCGCGGACGGAATCTCGCTGATAAGTTGACGCAGAGGCTTATGGCGCGCCTTCTTTTCCAGTTCCCGCCGGAGCACGCTGAATTCCGACGCCTGCGATCTTTCAAACCGCTCGGGCAGCCTGGAACATAGAATGGCCCGGATATGCTGCCTGGTGCGCTGAGTGAAGCTGTCGTCGAGACTCTTGAATCCCTCAATCGTGTCGTTACGCTCTGCCGAGTGGAACGCACGTAACACGGAATCAGCCTGTATGACCTCCGATACCCACCAGCGGCAGTAGGAGTACTCAAAACACCGTGAAATCCAGCCCGGGGAGACGTCCCCTCTCTCGAGCGCGACAACGAGCGGACCGAGGCCCGCGCCTAAGGCTTCATCCCGGACTCGTCGCCACGCACACCATGAATTGAGCTGTGGCACTCTAGCAACCAGATCCTTGGCCACGCTCCTCAGCGTCTCCAGCCAGCCCTCTCCGGCCCCGGTGCGGATACATTCATATGGGTTCGCCTTCGCAAGCGCGGAAAATTTCTCGAGCTGGTCTTCCAGCGTTTGCAGGCTGCCGCCAAGCGCCAGACACAGCTCTCCTAAGGGTGCGCTCGAAGACAACAGATCGTTTTCACGGGCTATGATCTCCCGCACGGCCGAATGAACCTCTATCAATGATCCGGCATCAGTTCCGAGTTGGGCTATTGCGTAAAGCAGGCACCTGACTAGATGGAGATCCTTCTTCAAAGGTGCGGCAGCAGTATGCAAGCCACGCCAGCTTGAAACTTTTTGCGCAAGCGGTTGGAGCTTGTCAATTTTCTTCCGGGTGTCCTGAAGTTCCCATAGCAGTTTCAGATCCCGACCGTAGTCGGTTTTGCCGGACGCCCCTCCGTGAGCGAACATTGAGTTGCGGATCTTGCGACGGACCGATTCGGATTGCGGCCACCAGCTGGAGCGGACTTCCTGCCAGCGCGCTGACGGCGGCCCAGAATCACTTCGGTCGAGATCCCTTTGCTCGCATGTACGATTCAGCCGTCTTTCCAGTTTTCGATACTGCTGCAACAACCCGAGCCCGTGATCCAGCAGCGCAACTATGTTCAGGGCGTCCCGCCCGAGGCCGAAACTCAAATCTCGCCCGTGTGCTTGCTGTAGCGAGGTGGCCAGCAGCTTCACTGCCCTCAGTTGATCGAGGGTCAGCTTTCTGTGCTTTATTCGCAGCGCACCGTAGAGGCCCGCAATCTTTTCACGGCATTCGGTTACTGTTTCGACGATCCTGGAAGCAACGTCTACGAGGGCTTTTTGCCAAGCGGGCGACCAGTCAGGTTGATGAACTACGTGCAATGGGTTGTCGGATACGCGCCCGGCTTCGGTCGCATAAATATCCAAACGCTTTGCGATATTTCGAAGCCTGGCCAACGCAACATCATCATGAATGTCGGCCGACGCCCAGGAAAACTCAACGAAAGGCTGGTCGATATTGCTTATCACCTCTCCCAGCGCAAGAAAAGGCGTGAGACCGTTGCGGTAGCGGCGGTGAATTCGCTTGACGTACTGATTTAACGACTCCCGCGACTCCCTAAGCTGATTCGCTTCACCGCGCCACTCGACCTCGCTGGACGATTCCTGCAAACTCCAGGCGGCGCGCAGCTGCTCGAGAACCTCGACCTTTTTTGCTTTATTCGAATGAAGCTCGAGGCAAAAATGGCCCAAACCCACGTCTTTAAGTCTGCTGTAAACGACATCCAGCGCAGCCACCTTCTCAGAAACGAACAGCACGGTTCTGCCCTCTGCGATCGTGTGCGCAATCATGTTCGCAATGGTCTGCGACTTTCCCGTGCCGGGTGGCCCGATCAAAACGAAGTCCGTCTGCTTCGCACATGCGGCCACCGCGGAAAGCTGAGAAGAGTCCGCAGGAAGCACGGTGCACAGAACGTCGGGAGGGTAATCCTCATCGAGCCGGGCGGGTTCCGGAAATTCGCCAGCGTCTTCAAACGAGTGGCGAGGACTTTCCGTCAAATGCCGGACAACCCTATTGGCCAGAATTTGGTCGGTCCGATCGACCAGATCCTTCCACATGAGATATTTGGCAAAGGAGAAAGTCCCGAGAACGACATCCTCAACAACCTCAAAGCCGTCGATACCGTCTATTTCCCGGCGTATCCGGCTCCATACCCCGGCAACGTCGATACCGCGCTCATCCGAGGACAGCGACTCATCGAGCCCGCTAATTTCAAGGCCGAAATCCTGCCGAAGCATCTCTAGAAGGGTGGTATTGAATCGAGGCTCGTCCTCGTGAAGCACCATCCGTACACCCGAGCGGACACTTTGTCGGTGAAGCGCCACCGGGATCAGAATCAGCGGCGCCCGGAATTTCCGATCGCCCTTGTCGTCGCGTTTCCACTGCAGAAATCCCAGAACCAGGAACAACGTGTTGGCGCCGCCTTCCTGAAGATCCGTTCGCGCAGTCCGGTATAGCTCGATAAGGCGTGTGGTCAGGTCAACCGCCTCAAGGTCAACCATGATCTCGTCACGCTGCACGGCTTCTGAATCAAGCCAGCCGCCTGTATCTCCTGCGGCGCCTTCCAGCTCGGCCTGCCCGCGATCACGTGGCCCATCGCCCGATGGCACAGACATCGGGATGATCTTTATCCTGGCTCCGGCTTCGAGCTTCCTCGCCACAGCCAGCGGATCGGGACAAAAAACCTCCAGCGATCGCCGCGTCGGCTTGAAATTGAGCAGCCTGTTGTGAAGGGAAAGATCCAGCAGCCTGCGCTGCCAGCGCGACAGTCGCGTCTCGATCCTCTGGTCCGCGACCTGCCGTTGACTACAGAACGCCTCGGTTCCCGGCACCTGCCGCGCCCTCCTGTCCTGAACTCCCTCGCCCGCGTGGTCCGAGCGCCGCGGGCTCTCGAGCCTGGCCGCATCGCCGGCCTGCTCGCGGTCAGGACGATGAGCGTCGACAGCCACGTGGCTCAGAAACCGTTTGCAGTGTTACAGATGCCCGCATCACTACTGCCCGAATCGGACGCTGGAGGGCATGGACGAAGCCCATCCATGGCAACCGTTTAACGGACGCGCCACGCAGGACACGCCCCGGGAAGCCGGGACGGCAGCATATTGCGATACAGGAATGATGCGCGGAGTCGGGTCAGGCGTTACGGCGATCGATGATAATTCGAACACGATCAGTTTTGATCAGCACATATCCGATGAACCCGGTGTATCTGGTTGGAGGCTACGGTAACAGCTGATTGGAGTTTTCTACTATCGAGTTCTTCGCGCGATTCGGGCAAGTGACCAAACGCGGCAAAATCGGGTCCGATCGGCGTCCTTGAACTCGAGGCTGGGAATCAAACAGCACCACTTTCGCCCTTCAGCGGCGTCTTTGTCAACAGCAGCCGCCTGTGCCTAAAGATCAAACCGAGCAATGTTTGACGGTGGACGACTTCTGGAAATCGGATCGCCCCTTGGCACCCGAGGCGCATCGTTTTTCTTTCTGAAACGGCCCGCCGGGACAGGCTTGCGCCGCCGGCGGGCCGGAAAAAGATGCGTGACTAGGGCGTTCCGACTTGCTCCAGAGGCCCCGATGCGGGTAAAGCCCGCTATTCAGCCGCCTCGTCTTCTTCCTCCAATTGATCCAGGACGCCAAGCTTTCCATTGAGCACCTGACGTATGCCGTCAAACTCGATATGCAGCCGGTCCGCAAGCTCGAGCTTGGCTTTCAGCTCTTTTTTCGCTTCCTGAATCTGCTCTTTCTGTCTAGCCACTTTGTTGGCGAGGTTTCTCAGTCTCCGATACTGCTCCGCAACCTGGGCCTCTTTCTCGGCGACGAGCTGATCGGCGCGCTGTCGCTCGGCCTGGGTGAAGCGCTGCAATGCGGTCTCGATTTCCGACACTAGCTGAGCGATCGTCGAGGCCGCTTCATCACTTTCAACGCTTGCGCCAGCCACCGGAGCGATCGCCGACGTTTCGTCGTCAATCTCAGCACTCGCGCTATCCATGGCATTCGCCGCCGCGGGCTCGGACAGTTCGCCTTGCCCCCGGTTCTCCACCGCAGAAGAGGTCTCGGGCTGGCTGGCCTGGGTTCTGAAAGGCGTATCCAGGCTGAAATTACTCGGGTCGAAGGGATCGGGTTCGTGATCGTCATCGGCTTTTTCGCCTGACTGCTGGAAGCTCTCCTCGTCTCGCCGGATTTCCGTGAGGAGCTGGCCCAAATCCTGCCCGAGCTGGGTATCGCCCAGGGCCTCCTCGGACACCTCCTCGCTGGCCGAGGCGCGCCCTTCGTTAAACGAGCCTGGCTCTTCATCAGAAGGTTCAGATTCAATATCAATATCGTCAATTACTTCTGGTTCGTTGTTCACGCTTTATGTCTCCACCGCTACTCTGCATCCACTGTCAATGATACCGCAGCCGGTCGCCGTTTCGTTTGAAGATACCGGGGCTCACGGCTACTGGCAAAAGTCACGAAGGATCGGCGCGGGCTCAAACTGCCAACTGCACATGCCCGAAACGATCCCCGATCTCTTAACAATTTGTTGAAAATCAGTTTCCTATAAATTTTCAACCTCAAGTTCAAGGCGCAGACGTCGCCTTCCCCCAATCCATCGATCAAGCACTTAAGTGGTCGACCGATGACGGTACATCCCTGCACCGGTCGCATATTGTCGAAAACAGACAATGCTTCGACAATCCGCTAAAGGATAATCGTTCCTTGTTACAGAGGACAAATCGAAAAAAAAATGTAGCGGAATCAGCGCCCAGTTGCGGTGGGAGAGAGCGAAGCAACCGAGTGGTGGCTACGGGTGGGATCGAACCACCGACCTCACGATTATGAGTCGTGCGCTCTCACCAGCTGAGCTACGTAGCCACGGAAGGGCTGTGAAAAATACAGAAGCGGCTATTTCCTTGCAAGCCGCGCCGCCGGAGCGCAGTCGATTATCAGCCCCGGCCGTTGGACCGGCGACACCACTCTTGCCACATCTGTCGGTAAGCTGTCTCCAGGTTCGCCGTAAAGATCTCCGGCTCCCCCAAGGCCGTATTGGAGAAGCGCCGGCGCATGCCCCGCCGCAGGGCGGTGAGACCCGCCGGATCTTCGGCCAGTGATACGGCGGCGTCGACGTAGGCGTCGCCGTCACAGGTGACCAGGGAATCCAGTTCCAGGCAAACCAGAACGCTGGCGGAAGTCCGGCTGGCCATTCGGTCCCCCGCAAGCGTCACCACCGGGACACCCATCCACAGAGCGTCCACGGAAACAGTTCCACCGGAAAACGGAAAGGGGTCCAGGGCGATGTCGATCTGGCCGTAGCTGGAAAAGTACTCGCCGTGGGCCGAAGACCCCTCGAGGCTGACGCGCGTGACCTCGAGACCCAGGGCTTCGAGCTTTCGCAGGTATTCCTCACAGGTCTCGGTATCATTGAACGCCGCGTTCTTGAGCAGAAGCCTGCTGTCCGCCTTGCGCTCAAGAATCCGTTTCCAAAGCTTGAGCGTTGCGTCACTGACCTTGGCGAGATTGTTGTAGCAACCAAAGGTCACGAATCCGTTGGCATCAGCAGGCGGCGGCGCGACCGCCGGCCTGTTCTCAGGCTGGCCGTAACACAAGAAGCATTGCGGAAGCCTGATCACCGTTTCGCTGAAACGCTGGCGCGTGTCCTTGGGAACGGTGACCAGATCAGCGATCAGATAGTCCATCTGCGGCAGAGCTGTGGAATGCAGGTAACCGATCCAGGTTGCCTGCACCGGCGCCGGCTTGTGCGCGAACAGGCACATCCGGTTCTGCGCCGTGTGACCTGCCAGATCTACCAGGACGTCTATAGCATCGTTCTGAATCATTTCGGCAACGCTGTCGTCGTCCCGACCGGCGATCGGACGCCAGTCGTCTGCCAGGGCCTTGAGCCGATCGGTGGCCACGTCTCCCTGGTATAGATCGTGGTAACAGGTCACTTGGACCCCGGACCGACGGTGGGCTTCGAGCACGGGCTCGAGAAACAATCCAACCGGATGGGTGCAAAAATCCGGCGACACATAGCCGACGCGAAGCGGGCGCTCCGGATCGCGCGAGTTCCGATGATTCGAAAACGGCTTGATTTCCTCGCTAATCTGGCGGCGGACCCAG
>JBFHVA010000021.1:0-25684 GCA_041589735.1 Gammaproteobacteria bacterium | reverse complement strand
GCAAAAGTCGAGCAACGTCGGCGCCAGTATGATTGCACTGGCCTTGCCGCCCGAGGAGCTATGGCAGACGTTTTCGCGTTTCGGCTTCGGTGAGGTCAGCGGCGCCGGTTTTCCCGGGGAAGCCGCGGGTGTGCTCAATCATTATTTCGAGTGGGGTGACGTGCACACGGCGACGCTTTCCTACGGTTACGGGATCTCCGTCACCGCGCTGCAGCTCGCGCGGGCTTATGCCGCCATCGCCAATGACGGCCGGCTGCCGCGGGTGTCCTTCGAGGTGGTCAACGGAAAAGCGGCGACAACCCGGGTTATTTCCGACGAAGTCTCCTTGAAACTCCGACGGATGCTCGAGACGGTGGTGACATCGGGTGGTACAGGAACCCGGGCTCAGCTCGACGGCTACCGGGTCGCCGGAAAAACTGGAACCGTGCGCAAGGTCACGCCCAGCGGATACAGCGAAGATCGTTATGTGGCGCTGTTCGCCGGAATGGCGCCAATGTCGTCACCGCGGATCGTCACCGTTGTTGTCATCGACGAGCCTGCTGCGGGGGATTATTACGGCGGCCAAGTGGCAGCCCCGGCATTCGCCGACATCACCCAGGGCGCGCTGCGCCTGCTGGGCGTCGCCCCGGACGATCGAAGCCTGCCGCTGCGCCAGGCGTCCGCCACTGTTGCCTCCAGAACGGTCATGGAGAGAATCCAGTCGGCGCTTGCGCAGATGACCCTGCCGCGGGAACGGCGGGCGCCGGAGGCGACGCGATGATGACGTCGAAGGCAAGACATCCTGCGCCGCGGCTGAGCGAATTACTCGCCCCGATAGTCACCTTGAACGAGTCCACGGATCGGGAGATCTCCGCCGTCTGTGTGGACAGTCGCGAAGTCGAGCCCGGCGCGGTCTTTTTTGCTCGCCGCGGTCTGATCCACGACGCGGGAAAATTCGTCGGTGAGGCCGTTCGCGCCGGCGCGGTTGCAACCGTGCGCGAGGGAGAGGCCCGGGTTGCTGTCAGCGACGCGGGCACGGTGGAAATTTGGGTGCCTGAGCTGGCGGCCTGCGCCGGTGAGGCCGCTCACCGTTTTTATGGGCGCCCGTCGGAAGCAATGCGGGTTGTCGGCGTTACCGGCACCAACGGCAAGACTTCAGTCAGTCACTTCGTCGCCCACGGGCTCAGCTACGGACGCTTGCCGGACGGCGCGCCGGTGGGCCTCATTGGCACCCTCGGGTACGGAATGCCAGGCAGGCTGGATCCGGGGATGCTTACCACGCCTGACGTAGTTCAGCTTCACCGGCTTCTGGCGGAGCTTCGAGCTCAAGGCGCTGAGCAGACGGTGATGGAGGTGTCATCCCACGCGCTCTCCCAGAGGCGGGTTGAGGGGGTGCGCTTCGACACGGCGGTGTTTACCAACTTGAGCCGTGATCACCTGGACTTCCACGGAGACATGAAATCTTACGGCGCGGCAAAGGCGCGCTTGTTCATGACCGGAGATCTCAAACACGCGGTGGTGAACATGGACGACGCTTTCGGGTTAGAAATCCTGAACGCGGTTCCAGCCAGTGTCCGGGTGACTGCTTACACAATGGAGTCCGCGCGCAAGCGCACACCGGTGCGGACTCCGGCAGGCGTTCTGCGCGGAAAGCTCGAGCGTGTTGACCCGTCGGGCATACAGATGACGCTCCAATCGGACCACGGTAAAGGCGAGCTTTCGGTTCCGCTGCTCGGTCGTTTCAACGCTCACAACCTGCTCGCCGCCCTGGGCGTGCTGCTGGAAGAGGGGATCGCCTTCGAACGCGCGCTCGAGTCCCTGCGCGATCCTCCTTCGGTGCCGGGGCGCATGCAGCGCTTTGGTCGCGGTCCCGGCCAGCCCCTGGTCGTTGTCGACTACGCCCATACGCCGGGTGCCCTGGATGCGGCGCTGCGGGCGCTGCGCGAGCACTGCGACGGCCGCCTTTGGTGCGTGTTCGGTTGTGGCGGGAACCGCGACGAGGGTAAACGCGCGCAAATGGGCGCGGTGGCGGAATCTCTCGCCGATGTCATCGTCCTCACCGATGACAATCCGCGCAACGAAGACGGCGACGCCATCGTTCAGGGAATTATCGAAGGGCTCGACGAAGCGAATGAAAAAAGCGGGCGTTTACTCGTTGAGCGCGATCGCGCGGCCGCCATCCAGCATGCGGTGCAAAGCGCCGAGTCGAACGACATCGTTCTGGTCGCCGGCAAGGGTCACGAGACCTATCAGGAAACACTTGGGGTGCGAAGTCCATTCAGCGATGCGGCGGCGGTCAGAAGCGCGCTCGAAGCGAGGACGTCGTGATCAGTCTCGGTCTCATGGAAACCGCTGGCATCCTCGGCGCGAAACTCGAAGGAAAGGATGCGCGTTACGTGGGAGTGAGCACCGATTCCAGGAGCGTTCTCCCGGGCAGCCTTTTCGTCGCCATAGAGGGAGAGCATTTCGACGGTCACGACTTCGTCGATGCGGCAGCGGATAAGGGCGCGCTGGCGGCGCTCATTTCGAAGGCAAGGCGGTTCTCCTTGCCGACGATAAAGGTGGAAGACACGATTGCCGCGTTGGGAAAGCTCGCCGGCCACTGGCGCGGTCAATTCAAGGTGCCGTTGATCGCGATTACCGGAAGCAACGGCAAGACCACTGTCAAGGAGATGCTGGCATCTATTCTCAATCGCTCCCACAAGGTGCTCGCCACTAAAGGCAATCTCAATAACGAGATTGGGGCCCCGCTGACGCTTTCCGAGCTCGATCAAACTCATGAGCAGATCATCATCGAACTGGGCGCGAACCATCCCGGCGAGATCGCGCGCTTGACCCGAATATCGAAGCCTTCGGTGGGCCTGATCACGGTTTGCGCGCCGGCTCATCTGGAGGGTTTCGGATCGGTGGAGGGCGTGGCCCGGGCCAAGGGTGAGCTTTTCTCAGAAATGCCGGAGGACTCCTGCGCGGTAATCAACGCCGATGATGCGTTCGCGCCGCTGTGGACCGAGCTGGCCGGCGAGCGCCGCAAGGTGCACTTCGGTTTGGATTCAAACGCCGACGTTCGCGGCCAATGGCAGCCGGCCGGAAGCGGCGGCGCGTTGAACATTCAATCGCCCGTAGGCAGCTTCGAGGCGCACATTGCTTTCCCCGGCAAGCACAACGGTGTTAATGCGCTCGGCGCGGCGGCAGCCGCCATTGCGGTGGGCGCCTCGGCGGAAGACATTCGCCTCGGCCTCGAGTCGGCGAAGCCCGTGTCCGGACGACTCGAGCTGAAGCACAGCCCCGGCGGGGCGTCAATTATCGACGACACCTATAACGCCAACCCGCATTCCCTTAAAGCGGGCCTGGAAGTGCTCGCGGTCCAGTCTTCGCAGCGCTGGCTGGTGCTGGGAGACATGGCCGAGCTGGGTTCAGACGCGGCCCGCTACCACGAAGACGCGGGACGAATGGCGCGCGAGCTGGGCGTTGACCGACTGTATGCCGTGGGGAAGCTCAGCCGGCTCGCCGCCGAGTCCTTCGGCGAGGGCGCGCATCACTTCGATACTCAGGATGGCTTGATCGACGCGTTGCGCGGTGAGCTTTGCGAGCACGCAACGGTGCTGGTGAAGGGTTCCCGTTCCATGGGGATGGAGCGGGTGGTGGCGGCACTGACCGGAAAGGAGTGAGCATGCTGCTGGAGCTGACAGAATTTCTGACCCGTTTTCACAGCGGTTTCGGCGTGTTTCAGTACCTGACGCTGAGAGCCATTCTCGGCGTGCTTACCGCGCTCACCATATCGTTCATCGTCGGGCCCCCGCTCATACGCCGCTTGAGCGAATACCGTATCGGCCAGACCGTTCGCGACGACGGCCCCGAATCGCACATCATCAAGACCGGCACGCCAACCATGGGCGGCGCGCTGATTCTCGTCGCTATCGGTATTACGACGCTCTTCTGGGCGGATCTCACAAACCGCTTCGTCTGGGTGGTGTTGCTGGTGACCTTGCTCTTTGGCGCCGTGGGCTGGGTGGATGACTACAAGAAGCTGGTCAAGGGAGACCCCCGTGGACTTCGGGCCCGCTACAAGTACCTGTGGCAGTCGCTCATCGCCATCAGCTGCGCCTTGTTCATTTATTATTCCGCTACCGACCCCGCGGAAACGCGGCTCATCGTGCCGGTGTTCAAGGAAGTCTCTGTCGAGCTCGGCTGGATGTACGTGGTGCTCGCCTATTTCGTGATCGTCGGCAGCAGCAATGCGGTTAACCTCACCGATGGTCTCGACGGCCTTGCAATACTGCCAACGGTCATGGTTGCCGGCGCGCTGGGTATCTTTGCCTACGTCACCGGCCACGTAAGGTTCTCTGCCTACCTTGGTTTTCCATTCATCCAAGGGGTCGGCGAAATAGTCGTCATATGCGGAGCCATCGTCGGTGCCGGGCTCGGCTTCTTGTGGTTCAACACCTATCCCGCTCAGGTTTTCATGGGCGACATCGGAGCGCTGGCCCTGGGCGCGGCGCTCGGGGTGATCGCGATTCTGGTCCGGCAGGAACTGGTGCTCTTCATCATGGGCGGCGTGTTCGTGGTGGAAACGGTCTCGGTCATGCTTCAGGTGGCCTCTTACAAGCTCACAGGCAAACGACTCTTTCGCATGGCGCCTTTGCATCATCATTTCGAACTCAAAGGCTGGCCCGAGCCGAGAGTGATTGTGCGCTTCTGGGTAATCACCGTGATCCTGGTGCTAATCGGGCTCGCCACGTTGAAGATTCGATGAGGACGCAATGCGCTCGAATCTTGCGGAAGGAAATCACCGGCGCGAATCAACCAATTCGACGCCGCGGTTACGGAGAAAGCGCTTGGCCGCTGAAAAAGGCTACACGCTGATCGTGGGTCTTGGCGCGACAGGGCTCTCCTGCGTTCGTCATCTTGTCGCGCGCAATCGTTCCGTAGTGGTGACGGACAGCCGCGCCGCGCCACCGGGTCTGGACGAGATGCGCGCCGAGTTTCCCGGGGTGGAAACGTCGCTCGGCGGATTCGAATCCCGGCTGTTCAAATACGCGGCAGAAATAGTTTTAAGCCCCGGCGTTTCACCCGCAGAGCCGGCGGTGCGCGCAGCGGTGAAGCGCGGCGTGCCGGTGATCGGCGACATCGAGTTGTTCGCGCTGGAGGCAACGGCGCCCGTGGCGGCTATCACCGGATCGAACGGCAAGAGCACGGTGACCACGCTGGTGGCAGAGATGGCGGCGCTCGACGCGCGACGGGTAAAAGTCGGCGGTAACCTAGGCCCGCCCGCTTTGTCGCTGCTCGAGGGTGAAAATCCTGATCTGTTCGTTCTCGAGCTGTCGAGCTTTCAGCTGGAAACTACGCAATCGTTACGTCCGGTTGCGGCGACCGTGCTGAACGTCAGCCCCGACCACATGGATCGGCATCAGGAGTTCGACGACTACGTCGAAGCCAAACGCCGAATCTTCCAGGGCGACGGCATCATGGTGATCAACCTCGACGATCCGGTAGTTGCGGCGATGTACGAGCCCGGTAGAGGCTGCATCGGATTTACCCTCAAACCGCCTCCGGGTAACGATTTCGGGCTCGTGGAGCAGGGCGGTGAGGCCTGGCTTGCGCGCGGGTCCGAGCCCCTGATTCGCCTCGCCGAGTTGCCCTTGCCGGGACTGCACAACACCGCCAACTGTCTTGCCGCACTCGCCATGGGCGAAGCACTCGGCCTTTCCATGGCGGCGAGACTCAAGGTCCTGGAGAACTTCAAGGGGCTGCCGCACCGCTGTCAGCTGGTGGCGGAGCACAAAGACGTGCGCTGGTACGACGATTCCAAAGGCACCAACGTGGGGGCAACGGTGGCGGCGATTCGGGGCTTAGGCGCGGAGCGCGATCTGGTGCTGGTCGCGGGCGGTTTGGGCAAAGGCGCTGACTTCAGCCCGCTCAAGGGGCCGGTTGCGCGCCATGTGCGCCACGTAGTGCTTATCGGCCGTGACGCGGAGCTTATCGAGCGCGCGCTCGCCGGCATCGTGACCTGTACCCGGGCAGCGGATCTGAAGACCGCGGTGCGCGCGGCCGCAGAGGCGGCGGCGCCGGGAAGCGCGGTGCTGTTTTCCCCGGCCTGCGCCAGCTTCGACATGTTCGAGAACTATGCCGCTCGCGGCCGCGCGTTCGCGGCCGCGGTCAAGGAGTTCACCGGCGCATGAAGGCGTTCAGCATGCCTCAAGCCTTGCCGCGCGCGCTGGCGACCGAGCCCGCGTGGACCGACCGCTGGGACTACGGCCTGCTCGCGAGCGCTCTGTTCCTCGCCGGACTCGGCCTGGTCATGGTGGCGTCGGCCTCGATATCCATTGCCGCCAGAGAAATTTCCGATCCGCTCTATTACTTCTGGCGCCAGGCGGCGTATCTCGGATTTGCGCTCTCCCTCGGCGCCGTCACCCTGGGCATCGCCACCTCGGTATGGCAGCGGCTCGGTCCCGCTCTGCTTGTAATGGGGATTGTGCTTCTCGCGCTTGTGCTGGCGCCGGGGGTGGGCCGGGAAGTGAACGGCAGCACCCGCTGGATGAACTTCGGCGCGATAAATCTGCAGCCGTCGGAAGTGATGAAGCTTTTTCTGATGATTTATCTCGCCGGCTATCTGGTTCGCCGCACCGAAGAAGTTCGCTCGCGTCTCGGTGGATTCTTGAAACCGGTGGTGCTGCTGTCAATTATCGCGGCATTGTTGCTGCTGGAACCTGACTACGGAGCAACGGTCGTTCTGTTCGCAACCGCGCTGGGAATGATGTTTCTCGCCGGCGTGCCGCTGATGATCTTCCTCGTCTGGGTCCTGGTGACCGTTTCCTTCTTTGCCTGTCTCGTGCTCGCTGCGCCCTATCGCCTCGAGCGACTTCTGATCTTCATGAACCCCTGGTCGGATCCGTTCGGCAGCGGGTTCCAGCTCACCCAGGCGTTGATAGCCATCGGTCGCGGGGAATGGTTCGGCGTGGGCTTGGGCGCCGGCGTTCAAAAGCTCTTTTATCTACCGGAAGCGCATACGGACTTTCTGTTCGCAGTGCTGGCCGAAGAGCTTGGGCTCGTTGGCGTGGTATCCGTCATCAGCCTGTTCGCCTTCATCGTCATGCGCGCCATGCAGATCGGCGCGCGCGCGGAAAGACTCGGCAACCCGTTCTGCGCTTATCTCGCCTACGGCATCGGCATGCTCATCGCGCTGCAGTCGGTGATCAACATCGGTGTCAACATGGGCATGTTGCCCACCAAAGGGTTGACCTTGCCGCTGATGAGCTACGGCGGCTCGAGCCTCGTGGTGAGCTGCGTATGCATCGCGCTTCTGCTGCGAATTGATCACGAGCTGAGGACCGGTCCGTGAGCGGCGCGCAAAACAGCGTCACCATTCTGATCGCGGCCGGCGGAACCGGGGGGCATGTCTATCCGGCGCTGGAAATTGCGAAACACCTGCGCGCCCGGGGCATCAACGTAGAGTGGCTGGGCACGCACAAAGGTCTGGAGGCGAAGCTGGTGCCCGGCGAAGGATTCCGGCTGCACGCGCTCTCGGTGGGCGGACTGCGCGGCAAAGGCATGTTTCGCTGGCTGCTCGCGCCGTTGATGCTGATTAAGGCGCTGGGAAGCTCGGTCAGGGTGGTGCGACGCGTGCGCGCGCGGCTGGTGCTGGGCATGGGCGGCTATGCGGCCGGGCCCGGCGGCGTGGCGGCATGGCTGATGCGCGTCCCGCTTTTCATCCATGAGCAGAACGCGGTGCCCGGTCTTACCAACCGGCTGCTTTCGCGCCTTGCCACCAGGGTGATGGAGGCATTCCCCGGCAGCTTCGATCCCAGCGTCGGCGCGCTGCACGCGGGAAACCCGGTGCGTGCGGAAATCGGCGCGTTGCCGGAACCGGAAACCCGCCTCGCCAACAGGGCCGGTCCGATCCGCGTGCTGGTGCTGGGGGGAAGCCAGGGGGCGCGGGCCATCAACCGGGTGCTCCCCGACGCGCTGGCGGCTTTGCCGTCGAGCGGGCTGGTGGAGATCCGCCATCAGGCGGGGTCACTGCATCTCGACGACACCCGCGCGCTTTACGCCAAAGCCGGCGTCGACGTCGAGCCGGTTGCCTTCATCGACGATATGGCTGCGGCTTATGCCTGGGCCGATCTTGTCATCTGCCGCGCCGGCGCGATGACCGTGTGCGAGCTGGCCGCTGCCGGTGTCGCCGCCGTGCTGGTGCCGTTTCCTTTCGCTGTCGACGATCACCAGACGCGAAACGCCAGATTCTTAAGCGAAGCCGGCGCCGCCGTGCTGGTGCGCGAGTCGGATCTGACGCCGGAACTGCTTTGCGAATTGCTGTTGGAGTTCGCCTCTGCGCGGGAACGACTGTTGACCATGGCGAGCAGCGCGCGCCGCCTGTCGGTGCCGGACGCCGCCGAACGGGTCACCGCCTGGTGCATGGAGGCGGCCCATGCGTAGCGGTATGAGATTCAATCTGCGCAACCCGGCGGAACGCGACGGCGCCTCGACCGGCGCGTTTCGATCCGTGTATCGATCCTGGCGCCGGCGAATTCAGCGAGTCCACTTCGTGGGTATCGGCGGCGCCGGCATGGGCGGCATTGCCGAGCTGCTGCACAACCTCGGCTACGCAATCTCCGGTTCGGACGTCAAGGAAAGCGCCATGACGCAGAGGCTTCGCAGTCTCGGCGTTCAGGTGCAGATCGGTCATGACCCGGCCCACGTGGAGGGCGCGGAGCTGGTGGTGGTATCCACCGCGATCGTGGGTGACAACGTCGAGCTCGAGGAGGCACATAAGAGACACATCCCGACCGTGCCGCGGGCGCAGATGCTGGCCGAGCTGATGCGCCTGAAGCACGGCATTGCGGTCGCCGGTACGCATGGCAAGACCACGACCACCAGCCTGGTAGCCAATCTGCTGGCGGAGGGCGGTCTCGACCCCACATTTGTTATTGGCGGTCGTCTCAACAGCATCGGTGCCCATGCGCGCATGGGCGATGGCGACTACCTGGTGGCGGAAGCCGACGAAAGCGATGCGTCGTTTTTACTGCTGCAGCCGCTCATTGCGGTGGTCACCAACATCGATGCCGATCACATGGATACCTACGAGGGCGACTACCAGCGGTTGCGCCACGCCTTTCTCGAGTTTTTGCACCGACTGCCGTTTTTCGGACACGCGGTGCTTTGCATCGACGATCCGAACGTACGCGAGCTCATACCTTCTGTCGCAAAACCGGTGGTGACCTACGGCATTGAATCCGAGGCCGACTGGCGCGCGGAGGACATCCGCCACCAGGGTGTCAGAACCATGTTCCGGGCCCGGCATCCAGAATCAGGAGGCAGCCTCGACGTCACGCTCAATCTGCCGGGCCGTCACAACGTACTCAATGCGCTGGCCGCCATCGCCGTGGCGCGTGAGCTCGGCGTGTCGGAAGCGGCGGTGTGCGCGGGCCTCTCTGGTTTCGAGGGAATCGCGCGGCGTTTTCAAAGTTTCGGCGATCTGCAAACGCCGGTGGGTGCGGTCACCCTGGTGGACGATTACGCCCATCACCCGACGGAGATCGCCGCCACCGTGCAGGCCGCCAGGGCGTCATGGCCCAAGCGAAGACTGGTGGCCGTGTTTCAGCCCCACCGTTTCACCCGAACCCGGGATCTTTTCGAGGATTTCGCCAAGGTGCTGGCGGAGCTGGACGTTCTGGTGCTTCTGGAGGTGTATCCCGCTGGCGAGCCGCCGATCAAGGGCGCCGACGGGCGCAGCCTCGCCCGCGCGATCCGCGCCCGAGGCCAGGTGGACCCGGTTTTCGTGGACGCTCCCGAATCGCTGCCCTCGGTGCTTCCACGTGTGCTCGAAGCAGGGGACGTCATGCTGGTGCTGGGCGCCGGCGATATAGGCGCGGTGCCGGCGCAACTCAGCGCGCTGTGGCCGCCCCGCGCCAAGCTCGCAGGGCAGGGAGGCAAGGCATGAACGCCGCCGCTTCCGCCAGCGCGTCCGGATTACGTGGCGTCATGCGCACCAACGAGCGACTCTCGCGGCATACGGTATGGGGTATCGGCGGACCGGCGGAGCGATATTACGAGCCCGCCGACTTAGAAGACCTGGCGCTGTTTCTCTCCACTTTGCCGGAGGGCGAGCCCGTGTTCTGGCTGGGCCTGGGCAGCAACCTGCTGGTGCGGGACGGCGGTATCGCCGGCACCGTCATTTATACCGGCGGCGGGCTCAGCCACGTCGAGCCCCTCGGCGGAAACCGGCTTCGCGCCGAGGCCGGCGTCGCCTGTCCCAAAGTTGCCAAACGCTGCGCGCAGCTGGGGCTCGCCGGGGCGGAATTCTTTGCCGGCATTCCCGGCACCGTGGGTGGCGCCCTGGCCATGAACGCAGGGGCGTTCGGCGGCGAGACCTGGAACGTCGTGGACCGCGTCGAAAGCGTGGATCGTGAGGGGCGGATTCATCACCGCTCGGCATCCGAGTATCGCGTGGGTTACCGCAGTGTCGAAGCTCCAGAAAACGAGTGGTTCGTCGCCGCTGAGCTGCAACTTTCGAGCGACGCGCCTGAAGCGGTCAATGCTCGGGTCAAGGCATTGCTCAAGCGGCGCAGCGACTCGCAGCCCATGGGTTTCCGCAGCTGCGGATCGGTATTTCGTAATCCGCCGGGGGATTTTGCCGCGCGGCTGATTGAAGCGAGCGGGCTCAAGGGGACCCGGATTGGCGATGCCGCGGTATCGGAAAAACACGCCAACTTTATTCTCAATCTGGGCCAGGCCAAGGCCGCCGACGTGGAAAGTCTCATACATCGCGTAGCCGAGCGCGTGCGCAGAGATCACGGAGTCGAGCTTCAGCGTGAAGTGCACATCGTTGGAGAGCCGGCGCAGGGCACGCCGGAGAATGTGCGTGGCGGGGTGCCGAGATGAGCGCTGGGCAACAGCGCGCCACGAAATCTTCGGACTTCGGCAAGGTTGCCGTTGTCTACGGCGGAGATTCGGCCGAGCGCGAAATTTCCCTTATAAGCGGTCGCGCCGTGCTCAAGGGACTCAAGAACAACGGGGTAGATGCTCACGGCGTGGACAAGGGTCGTGATCTCATCGACGTGCTCGCCAAGGGTAAGTTCGAACGGGCGTTTCTTATTCTGCACGGCCGCGGCGGCGAGGACGGCACCATTCAGGGCGCGCTGGAAACCGTCGGTCTGCCCTACACAGGCAGCGGCGTTCTCGGCTCGGCCCTGGCCATGGACAAGAACATGGCCAAGCTGGTCTGGCGCGCGCTGGAAATTCCGACCCCGGACTACCGTGTGGTCGAGGCCGAAGCGGATCTGTTCGACGCGGCTGAAGAAATGAAGCTGCCGTTGTTCATAAAGCCGGTGCACGAAGGATCGAGCATCGGCGCGACCCCGGTAACCGACGAGGAGGGATTGCATTCCGCATGGTTCGACGCCGCGCGATACGACCGTGAGGTGATGGTCGAGAAAATGATCGAGGGGCCCGAATACACGGCGAGCATACTGGGGGATGAGGCCTTGCCTCTAATCAAGCTCGAACCCGCGCGCGAGTTCTATGACTACGAAGCTAAATACGCGGACGATTCCGGCACCCATTACATCTGCCCCTGCGGCCTGCCCGAAGAAGAAGAACAACGAGTGCGCGAGCTTTCGCTGCGCGCCTTCGAAGCGCTGGGCGCTTCGGGCTGGGGAAGGGTAGACCTGCTCTGCGACGCTTCCGGCGATCCGTGGTTCATAGACGTCAATACCGCACCGGGTATGACCAGTCACAGCCTTGTGCCGATGGCCGCGAAGCAGGCCGGCATCGACTTCGACCAGCTGGTCTGGCGCATTCTGGAGCAAACGCTTTAACGCAACGGAAGCATGCACACCCTGGCAACAAAAGAAACTTATTCCACCGCAGCCTCGAGCAGATGCCGCAGTGTGGTTGCGATTGGTTTCCTCGTCGCGCTGGCGGTGGCCGTGGCTTCCATTCTGGTCCATCTCAATGCGCGACCAATTACCTCTGTACGCATTGCCGGAGAGTTTGTCCACGTGTCGCGGGCAGAAATGCAGAAGCTGATGGATGAGTTTCTTCCCAGCGGTTTTTTCGAACTCGACGTGGCGGCGGTGCGGCGTGAGGCGCAGCGAATTCCTTGGGTCAGGCGCATTTCAGTACGCAGGATGTGGCCGGACAGCCTTCACGTTGCCGTGGTTGAGCGCGTGGCCGTGGCGCGCTGGAACGGTGAGGCATTGCTCGAGGCCGACGGTACCCGATTCGTAGCTGACGATACAACGACGAATGGAGGTTACGTAAACCTATTCGGACCGGACGGTAGCGAAGAGGTCGTATTGAAACGGTACGAGCAGATGACGCCTGTCGCCAAAGCTTTGGGAACGACGATTACCAAGGTATCGCTCGACCAGCGCGGCGCGTGGCGATTGGACCTTGCAAGCGGATTAATTTTGAGACTGGGACAGAGCGATCGCCTGGGGCGGGTTGCGCCCTATATAGCCGCGCTGCCGCAGATTCTCGGTGATCGTTTCAGCGACGCCGCGAGAATCGATTTGCGCTACAGCAACGGATTCGCCGTCAAGTGGCGGCAGGACGCTACGCCGGAGGAAGAACAGGCATCGTGAAGAAAGGGGACAAAAACCTGATCGTCGGGCTGGATATCGGGACGTCGAAAGTTTCCGCCATCGTCGGCGAAGTTTCACCAGAAGGCGGCATCGAGATTATCGGCATCGGTTTTCATCCTTCGCGGGGGCTGAAAAAGGGTGTGGTCGTCAACATTGAATCGACGGTGCAATCCATCCAGCGGGCGGTCGAGGAAGCGGAGCTTATGGCGGGCTGCCAGATCCATTCCGTATTCACCGGTATTGCGGGCAATCACATCCGTAGCCTTAACTCTCACGGCATTGTCGCCATCCGGGATAAGGAAGTGACGTCCAGTGACGTCGAGCGCGTCATCGATGCGGCGCGGGCCGTGGCAATTCCGGCGGATCAAAAGATCCTTCATATCCTTCCGCAAGAGTTCATCATCGACAACCAGGAAGGAATACGCGAGCCCATCGGCATGTCGGGAGTGAGGCTGGAGGCGCGCGTGCACATGGTCACCGGCGCCGTCAGCGCCGCGCAAAACATCGTCAAATGTGTGCGACGCTGCGGCCTGGAGGTGGACGACATCATTCTCGAGCAGCTCGCCTCCAGCGAGTCGGTCCTCATCGACGATGAAAAGGAGCTGGGCGTGTGCCTGGTGGACATCGGCGGGGGTACTACCGACATCGCCGTTTTCACCGAGGGCGCCATACGCCACACCTCGGTTATCCCCATCGCTGGAAATCAGGTCACCAACGACATCGCGGTGGCGCTGCGTACCCCGACGCAGAACGCCGAGGAGATCAAGATCAAGTACGCCTGCGCTCTGGCGCAGCTCGCGACCGCGGATGAAACCATCGAGGTGCCGAGCGTAGGTGACCGGCCGCCCAGGCGTCTGGCGCGACAGACCCTGGCCGAAGTGGTGGAACCGCGCTACGAGGAGCTGCTCACGCTGGTACAGGCGGAGCTGCGTAGAAGTGGGTTCGAGGACCTCATCGCAGCCGGCGTGGTGCTGACCGGTGGAAGCTCGAAGATGGAAGGCTTGATCGATCTCGCCGAGGAGATCCTTCATATGCCCGTTCGTCTCGGCGTGCCGCAAACGGTCTCAGGGCTGGTGGATGTAGTGAGGAATCCAATTTATTCAACCGGGGTGGGTTTGCTCATGTTCGGTCACCGCAACGGCGTGGATCGTCACAGTGAGGCACTTTCGGGCACAGGTTTCAAAGCAGTTTGGGAACGCATGAGAGGCTGGTTCCAGGGAAATTTCTAAAGGTTCAACGAGATTAAGTGCAGGAGGAACGACGATGTTTGAATTAGTTGATGCATATAGTCAGAACAGCGCAGTTATACGAGTAATCGGTATAGGTGGCGGCGGCGGGAACGCCGTAGAGCACATGCTCGCGACAAACGTCGAGGGCGTCGAGTTCGTTTGCGCTAACACTGACGCGCAAGCATTGAAGAACTCTTCGGTGCGCACCGTGCTGCAGCTTGGTAGCAACGTGACTAAAGGTCTCGGCGCGGGTGCCAATCCGGAAATAGGGCGCCAGTCTGCGCTGGAGGATCGTGATCGCATCGTCGACCTGCTCGACGGCGCGGATATGATCTTCATCACCGCCGGCATGGGCGGCGGCACCGGCACGGGTGCTTCACCCATCGTTGCGCAGCTCGCCAAGGAGATGGGCATACTCACCGTGGCGGTCGTCACGAAGCCGTTTCCGTTCGAACTCAGGCGGCGGATGAAGATTGCCGAAGAGGGCATTGCAGAGTTGAGTGAGCACGTTGACTCATTAATAACGGTACCCAACGAAAAGCTCCTGAGCGTCCTCGGACGAAGCATTACCCTGAAGGACGCATTCAAGGCCGCAAACGACGTGCTGCTCGGTGCGGTGCAGGGCATCGCCGAGCTGATCACCCGGCCGGGGATGATCAACGTGGACTTTGCCGATGTGCGCACGGTCATGTCCGAGAAGGGCCGGGCGATGATGGGTTCGGGCAAGGCCACCGGGGAGGACCGGGCGAGCCGCGCGGCGGAGACGGCCATTGCCTGCCCGCTGCTCGAGGACGTCAATCTCAAGGGAGCGCGGGGCATCCTGGTCAACGTTTCCGCCGGGCCCGATTTGGGCATGGACGAATTTGCAGCCGTGGGCGAGGCCGTCGGTGAGTTTGCCTCCGACAACGCTCTGGTGGTGATCGGGACGGCGCTGGACGACAACCTGAAGGACGAGCTTCGGGTGACCGTAGTGGCCACCGGGCTTGGGGAAAAGGCGGCCCGGGCCGACCGCGACGTCAGGCTGGTGGTGCCGAATCCCTCGGGCGAGGTCGACTACAAGCGATTTGACACTCCAACGGTGATGCGCAAGCAGCCGCCGAAGGCAAAAACGGCGGTCGCCGCTCTTGAAGACGACGACGATTACCTGGACATACCGGCTTTCCTTCGCCGTCAGGCCGACTGAAGCCAAAACTGCGAAGCGGTTCACGTTGAGAGAGGTTGCCTCGTGCAACCGGAAGCGCCGTGGTCTAGGATTTATGGAGCACGCCACTTTGCGTGACAGAGCACGCTAGATTAATGCTCTAGGTGCCGGTTTTTTAGGAAGTTTTCGGGTAGCGAACCTCGTTCGCACGGTCCCAGGAACTGTGATAGCATGCGCCGACGCGGCCATCCGTGTTAATGGAAATCACGCTGCCCGTCAGCCTTTAACATCGCTTCGCCCGGGGGGGCAATTCCAAGAATGATAAGACAGCGCACGCTGAAAAATGTCATTCGCGCCACGGGCGTCGGATTACATACAGGACAAAAGGTATATCTGACGCTACGGCCCGCTCCGGCAAATAGTGGGATCATATTCAGACGCATCGATCTTCCCGAACCGGTAGAGATCCGCGCCTGCCCCGAGAACGTCGGCGACACCACCTTATCCACGACGCTCGTCAACGGGGACGCACGCGTGTCTACGGTCGAGCACCTGCTTTCCGCGATGGCTGGCCTCGGCATCGACAATGCTTACGTGGATTTGAGCGCGTCCGAAGTTCCGATCATGGACGGAAGCGCCGGTCCTTTCGTGTTCTTGATTCAGTCGGCCGGCGTGGAAGAACAGAACGCCCCAAAACAATTCATTCGCATCAAGCGATCCGTCAAAGTCAACGATGGAGAAAAATGGGCGAAGTTCGAACCTTTCAACGGTTTCAAAGTTTCCTTTACCATCGAATTCGATCATCCGGTATTTCGCGAGTCCCGCGAAAGCGCGGCGGTGGATTTTTCCACTACCTCTTTCGTAAAGGAAGTGAGTCGCGCGCGAACCTTCGGATTCATGCGTGATCTTGAGCGGCTTAGAGAGAACAATCTTGCGCTGGGCGGTAACCTGGATAATGCAATCGTTGTGGACGATTACCGTATCCTCAACGAAGATGGACTTCGGTACGAAGACGAATTCGTTAAGCACAAAGTACTGGATGCAATTGGGGATCTTTACCTGCTCGGCCATAGCCTCATCGGAGCATTCAGCGGGTACAAGTCAGGACACGCGTTGAATAATAAGCTTCTGCGCGCGTTGCTGGCGAAGGAGTCGGCTTGGGAGATGGTTACCTTCGACGATCCGGTCGACGTTCCAATCATCTTCATGCAGCCGGCTTCTGCAAACTGAGGGAAGAACGAGAACACCGGCCTCGGAGCCGGGTCAGGGCGCAGCAGCACGCTGCACGGGGGTATCGCGCGGTGAGACTCTAATCACCCGCGCGGGATAAAACTTCGAGGCTGAGCAACGGTGAGGGCGTCGGGATGGTCTGGCGACCAGATCGCGCGACGCTGATCGGTTACGGGACTCGCTTTGCGAGCCGGAACAGCGCCCGTCGCAGCCGAGGATTGTCGATTTCGGCGGCAACGTTTTCGAGCAGCCTGCGATTCTGCTCGGAGATTTCGGTCCGGCGGGGCGTCGGGGATTTCCCTCGGTGGGGCTCCGGCCGGGTAATGATTTGAATACGCCGAATCGGCGATCGCGTTGACTCGCGGTTGATCGATTCGAGGAGGCGCGGGACCAGTAATCTCGCCCGGGCGCTCCAGGCAGGAGAATCGCATTGAATGACGAGTCGGTCGCCCTGAATGTTGGCGACCTTGGCATGACTACGGAGGGGCTTACTGAGCACCGAATCGAGCAGACGATTTAAGACTTTTATTTCCTTAGCCGCCTCTACCAGCACGGAAAGGGTCGGGTTGACACCGGAAATAAGGTCCTGGATCGGAACTGCGTGGGTATCCTTCATCTCAGATGCGGCTATCCTTGTAGGGTGCGAATGACCAATAAAGCTAGATGGAACTGATACTTGTAAAACGCACGCGTCACGGCCACCGCCGGCTTCACATGGGCGTCCTCGCCTCGTGGTCGCTGGTCGCGGGGCTCGTCGCGGCCATATTTACAGCCTATCACGTGGGCGTGGCCAGCGTGCCGCCGCCCGCCGACCCCAGGCCCGATATCTACGCCGCCGCGTGGGAAAAAATGCTCGACGAGCAACGGGCTGAGGTGAGATCCACCATCAAGCGATCCGAAGACAATCTCAATGCGCTGGCCATGAGACTCGGTCAGCTCCAGTCCCAGCTGATTCGCCTGGACGCGCTGGGCGAGCGCCTGGTGGACGTAGCCAAGCTGGACGCTGAAGAATTCGGTTTTGGTCAGCCGCCTGCGGTAGGTGGTGCCGGAAATGTGGCAGAGGGCAGCAGTTACACGGTACCGGACTTTGTCGCCGAGTTGGAGAACCTATCCAGAGAACTCAGGGACCGAAGCGACAAGCTCCAGGCGGTGGAAGGCACCTACGTGCACCGCCGGCTCCAGGCCGAGGTCAAGCCTACGGGCCGACCGGTAAAGCGGGGATGGATCTCCTCTTACTTCGGCCACCGCGCCGACCCCTTCACCGGCCAGCGCAGCCTGCACCAGGGTATCGACTTCGCCGGGCGGCGTGATTCTGAAATCGTCGCGGTGGCGGCGGGTGTGGTGATTTACTCCGGCAAGCGCTACGGACTGGGCAACGTGGTGGAGCTGAGCCACGGCAACGGCTACACCACCCTTTATGCGCACAACAACAAACTTCTGGTAAAGCTCGGGGACAAAGTGAAAAAGGGCCAGACCATCGCTCTGATGGGCTCCACCGGAAGGTCCACCGGCTACCACGTTCACCTGGAAATCATGAAGGACGGACGACCCGTCAACCCGATGAAGTTCGTCAAGGGCGAAACCGAATAGCCGCTTGCTCTTCATGCGTCGGTGCAACCGCCGGCGCTCCCACCCAGTCTCATCTTCCTGGCAGCTTGTAATCGCCTGAGAATGGCCCAATCTATTTCTGTGCGTACTCTCGTCTGGAGGGACACCACCGGGCGCGGGGGCCGATCCAGCCTGATTTCTTGACAAAAGCCAGCGAGTTGAGATTATCAGCCGCGGGCCGGCGGGCGTTTTGAGTATTTCTAAATGGTTGCACAGGTATTAAGGAAGATAATCGGCACCCGCAACGACCGGCAGATCCGGCGGATGGGGCGGTTCGTCGAGCGCATCAATGCCCTCGAGGACCAGACCAAGGCCCTGCCGGACGAGGCGTTCAAGAACAAAACCGAAGAGCTGCGGACCCGCCACGCCAACGGCGAGTCCTTAGAAGCGCTGATTCCGGAGGCCTTCGCCCTGGTTCGTGAGGCGGGACGGCGGACGCTGGAGATGCGCCACTTCGACGTCCAGCTCGTCGGTGGCATCGCCCTGCACGAAGGCCATATCGCCGAGATGCGCACCGGCGAGGGAAAAACCCTGGTTGCCACGCTGGCCGCTTATCTCAATGCGCTCACCGGGCGCGGTGTTCACATCGTCACCGTCAACGATTACCTGGCCCGCCGCGACGCCGAGTGGATGGGGCACATCTATTCTTTTCTCGGCATGACCACCGGTGTGGTGGTGCCGAACATGACGCCCCAGGACAAGCAAGCTGCCTACCGCGCCGATGTGGTTTACGGAACCAACAACGAATTCGGTTTCGATTATCTGCGCGACAACATGGCCTTCAGCGCCGAGGAACGGATGCAGGGTGATCTGCATTTCGCCATCGTCGACGAGGTGGACTCAATTCTGATCGACGAGGCGCGGACCCCACTGATTATTTCCGGGCCCACGGATGAGAACTCCGATCTATATATCCGCATCAATCGCCTAATCCCCAAGCTCCGGCGGCAAAAAGTAGAGGATGGCCCCGGAGATTATTCCGTCGACGAAAAAGCACGGCAGGTTTACCTTACCGAAGAAGGCCACCAGCGGGTGGAGAAGCTGCTGGAAGAAGCAGGGATGCTAAAAGCCGGGGAGAGCCTGTACGACGCCGGTAACATCGTGCTGATGCATCATCTTAACGCGGGACTGCGTGCTCACGCGCTGTTTACCAAAGACGTCGACTACATCGTCCGCGACGGCGAGGTGGTCATTGTCGACGAGTTCACCGGACGAACCATGCCCGGGAGACGCTGGTCGGAAGGGCTTCACCAGGCCATGGAGGCCAAGGAAGGGGTGCCGATCCAGAACGAGAACCAGACGCTTGCGTCAATTACCTTTCAGAATTATTTCCGGCTGTATCAGAAGCTCGCCGGCATGACCGGCACGGCAGATACCGAGGCCGCGGAGTTCCAGCAGATCTATGGGCTCGAGGTCGTGATCATTCCGACCCACATGCCCATGATCCGGGAGGATCGCTCCGACCTCGTTTATCTCACCCGTGACGAAAAGTTCGAGGCCATCATCGAGGACATTCGCGACTGCCGCAAGCGAGGGCAGCCGGTGCTGGTGGGCACCACCTCAATCGAAACCTCGGAGTACCTCTCCGGGTTGCTGAATAAGCTCGACGTTCCGCACCAGGTGCTAAACGCTAAGCAGCACGCGCGGGAAGCGGAGATCATCATGCATGCCGGTCGGCCGGGCACGGTGACCATCGCCACCAATATGGCCGGCCGGGGAACAGACATCGTTCTTGGCGGTAACCTGGCTGCGGAGCTGGATGCGCTGGAGGACGCCAGCGGAGAACAAAAGACTGAGATCCGTGCCGACTGGAAAAAGCGTCACGATGCCGTGCTTTCCGCCGGCGGCCTGCACATCATCGGCACCGAGCGGCACGAATCTAGGCGAATCGACAATCAGCTGCGCGGACGCTCCGGGCGCCAGGGCGATGTGGGCTCAAGCCGGTTTTATTTATCCCTGGAAGACGACTTAATGCGGATTTTCGCATCCGATCGCGTGTCTGCCATTATGCAGAAGCTCGGAATGCAGCGCGGCGAGGCTATCGAGCATCGCTGGGTCACGAAGGCGATCGAGAACGCGCAGCGAAAGGTCGAAAGCCGGAACTTCGACATTCGTAAGAATCTGCTGGAATACGACGACGTGGCGAACGATCAGCGCAAGGAGGTGTACTCGCTGCGTAACGAGCTGATGGCGACGGAAGACGTATCAGATCGCGTCGAAGCTATCCGCGTGGACGTGGTCAACGAGGTCATCGATACCTACATTCCGCCTCAAAGCCTCGACGAGCAGTGGGATATTCCGGGCCTCGAAGAGGCCGTCGAAAGAGAGTTTGGTCTTCGTCTGCCCATCGCAAAGTGGCTCGAGGAGGAGGATGATTTGCACGAAGAGCCGCTCCGCGAACGTATTCTTCAGAAGCTTACCGACGCGTACAAGCTGAAAGAACAGCAGGCCGGCCCGCAGACGATGCGGCATTTCGAAAAGGCAATGCTGCTGAATATTCTCGACAGCGCGTGGAAAGAGCACCTCGCAGCCATGGACCATCTGCGCCAGGGTATTCACCTGCGTGGATACGCGCAGAAAAATCCAAAACAGGAATACAAGCGCGAAGCATTCGAGATGTTCCAGTCGATGACCGAGCGGGTCAAATACGATCTTGTCGGTCTGTTGTCGAAGATCCAGGTTCGCGGCGGACGCGACGTGGAAGCGGTGGAAGAACAACGCCGCCGCACGGCCCCGATCAAGTTCGTACACGAGGACGCGCCGTCAGCAAGGGACGAACCCCCCGAGCCCGAAGCGGTCGCACGTGCACCGGGGCCCGCTGCTGCGCCGCCGCAGCCCGTTGCTGCTCTCCGCGCGCAAGCGGAGGAAGAACCGAAGACGCCCTTCGTTCGACAGGGCAGAAAAGTCGGGCGCAACGAGCCTTGCCCCTGCGGCTCGGGAAAGAAATACAAGCAATGTCACGGCAAGCTGGCGTCATGATTCATCCGCGGTCGGCTCCCGGCTCGCGCCAGCAGCCGGCGATCTTCGAATTCCAGGCGTTCTGAAACTCGATGGCGGTCGGACTCAAGGCGCCGGAGAGCCTCGAGCCCGTTGCCGGCATTCGTCTTGGCTGCGCGGCGCTGGGAAATCGCGCTCGGCCGAGAGACGACCTCACCTTGATCGAGCTGGCCGAGGGCGCCGAGGTGGCGGCGACCTTCACCCGCAACACTTTCCGCGCAGCGCCGGTGACGGTGGCGGAAGAGCACTTGCGCACCAGCCGCACTTCTTATCTGCTGATTAATGCCGGTAACGCCAATGCCGGCACCGGTTCACTAGGTCTCGACGATGCTCGGGCCTGCTGTGCGGCCGTGGCCGAGCTCGCCGGCTGCAAACCTGGCGAGGTGCTGCCGTTTTCCACCGGCGTGGTGGGAGAGCGGCTGGACGCGTCGCGATTTCCCCCCGCGATTAAGCAAGCAACAGATAATCTGAAGGTCGACGGCTGGCTCGATGCGGCGCGCACCATCGTCACTACCGATACCGTTGCAAAGGGGCGATCCATCGGTTTTACCTGCGCCGGCCGGCGGTGCACGGTCACCGGGATTGCAAAGGGATCCGGCATGATCCGGCCTGACATGGCGACCATGCTGGCTTTTGTCGCCACCGATGCCAAAGTTTCAGCACCGCTTTTGAACGAAAGTCTGCGCCGCGCCGTTAATCAATCCTTCAATCGAATTACAGTGGACGGCGATACGTCCACCAACGACGCATGTGTTCTGATCGCCACCGGCAAGAACGACGCGCCGCCCATCACGTCGCTGGAAGATTCCGACGGCGCTGCGTTCTCGGATGCGGTTAACGAGGTGTGCACTTATCTTGCGCAGGCGATCGTGCGTGATGGCGAGGGTGCCACCAAGTTCATCACCATCGCCGTGACGGAAGGAAAAAGCGAAGCGGAATGTGCCAGCGTCGCATACACGGTAGCGCACTCACCTTTAGTGAAGACGGCAATGTTCGCCAGCGACCCCAACTGGGGCCGTATACTGGCCGCCGTTGGACGCGCGGATATCGAAGATTTGAACCTGGACAAAGTCGGTATCGAAATCGGCGGCGTCAAAGTGGCCGATGGCGGTGCCCTCTCGCGCGGGTACCGTGAGGAGGACGGCAAGCGGGCCATGTCGGCACGGGAGATCGAGGTGTGCATCCGCCTGGGCCGGGGCAGCGCCTGTGCAACAGTGTGGACCTGCGACCTGTCCTACGACTACGTTCGCATCAATGCGGAGTATCGATCCTAGAAAGCCGTTAACATGTGCTGCTCAGTTGTGACGGTAGTGCAACGCCGGGTTCAACAGTGGAGCGGGCACCTGGTCGTTAAGAATCCAGAATTAAGCGTTTACTCCTACGCTCCCAGATACTAAATATTAAGACTGAATTTCCAATCCGGGCCGTTTCCGACAACACGCGCGAATGCAGACCTCAACCAAACCCTCCGTCGAGCAGATCCACGTCGCCGCCGCTGTGCTGGCGGACGCGGATGGTCGAGTGCTTCTGTCGCGGCGCGCCAGCGACGCGCACCAGGGCGGGTTATGGGAATTTCCCGGAGGCAAGGTCGACTCAGGCGAAGACGTGCAATCCGCGCTGCGGCGGGAGATCGATGAAGAGCTCGGCGTCGTTGTCGAAAGCGCCCGGCCCTTGATACGGGTGCCCCACAAGTACCCTGATCGAAACGTGCTGCTGGACGTGTGGAAAGTGACCTCGTGGAGGGGAGACCCCAGAGGCCTGGAGAACCAGGAAATCGACTGGGTGTCTCCAGAGGTGCTGCCCGGGCGCGACTTTCCCGCCGCCGACGTGCCCATCGTCGCCGCGGTGCGGTTGCCGGAGTGTTACGCAATAACCCCCGCCCCGACGGGTGCGTTCGAGCCGTTTCTGGAAAAAATAGACAGGATGACCTCGGGTAGCATCCACATGGTGCAGCTTCGCGCCCACGAGCTCGATGAGCACACATTCGCCGCGCTTGCCCGCGCGGCAGCAAGAACTTGCCAGAGAAACGACGCGCAGCTGATCCTGAACGGAGACCCACGGCTGGCCGTCGCCGTCGGCGCCGATGGTGTGCACCTTACCAGCGCGCGGCTAAAGTCCCTCACATCGCGACCGCTTAACCGGTCGTTCTGGGTGGGGGCATCCTGCCACAGCGCCGAAGAGCTCGAACACGCGGCGCGTATCGGCGCCGATTTCGCCGTGCTCTCGCCTGTCAGTGCGACGCCGGGTCACGGAGAAACGCCGCTTATTGGGTGGGAAGGTTTTCGCCGGCTGGCCGAGGAGGCGCGTCTCCCGGTCTACGCTCTGGGTGGGCTTGGACCGCGGGATCTGAAAACCGCCTGGGCCCATGGCGCCCAGGGCGTGGCCGCGATTCGGGGGTTCTGGCCGCAGGACTGATGCCCCGCGTGACTCCGGCGAACGATCCCGATCAAATTACCGTTAACGCTCCAGATACTGGAGCTTCTCTTTCACCTCTTGCCAGTCATCGGCGTCTGGCGGCGCATCTTTCTTTTCGGAGAGCACAGGCCATTCGCGCGAGAGCTCTGCATTCAAGGCCAGGAACTCCTGCTGGTCTTCCGGCAGGTCGTCTTCGGAGACGATTGCTTCCACCGGGCATTCGGGCTCGCATAACGTACAGTCGATGCACTCGTCGGGATCGATGACCAGAAAGTTCGGACCCTCATGAAAGCAGTCCACGGGACAGACTTCGACGCAGTCAGTGTACTTGCACTTAATGCAGCTCTCGGTAACGACAAAGGTCATCGCTGAACTTCCTGGCTCGGAAAAGAACGCCGTATGTTAAACGTGTTGGGTCCGGCTTTCGAGCCCGCGCGGATTCAAGAGCTTCAGTTTCCTCTGCCCTCCAAAGCCTCGCTGATCCGTTGCGGCACTTCGATCCCGGGATAGACCCGCCGGAACTCGATCAAGGAGTCTCGCGCAGCCTCGAGTTCGCCACGGTCGATCAAGCTGTCGATGCGAGCGAGCCAGGCGTCGGCGTCCGCAACCGCCTCTGACTCGGTTTGCGCGCGGGCGCGTTTGCGAGCCGAGTCGCCGGTCGCGTCAGCATCGGGTCGGGCAGCGGCCGCCGGGGCCGACGGCTGAGCCTCCCTTGGTGATACAGATCTCTGTTCCGGGGCCGGCCCGGCCTGCGGGGCCGGGGCGACGGGGGATGCCTTTCGCGTGGGCGCGTCGGAAGGCGTTTCGTCGGATTCCAACACACTCGGCGGAGGCGGCGCATATCCAGTCGCCGGAGCCTGCTTGGACTCTCGCTGTAGCATCTTTCCGGTCGCGGTCGACTCTGCCTCCGGGGCCATGGCATCCTCGAAACGGTCCCTCTGGCGTTCGTGACCCGGTCTGCCTTCCGGAAGCAGCACCGCCACGCTTACCGCGAGCACCACCACGGCGGTGACCGATGCCGGCACCATCCAGCTTCCAGAGAACGGGCTCCGCGCCAGCTGCGTTTTGGGTCCGGCGTCCGCCCGGTGCGCTTCCGCCAGGATCCGCGCATCCAGGTGGGCCGGAGGCAACTCGCGCGCGTTCTCTTTGTATGCCTTGGATACGGGAGAATCTCCGCTGAGGTAGGCGTCGAGCTCGCGGTCTTTTTCCGACCTGCCGCTCATGAATCTTCCGACAGCGTCTGCTTCAGCTTGGCCACGGCGTAGCGCAGCCGGCTTTTGACGGTTTCTGTTCCGACACCGGTGACTTCGGCGATCTGCTCCAGGCGGAGACCGCCCTCTTCACGGAGCAAGAATGCGTCCCGCTGGTCCGGGGGCAAGGATGCAATCTGTGCGCGAAGGCGCGCGCTCATTCGTTGAGACTCGAGACGGTTGTCTGGGCCGGGATTAGCGCTCGCGGTCTCGGCCGGTGACTTCGCGGCCGCGGCGTCATGCCCGGGGTTGGCGCGGGCGGATCTGTGATGGTCGATGAGCCGGTTGCGGGCCATTCGGTAGAGCAGGGTGCTGAACTTGGCGCGCACGCGGTAGCGCTCGCGGCTTCGGATGAGGTTCGTCCAAACGTCCTGGAACAGCTCTTCCGCCACCGCGCGCTGTGCGCACTGGCGCAGTATGAATCTGAATAGCGGTCCCTTATGGCGTTCATAGAGCAGCTCGAACGCGCGAACCTCGCCGTTCCGGTAACGGAGCATGAGGGCCTCGTCGCTCTCCTCCCGCGGCATGACGGCAAAGATTAGCAGATCGCGCTTAACGATCGCGCATCCGCTGAACGCCTGGGCAGGAGCATGTACCTGCCAACTATAAACGGGGCGGGGCCTTGAATGGGTTTGCTCGTGGCCATGACTTTTTCTTCCTGTTAGGCTCGCTGCCGCATATTTCGCGTTTGTCCACGGTCAATCGATGGCGTTTTCCACAGGCAATCGAACTTTGCGCTCGCTTGTCGAGTATCGCGCCGAAACCGTCGCGGACGAGATCTTTGTCGTCTTCGACGATCTGAACGGAGAAACGATCCGGGTAACCTTTCGCGAACTGGACGCCGCGGCGAACCGGACCGCGCACCTGCTTCTGAATTTGGGAATGCAGCCGGGCGACCGGATCAATCTTCACCTCACCAACTGCCTCGAGTTTCTTTTTCTTTGGTTCGGAGCCGCCAAGGCTGGAATCGTGATCATGCCCACCAACACCCAGGCGAGCGTGGAAGAGCTCGAATATCTACTCAGTCACTCCGGCAGCCGGCTCATTTTCACCCAGTCGGAATTCGAACTCACGGCGCAGGCGGCACGGGAACGATGCGCAGGCGTTGAAGAGGTGCTGCTATGCGGCGATGGAGACTCGGGCGCGGAGTTTCGAGCGCGCCTGTCGGCACAACCGGATACGCCGCCGAAGGTTACGCCGCGAAGCGAGGACCTGGTGGCAATTCTGTATACCTCGGGCACCACCGCTAAACCTAAG
>JBFHVA010000020.1:0-26305 GCA_041589735.1 Gammaproteobacteria bacterium | reverse complement strand
TTTGCCCCTGATCTGTTTCGCCGAGTAGTGCTTCGCGACCCGCTGAGAATGAAGGCGCTGCAAAAGGGGCTGGATCAGCTGAGCGAGGAGGGGGCGACACAGGTGTTCCGGCCAATAGCCCGAAATGACCTTATCTTGGGCGCCATCGGCAGCCTGCAGTTCGACGTGGTGGCGTACCGTTTACGTCACGAGTACGGAGTGGAAAGCAGTTTTGACTCGGTAGATGTCACCACCGCCCGCTGGGTTTCATGTGCTGACGCGAAACGGCTCGAAGAGTTCAAGCGCAAGAACGAAGCAAGGCTTGCTTTAGATAGCGGCGGCAATTTGTCGTACCTGGCGCCGACCCTGGTGAACCTTAATCTGGCCCAGGAGCGCTGGCCGGAAGTGCGTTTCACAGCCACGCGGGAACATTAATCTCCCGCCCAACCGCGCCGGGTAGCGGTCGCGCGTGTAAAGGTCAAGCGTTAGGGGCAGGTTAGGCTGGAGCGCTTTAATGGTGATAGGCTTAAATCTTGGATTTGAAACCTGTAGCGGGGTGTTTTTAACGCGCCGCTTGAAGACATGAATCATCGAAGCTTCATGAAAGTGCTGGTCATGGTCGTAGTCGCCATGGCGGCAGCGAGCAGCTGCGCGAAAATCAAAAAAGAAAGTCGCGCGCTTAAGCTCGACCAGGCGGTACGCCTGTATACAGACTCTATCCGCTGGGGAAACTTCGACGTCGCCGCCGGACTTCTCCGGCGCCGGGACGGTGGAGCCACGTCTGCCACGGTCAGGGTGCCTGCAGAGGTGCGCGTGAGCGCCTATGGGTCCAGCATCTTGAGCGTAAATGAGGAACGCAACGAGGCCACCGTAGCCACCAGCTTCGATTACTACTTCCCCGATTCCAACAAGGTGCGCACTATTTCTCAAGCGGATCTTTGGTGGTTCGATCCCGGCACCGAACAGTGGTACATGGACGGCAGCCTTCCTGATTTCCGACCTTGAGAAACGACCCTCACGGGATCGCGCAGCTTCTTTCCGGGAATTATTCCTGACACTTCAAGATAAGGCGGAGACCTTTACCCAACCGCCAACGTGTCCTCGCACTCAATGATTGGCGAACTTTGCCGATATTGAGGGATGCGTCCGTAGGAGTCTTGCCGGGGACTGTCAGCCCCGGCAAAAAAGACCCTTCATTTGCGACGGACGGCTCGAGGCGATTCATGAGCATCGAAAAGCGAGCGCCCTTCGTCGACGTCGATCGGCGTCAGCTCCCACGGATTACCATAACCGTTCCGGTCATGCTAACCGGTTCGACAGGACGGACGGTTAGCGGCCTGATGCATAACGTCTCTCCAGGCGGCATGCAGGTCCGCCTGAGTGCCGAATCGGCCGCAGCTCTGTTGCCCAAAAGAGAGGAAATCGGGAAGAGCAAGGCTTGTTACGTGCGTGCGCGGTTCCTGGTACCGCTGCGCAAAGAACGAGTCCCGATTTCGGTAAAATGCCTCGTGGCTCACGTTTCGGCGGTAGACGGCGCCCCGGAGGCAGCGCGAATCGCCATCGGCTTTAGCTTCAAAAGATTTATAGACACAAAAAACCTGAGGCGCTTCGTACTGTTCATAGAAGAACAGCTTGTGCCCATGGAAGAGTACGAACTTTACCTGTACGGACGCGGGCAGCCGCACATCAAGTCGAGCTCGAAGCGAAGAAAAACGGTTTAGCATCGCCTGAACCCGGACATTCGGTCCCGCGGCGCGCCTTTTCAGACACAGGCGCTACCTGTATCAAATCCTCCGCCCCCCGTTGCCCTTACGGCGCGGTAGTTCTAAGGTCTCTACACCGGCCGCTTGCAGCCTTTGACCGAATACGATCGTGAAGCTTGAACGTTTCGATCGCGTACCGCTGGGCCATTTTCCCACGCCGCTCGAACCCATGCCCCGAATGAGCGAAGCGCTGGCCGGTCCACGTTTGTGGATAAAGCGCGATGACTGCACCGGGCTTGCCAGCGGCGGCAACAAGACCAGAAAGCTCGAATATCTCCTGGACGAGGCGCTCAAGCACGGCGCCGACTCGGTGCTCACAGCGGGAGCGGTGCAGTCCAACCACGCCCGCCAGACTGCCGCCGCCGCCGCCCGACTGGGGCTAGACTGCCACCTGCTGCTCGAGGAGGTATGGGCGGACGGCGGCGCAGATTACGCCCACAACGGAAACTACCTCATCGATCGCTTGTGCCACGCGCGTACCTATCATTTCCCCAAGGACACGGACATGGACGCGGCGCTTGAGGCGCTGGCGACCGATCTCCGCTCGGAGGGAAAGCGACCTTACGTCCTACCCGTGGGTGGGTCGAACGCCCGCGGCGCGCTTGGCTACGCCCGCTGTGCCAAAGAGCTGTGGGAGCAAAGCCAGAGACTCGGACTGGACATAGACCTGGTGGTGCACGCCAGTGGCAGTGCCGGCACTCAGGCGGGGCTGCTGGCGGGTTTCGCCGGGCTTGGCCTCGACGTTCCGGTACTTGGCGTGTGCGTCAGCCGATCCGCCACGGAGCAGGAAGACAAAGTCCTTACGCTTGCCCGGGAGACTCTCGAGCTGCTCGACGTGAATGTGCCTTTTTCGCGGGAACATGTGCGCGCGAACGGCGACTACGTTGGGAAAGGCTACGGCATCCCCACCGCAGAGATGGTCGCCGCGGTGACACTCACCGGACGCCTGGAGGGGATACTTCTCGATCCCGTATACACCGGCAAGGCAATGGCGGGCCTGATCGACCTGGTGCAGAAAGGTTCACTGAAAGACAAGCGAAACGTTGTCTTCTTGCACACCGGTGGAGCTGTAGGATTGTTTGCCTATCGCTCAAGCTTTCACAGCGCCGAACGAAGCCCCGAGGGTTAAGTCAAATCAGCCATCCTCCTTGATGCTCAGCAACTCGATGTCGAAGTGGAGCAATTCATTGGGTCCTATCTTGCTACCCGCGCCTCTCAAGCCATAGGCGAGATCCGACGGGATCCACACCTTCCACTTAGCGCCCACCTTCATCAGCTGCAGAGTTTGCTGCCAGCCGGGGATGACCTGGGCGATCTCAAGCTCGGTGGGCTCCCCCCGGCTGAACGAGCTGTCAAACTCGCTTCCGTCCAGGAGGTATCCCCGATAGTGCACCACTACGATGTCGGTCTCGGTGGGATTATCACCTGAACCTTTTTCCACCACCTCGTACTGCACCCCGCTTTCCAGAACCACAACGCCGTCTCGCTCACCGTTCGATTCCAAGAAAGTTTCACCCGCTTCCCGGTTCTTCTTTGCCAGCGCGAGGCGCGTTTCGAGCATTTCCTGCTGGTAAGCGACGACGGCTTGTTGAATCTCCTCTGGAGTGAGCTTCAGATCGTTTCCGTCTAGGTAATCTCGAATGCCCTGTGCCACCGCCTCCTCGTCCAGGTCGATTATTCCCTGATTCTTCAGGTTATCGCCCAGCTGAAGCCCGATGGCGTAGCTGAACTTTTGCACGTTGGACTCGAGCTTTTTGCTCTCGTCGGCGAAACTTGCCACCGACACCAGCGCGAGAACCAGCGCGGCGCTCGTTACTGTCTTCATCACAAATCTCCGTTGACTGGGTGGAACGCTGGCTACCTGCTCGTGCCGCGAGCCACTAAACGTGTCCCGAACGGGCAAAATCGATACATTCCCGCTTCGCGCCCGGGTAGATTATGTTCACGCCGTGACTATACAGCGGAACGGCTTTCGCCCCAATGCCGTGGATCTTGACCGAAGGCCAGAATAAACCGGCGCTTCGGTGTTGATAGAATTGAGACTGGCCCAGGCAGCAAAAGTTGTCCTTGATTGGCCTTGTACGACGAAGGGTCCTCGGGTTCTTACCAAGCGCACCCGCGTTAATAATCGACGCCTGCAACGAAGGTTGAGCTAAATGACCAGCAATAACGCGGCGCTCATTGAGCGCGATCTTCGCGTGCTGTGGCACCCATGCACGCAAATGAAAGACTGTGAAACCCTCCCCCCCATTCCCATAAAGCGGGGCGAAGGGATCTGGCTTGAGGACTTCGAGGGCAACCGCTACATCGATGCCGTAAGCTCCTGGTGGGTCAATCTTTTCGGCCACGCCAATCCCCGCATCAATGCGGCCGTCCGCGACCAGCTGGAAAAGCTCGAGCACGTCATCTTGGCGGGATTCAGTCATGAGCCCGTGGTCGAGCTGTGCGAACGCCTGGTCAAGTTGACGCCCGAAGGACTGACCCGCTGTTTTCTTGCGGACAACGGCTCCTCTGCGGTCGAAGTCGCGCTGAAGATGAGCTTTCACTACTGGAGAAATCTCGGAAAGGCCTCAAAACACAGATTCATCACCCTGGAAAACTCATACCACGGTGAAACGCTGGGCGCGCTGGCGGTTGGCAACGTGGCGCTGTTCAAAGAAACCTATGACCCTCTGCTGATGCGGGCCATCAGCGCGCCATCACCGGACGCGTTCTTGCGTGAGCAAGGCACGACACCCGCCGAACACGCGGCGAGAGTTTTCGAGCAGATGGAAGCGTTGCTCGAGCGTCACGCGGAAGAGACCTGTGCGGTCATTGTCGAGCCCCTGATTCAGTGCGCCGGTGGCATGCGGATGTTCGATCCCCTCTACTTGAGCCTGCTCAGAGAGGCCTGCAATCGTCACCAGGTTCATCTCATCGCCGATGAGATCGCGGTTGGCTTTGGGCGCACCGGGACCATGTTTGCCTGTGAGCAAGCCGGGATCAGCCCGGATTTCATGTGTCTTTCCAAGGGGCTCACCGCGGGCTACCTGCCGTTATCGGTGGTGCTGACCACCGAGCAGGTCTATCAGGCTTTCTACGACGACTTCGAGAAGCTCACGGCGTTTCTGCATTCCCACAGCTACACGGGGAATCCGCTTGCCTGCCGCGCAGCGCTGGCGACCCTAGATATCTTCGAAACCGACAAGGTCATCGAAAGCAACCGGACGCTGGCGGAGAGAATGCAGCAGGCCACCGAACGCTTCAAAGCGCATCCCCACGTGGGTGACGTGCGTCAACAGGGAATGACCCTCGCCATCGAAATGGTGAAAAACAAGGCCGATAAAATTCCATTCCCGTGGCAGGAGCGCCGGGGCTTGCACGTGTATCGCCACGCGCTCAGCAAAGGTGCGTTATTGAGGCCGCTGGGCAACGTGGTTTACTTCATGCCCCCCTACGTCATCACCCCCGAGCAGATCGACCATCTGGCTGAAACCGCATGGCAGGGAATCGAGATCGCGGTGGCCGCCTAGCGGGTGCGGGCTTGAACCATGCGCAAGACCCGAATCTACGTTGACTCAAAGCTCAATGAGGGCGACGGCATCCGCCTCGAAGGGGATCGGGCGCGGTACTTGAGCAAGGTGTTGCGTCTCGAGGTCGGAGCGGAGTTCATTGTCTTCGACGGGACGGGCGGGGAGTACCCCGCCCAGGTCGAGCATGCGGGGCGGGACGCGGTGGAGGCTCGGGTTGGCGCCTTTATACCGACGGACCGCGAGTCCCCGCTCAATATCACTCTGGTTCAGGGGATTTCCCGCGGTGAGCGAATGGACTTCACGATGCAGAAAGCCGTCGAGCTCGGGGTCCACACCATTGCGCCGGTGACCACCGAACGCAGCGTGGTGCGGCTGGACGACGCGCGGCGCTTGCGCCGCCTCGAACACTGGCGAGGCATTGCGGTGAGCGCGTGCCAGCAGTGCGGGCGAACCCGGCTTCCGAGCATCGTAGAGATTGGGAGCCTCGAAGAATGGCTTGAAAAACGTTTCCAACCGGAAACGGCGACGGGATTCGTTCTCTCGCCGGAAGCGAGACTTTGCCCAGGCGATCTCGAGCCCCTGGATCACGTGGTGCTGCTGATCGGGGCGGAGGGAGGATTCAGCGACGGAGAGATGGCCCGGGTGAAGCAGTCCGGTTTTAAGCCGCTTTCCTTGGGACCACGGATCCTTCGCACCGAGACCGCCGCGGTGGCGGCTCTGACCGCGCTGCAGCTGGTGTGCGGTGATCTTTCACACAGCGTGTGATGCCGCCTGTCTGGTTTCGAGCGCGCTCAGGTCGAGCACCAGGGTAGGAGCGGCCAGCGCGTCGACGACCACTCCAAGCACCCAGGGGTTGGACGACAGCAGCGGCCCGGGGGATCTCACCAGCATGCGCTCCCGGCCGACGATCGAATCCACCCGGCAGGCGAGGCATGATTCCGGCCGCTCGACGAGAACACAGGCCGACCCGTTTACATGCACCGGCTCGGCCTTAATGTCGATGACTTGCGCCAGAGAGGTCAGGCGATAAGACTTTTCGTCCACCTTCATGTGGCGCCCGTCGCTTTCCGGGGCAGCGTTCGCCTCGGGCGACTGTGATACGCCGGAAATGTCCCTGAGCGGCAGCGCAAATCGGCTCCCACCCACCTCCACCAGCAGCAGGTCCATGGGCAGCGGCGGCCCCGGGATTGAAATACGCATCCGCGCCCTGCCGTCACCGTCCACCCCGCTGGATAGCACTGCGCCCAGCGCATCCAGGGCCGGGGTCAGAGCGGTCAGAGTGGTGCGGGAAAGCGGCGCGCCTCGATAAGAGATCTCCACGCGCACGTCGAAGCGGGGTTGGGACACCTCGAGCTCCAGCTGCCCCTGGTCGTGATCCGCCGGCGCCGGCAAGGCAGATGCAGATAGACCTTCCGCCACGCAGGCTTGCAGCAAAGGATCCAGCGCCCGGAAGAGCGCGTCGACCTGGCTTCGCTCCAATGCCACTTCGGCGCCGCGTGTGCTGAGCGTCGCCGACAGCCCCAAGCCGGAGGCGGCCTCTGCGACGCAATGGCACAACGCTTCGAACTGTGCGCCCACCGGCGTCATTCTGGTTTTCAGCAGCCCCTGCTCAAGCTGGGCGTCCTCGCCGGCCTGGGCCGCGAGCGCATATTCGGTTTCCTCGGTGAGCGCCTCCAGCGCGTTTTTAAGCCCAGCGAGCTCCTCGATGCCTCGAGACAAAGCGCCGAATGTCGACTGCGCGCCGACTTCGGCTACCGAACCGGCCGGCTCGCTGTAGTGGGCATGAGATTCCACCTCGAGGGACTCGAGCTGAGAGCGCAGCGTGCGTATGGTGCGCTCCATGTCCATCAGGCCGCCTCTCAAGCTGCCGAGGTTCGCCTCGGCTCGGGATCGGGCGCCACGAATTTCCCGGGCCATGAGGTTGAGGTTCTCGAGCAAGGCTTCATCCACGGGAATACCCGAAACGCGGGCTTCGCCGTCGCCCGGCCCGGCAACGGGCTTCAGCGCGCCTTCGATGCGGCTCAAGGCGGCTTGGGCTTGAACGAAGTGTGTACTCACGCTCGATTCAGGTGGGCGTTCGTCGCATTGCGGCTTTAGCGTCTTCCAGCGCGACACGGCTGCCCGAAGCGCCTCCGTACTCTCGAGCCGTTCCGCCAGCTCACAGGCTTCAAGCCAGTGGTCGTACTTGCCGGCCACCAGGAAAGCGTCGGCGAGCTGCGCCAGCAGCTCATGGCGGGCCTCGGACGTGGTCGCCAGTTGCTCGAGCACAGCCTCGAGGGCTTTTGGATCTGCTTTTAGAGGAAGTCCCGGGTCTTCCCCGGCACCGTTATCGAGAGAGTTCTGTCGAAGTAGCGTGGTCAGCACCTCCAGGTCTAGGACCAGGGCGCGCCGGCTTTGCTCGTTCACCGCAACGTCTTCAGTAAAACTCCGCAACGCCTGTTCCAGCTTCACCGCCAGCCGCTTGACCAATGGACGTGCAGTCTCGCCGGACTCGCTCACGCAGGCGAACAAGGCGCTGGCTGCCCGCCAGCGACGCCGTTCGATTGTATCGCCGCAGGCTTTTGCGACTCGCGAGCTCAACTCCGAGAGCCGTTTGACTTCATCGGATGAGTCGGTCTTCAAAAACCTGAGCAGGGATTGGCGGTAGGCGGACAGCGCCCGGGGCAGGTATTCCGGGCTCGATTCGGTTCTTGCCTCGTCCGAGTCCGCCGCTTCCTGCGGCGCCGCAAAGGAACAGTCGACAATCGGACTGCGCCATGGAGCCGGGGCACCGCGCACGCCACGAAGCTCCGCAATGGCCACCATCTCCCGCGCCCGGGGCGGCGGCACGGACGTCTTAAGGGCTGTGGCCATCAGATGTGTTGCTGCGGCAATGGCAGCGCATGCGTTCGTCCCCGGCGGCGCCACAGACGCATCAAGGGTACGTTCGAGCTCGGCCAATAAGGGCACATAACGTGAGCGGCCGGATTCCTTGAGCTCCGCGCACGCCGCCCGCACCCCCGCCCGGCATTCAGACAAAAGCTCCCGCACCTTTTTCGGGTTTGCCCTGACGACTTCTGCAAGAGCCACCAACCGTGTAAGCGCCGTCGCGCTTTCCGCTGCGTCCGGAAACCACCCGGTGTCGTAGCGGGTCGGATCCTGCGCTGCCTTGAGTTCGCTTGTTCCGACCATGAACTAAAACCCGGGTGACTCTCAACGGACGATTTGTTATGCAGGGTCTCGGCCAACGGCCTGCTTCGAAGCTTCAGCTTCGTCGTCGTTGCCGTTTGCGGTCCGCGACACGGGACCCAGTGCGGGCATCTCGATTATGCTGCCATGAATTTCTTTTCTTTCATCGTATCCGGTAAGCGCCGATTCCAGAAGACCCGCAAGCTCTGAAAGTCGTCCCGCACTCTCGGCGCAGTCCCGAATCTCGCCGCGGGCGCGGCTGGTCACCTGATGCACTGAAGTCGTGGACTTCACCACTTGAGTCATGCGCAGGGTGTGTTCCTCAAGGGCGTCGGTCAGCGCCCGGTGGGTCGAATCCAAACGCTCCGCCATCTGGGTCACGCCTGAAATCTCGTTGAAAGCCGTTTGGTTCTGTTGCACGGTGTTTTCCGCCGCCCAAATCAATTGCTTGATGCTGTCCGCAGCGTGGCCCGCGTGGGCGCGCACGTCCTCGTTAACGTTTTCGATGCGCTTGAGCGCCCGCCGCGCATCGGCGGCAAGCTTTTGCACGTCATCGGCGAAACGAGCGCCGACCGGCCCGGAGGATTCTTCAGCCAGTGAGGCGCGAATTGAGACGTTTAGCGAGAGGATCCGGCACTGCTCACTCAACTCATCCATGCTGCGGCCAATCTCCTGAATCTGTCGGGTGGATTCGTTGAGCTGGCGGATCCGAGCCGCGGCATTCTTGGCTGCAAACAGAGTCTGCTGCGCCTGTCCTCCAGCCGTCTCCGCCGCCGCCGATGCGCGCCTAGCGGAATCCAGGGAGCGCGCGACCATCTCGCCGGCAGTTCGACCGTGGTCGCCGACGGACTCCACCTGCGCCGCCATGATCCGCGTTGCCTTGGCGGCCTGCTCCACTTGAGCTCTCTGCTCATCGGCTATTCCCCGCGCCGCCTTTGCGACCCCCACGAACTTGCCTCCGGCGGCGGACACTTTTGCGGCGGCCTGGGCGAGAGACGCGAAACGCTTACGAACCGCGCCGACCGCCAACTCCAGCGGCGCCAGCGGGGTTCCCGAGTACTCCTCTCTGAGCTCCACCGCCTTCGGGGCTTCGCCGCGCGAGAGCCGGTCCAGCTCGTCGATAAGCCGCCGGATTGCGTTCTCCGTGGCCAGCTCCCGAGCCTCGATGGCACTTTCGCGCAGTGTCCTTTCGGCGCGCTCGGTGGCCGCTAAAGCGCTGTGGCGGCGCGCCTCGATGCGGGCACGGCGAGTCACCGCGGCGATCTGACCGATGGTGACCAACAGCGAGAGAATGGCCAAGGCGCCGAAGATCTGGACCAGGCCCTGAAGCGGAAGGCGCGATGCGTTGGCGGCGGCCAGTCCCGCCTCGATCTCGCGGCTCAGTGCCGAGATTTTCTCACTGTCGGCGACAATCTCCGCCCCCGCGGCGCGGGCGCTCGCCATCGTCACCGCGTCGGACATGATTTGTTCGATGAGATTGGCGCTGCGACGAAATTCCCGCCCGATATCCACCAGGATCTCCCGCGCGGCGTCATCCCGGACGCGCTTGAGCTTCATTTCTGGACTGCCTACCAGAAGTGCGTTGTTGACTTCACCGAAGTGGACAGCGTCACGCCCGAATCGGTCCGCCGCGGTCATCATGCCGTCGCCGCCTTCCAGCACGCGTCGCACGTTGGCGGAGATCCTCTGAATCAGCAGAAGCTGACGGGAGGCCGCTCGGATCTGCGCCGGTGGTTCTTCGGCGGCCACCATCGCATCTACCAGCTCATCGGCGGTGACAAGAACCCCGGTGGCAATGGATTGAAATGCCTCTACGTTGTTGCGCACCGTGGCCGCCGCGGTTTCCGCTTCAAGTAAGCGTTCCAGAGAACCATTCATCCGGCGCCAAAGACCTTTGAGCTCTTCCAGCTTGGCACGCAATGCATCGGTTTCTTCCGGCTGTGAGGGAAAAGATGACTCGACCTCGAGCGTCGGGAGCGCGTTTAAAGCGCGGGTACGGCTACGCCTGAGTTCAAAGAACGCGCCGGGCGCTCCTTCTGTCGCGCGGCTAGCGCTGGCGGCAAAACGGGCCGCTAATTCACTTTGATGCAAAATGGCAAGTCGCAGGGTCTGTTCGCTTTTTTCGTGACCGCGCTGGATCAGATAAACGGCCGCGGTCAGAAGCAGCAGCGCCAGGGGCAGGAGCAAGCGCCACTGATGCGCGGGAATGCGCCGTAACGGGGGCGACTTATCGCCCGTATCCGTATCCGCGAGATTGAGATCGCTCACTGGGCAATCGGCTCGACGGCATACGGGGTGCCGGCAGGCGCGGTGTTGAGCAGCTGAGCGGCAAGCACCCGAAGCGAAATCGCTGAACCATCACTCGACATTGAATCCGGGGCTTGCGAAAGGATTGCGTCTACCGAGAACGCGAGCCGATGAAGGCCCGCCTCGACCAGCAGCAATCGATCGCCCGCTTCGCCGGCGGCGGAAACTCGATCGCCGCACGCCACGGCCAGATCGACCACCGGCAACAGCGCGCCCTTGTAGGCGGCAACGCCCAGCAGCCACTCGGGTGCGGCAGGCACCGAGGACATCGGTGGACAGTCGATCACCGCGTCCAGCTCCGACAGGGGAACTGTTCTTACCTGGTCGTGGTTACGCACCCGCAGCGCTTGAGGCGCTTGGGCCGCGTCGGGCCACAGGCCCATCTCTGTCGATGCCTTACTCTGCTCGGATCGTGAATTCACCGGAATGCTGACCTGCTTTCGCCGCGACTGAACCAAAAGATTGTTGCCCAGGTTGGCTGCGCGGCAACGGTTGAGTCGTCTGTTGCAATACTAGACCATGCCTCATAACCATGCACAAGACGAAACGCCAGAATTACAAAGGCTTGTGGAACTTGTATCCGGTGTTTTCTAAACCTCTAAAGTAATCTTAATCATGCCCGTTCCTTGAGCGCCCGGCGCACGTCGGGAAGGCATCGCCGGCTGACTTCGACTGCGTCTTCTATGCCCTCAAAGCGAAGCCGATAACCGCCTCCCGCGTGCTTTTGTAACCCGCGCACATGCGCGAGCGCCACCAGCGCGTTGCGGTGGACGCGCATGAAGCCTTGCTTGAACTCCTCTTCCAGAGCACTCAAGGCCTCGTCCAGAACCAGCTCCCCGTGCGCGTAGCGGGCCACTACGTACTTATGCTCGGCGCGAAAGAAGCGCACGTCGGCCACGGGCACCAGCTTCAAGTCTCCTTTCAAACTTGCGCTCACATGGGTGCGCGCCTTGCCGGCGCCGGGATCCGTGACTTCCAGGGCATCGATCTGACGCCCGGTCAACGTGCGTGCGCGCTCGAGTGCTTCCTTGAGTCGTCCTCTACGAATCGGTTTAAGCAGATAGTCGACGGCGCTCGCTTCAAACGCTTGCAGCGCATGGCTGTCGTAGGCGGTGGTGAAAATAACCGCCGGCGCGCGGTCCAGATGCTTGAGGTGTCTTGCAACCTCAATCCCGTCCATGCCCGGCATGCGGATGTCCAGCAGCACCACATCGACGGTATTCTCCTGCACTCTTCGCAGCGCCTCCGGACCGTTGCCGGCCTCCTCCGGCACGATATCGTCCTCGAGCTCCGTCACCAAGCGATAAAGACGGGCGCGGGCGAGTGGTTCGTCATCAACGATGAGGACCTTCAACGGGTTCGTGCTCCCGTAACGTAGTCGGTGACCAAAGGAAAGCGCAGCTCCACCGCATACTCCGAAGCGCCTTCTTTCACCTGAAGCTCAGCGCCGTCACCGAAGAATGCTCGCATACGCTGGCCGACGTTTTCTTGCGCCATTTGATTACCCCCGGGTCTCGAGTTATTCGTATTTTCTCTCGGCCTTGAATTTGCGATCCGAATCCAAACGCGCGCGTCCTCCTCACCACCCGAGATCTCGATTACGCCGCCGTCGGTGGCAGGTTCGATACCGTGGTACACGGCGTTCTCTACCAGCGGCTGTAAAGACAGTCCCGGGATGAGCGCCGCCGAAGGCAATTCGTCGATTGCCCAACGATCGGCAATGCGATCGCCTAAGCGCTGTTTCTCGATGTGCAGGTACTGGCGGCACACTTCCAGCTCACGGGACAGCGGCACCGGGACGCTGGCGTCGCCCAGGCTCACGCGAAAAAGCTCCGCCAGATCTTCAGTCACCTCTTCAGCCAGCGCCGGATCGCTGCGGGTGAGTGCGGCGATGGTGTTCATGCTGTTAAACAGGAAGTGGGGCCGGATCCGCGACTGCAGCGCCTGGATGCGCGCGCGGTGCTCCGATTCGAGGTTTGTCTTCCACTGATGCTGAACGTAGAAGTAGCGCAACGCCACGGCGCTCACGATAGCGCTGATGCCGAGATTTCTCAGCAAGAGTTCGAAGTGCTGCGGCGTCTTGATGAAAGTCACCATCGCTGGAGCAATGCCCTGCCCGTAGGAAGGCACGGCAAAGCTAGAGGCCTCGACCGGAACGACGCCGTTGACGACCAGCCAGAAACCGACTTCGCTTAAAACCAGCGTCACCAGGATAACGATGGAATAGCTGAAAAAGCCCGCCTGTGCATTGTTTACGCGCTTGAGCCACCGGCGGCTAAAGCACAATATGGCCGCGCTGCTCAAGCCCACCCACTGAATGAACAGCGAGCTGTAGGCCATATCCCGCCAGCTGTCGGCACTGAGTCTCGTCGGCGCCAGCACCACCACGAACGCCAGCAGCTGCCCTACCAAAACAATGGCAAACACCATGCGTAAGGCGCAGAAATCGGGTAGAAACAGAGTGTCTTCCGCTGACGCCGGGTTCGGCCTGTTCATAATTCGAGGATCGTGTCCAACTGCAAACTCATTATAGATATACTCCAGGCGCTGAACCGGACCTTGCCCTTGCTCAAAGCCTGCCGGGACCCGCGATATGAATAATTCCAAAACCCCTTCAAAGCCCTGGTCCGGGCGTTTCGCCGAGTCCACCGACGCCTTGGTGGAACACTTCACCGCTTCGGTGGCATTCGATCAGCGTCTCGCCCCCTTCGACATCCGTGGCTCTGTCGCTCACGCCAAAATGCTCACCAAGGCCGGCTTGCTAAGCGACGCTGAGTGCAAGGCCATCGTTTCGGGGCTCGAATCCATCGCCGCGGAAATTGAAGCCGGAACGTTTGTCTGGTCCGAAGCCTTGGAAGACGTGCACATGAACATCGAGGCGGCCTTGACCCAGCGCATCGGCGTGGTGGGAAAGAAACTCCACACCGCCCGATCCCGTAACGATCAGGTGGCCACGGATGTACGCCTGCTGGTTCGCGAGGAAATCGACACGATTGCGCAACTGATCCGGGTGCTGCAGTCGGCGATCCTGGACAGGGCCGAACAGCAAGCGGACACCGTCATGCCGGGGTTCACCCATCTACAGACCGCGCAGCCTGTGACCTTCGGGCATCACCTGATGGCGTGGTTCGAAATGCTTCACCGGGACGCCGGTCGCCTAGCCGATTGCCGCAGGCGGATGAATCAATCGCCGCTGGGAGCGGCAGCGCTTGCCGGCACGGGATTTCCCATCGACCGTGACTTCACCACTCGGGCGCTCGGCTTCGACGCGCCGTGCGAAAACTCCATCGACGCGGTCAGCGACCGGGATTTCTTGATTGAACTGTTGAGCGCACTGGCCATGCTGATGATGCATCTGTCACGCATGTCCGAAGAGCTGATCGTATGGGGCTCGTCGCAGTTTCAGTTCGTCAGTTTGAGCGACGCGTATTGCACTGGATCATCCATCATGCCGCAGAAAAAAAATCCCGATGTTCCAGAGCTCGTGCGCGGAAAAAGCGGCCGCGTCTACGGTCACCTGGTGAGCCTGCTTGTGCTGATGAAGGCGCAACCGCTGGCCTACAACCGCGACAACCAGGAAGACAAGCTGCCGTTGTTCGACGCCGTGGATACGGTGAAGGATTGCCTGCGCGTATACTCAGGACTGTTGACCACCATGACGGTGAATCCCGCGGCCATGCGCGCTGCCGCACTCAAAGGCTACGCTACCGCCACGGATCTGGCCGATTATCTGGTTAGCAAAGGGATCCCCTTTCGCGACGCTCACGAAATTGTCGGCCGCGCGGTGAAGCTGGCCATCGACGCTGACTGTGAGCTGTCGGATTTGCCCCTGAAACAGCTTAAATCCTTATGCGCCCGCATCGGGAAGGACGTCTATTCGGTGCTGACCCTGGAGGGCGCGCTGGCGGCGCGGGATCACTTTGGCGCCACCGCCCCGGCCCAGGTTAAAGCTGCCATTAGAAGAGCCCGCGCCAGGCTGGGCGAATGATCGGGCGGCGTGGGGAGCAAACGATGCCCCAGGCGTTGGCGGTGCGGGCCATCGAAGCTTTGGATTGGTGACATTCTTCAAATGGTTGGCAGGTATTGCGGCCGGCGTCGTTGTGCTGGCGCTTGTGCTGGCGCTCGTAGCGGCGTGGTTGTTTGACGCCGACGCTATCAAGGCCGAGATCGAGGCCCGGGTGAAAAGCGAGACCGGTCTGGTCTTGTCCATCGACGGCGACCTGTCCCCTTTCTTTTTTCCGGGCTTGGGCGTCAAAGTCGGCCACACCGAGTTGCACAATCCGCCGGGGTTTGCCGATCGCAATCTGGCCGAATTCGAGACCCTGACATTGCGGGTCAAGCTTTATCCTCTACTCGCCGGAACCGTTGCGCCAGACCTGGTAGCCGTGGAGGGCTTGAACGTCCACTTGGCGCGGTCCGCCTCCGGCGGAAATAACTTTGATCGAATGCTGACAGCGGGTAACGGGGACGGAGAACCACCGTCCGCTCTTTTAGCGCTCGGCCGACTGGAGCTTAGCGAGGCCACGCTCACTTACGTCGACCTGGCAAGCGGTGAGCGCCTTCGCGTCACGGATCTGGATTTTCATGTCGGCCCGCTGTCCGCCCGTCGGTTCGCGCCCTTGGCCGCGCGCTTTCGATTCAGCGATCCGGCGCGCAACGTGGAGGGTCATGCGTCTGTTGGCGCCGAACTTTCGGCGGATCCGGCACAGCAGACATTCCGCGCGCAGTCGCTTGCCGCCGAGGTGACTTTTCGAGGACCCGATCTTCCCGGCGGGGGTTTCCAGATCGATGCCAGCGCCGACGCGCGCTTCGACACGTCCGGGCGATTACTCTCACTTCTAGATTTGGAGCTTGCGGGCACGGCTCCCGGCATCATCGAATCACCCATTGGGGTGAGGATTCCGCGGGCTACGGTGGATCTGATCGCCGGCACCGCTTCGTTGGAGCGCTTCGCCCTCACGATAGCGGGCCTCGACATTGGGGGCGATCTCGCGGCCAGCGAATTGGGGAAAGATCCGACGCTCAAAGGACGGGTTACCGTGGCAAGCTTCAGTCCCGCCGAGCTGATGGCGCGGCTGGGGCGGCCGCTGCCGGACACGCTGAATGCCGAACTGCCCGACGATGCGCGGCTCGAGTCCTCCGTTGCAGGCAATTTACACGGCGTCACACTGGGACCCCTGGCCTTAACGCTGGGTCGGGTCCGCGCCGATGGACGGCTCCATCTGGGCTTTAGCCCCGGGTGGCCGGTGACGACAGCCATGCGTATCGAGATGCCGCCAATTACCGCGGGGGGTCCATTGCAGCTGACGCTGAGCGGCTCGGGACGCGCGGCCGAACAGGCGAGGTACCAAGCCGACGAGCTGGAATTGACGCTCGGGCCGCTGACCGCCCGGGGGGATATCAAGCTCGACGCAAGCGGCGACAAGCTCAGCTATAGGGCCTCGCTGACCCTGCCCAGATTCGACGCCCGTGCGCTACTCGGGTATTTGGGACTGCCGGCACCCCGAACCGGGGATCCGATGGCTTTCACCCGGGTGGAGGCCGTTGCCGCAGTGGCCGGCGGCCGCACCGATTTGGTGCTGGACCCGTTAACGCTAAAGCTGGACGACACTCGTATCAGCGGGTCGCTCAGCGTCACGGAGATGTCGAGCCCAGGGCGCGCGGTGGACTTCGAGCTTCGCGCCGACGCCCTGGATGTCGGGCGCTATCTGCCGCTGGATTCAGACGGATCGAAGGACCAAGTCTCGGCGGCCGCCCCGCTAGGGATCCTGCGACCACTCAATCTAAATGGACGCTTGAGTCTGGCTAAACTCGTTGTCGGCGACGTGGTCATGGACGACGTCCAGCTTGTGGCTCGGAGCAGAGACGGTCGGCTAGAGCTGCAAACCGGATCGGTATCGAGCCTGTCGACCTCAAGCGCACGCGTAGCGACTTCCGGATCACTCGCGCCACCAGCGCCATGACTGGATCCGAACCTAACTTCGCCGCGTCGCTGCTCGACTGGTATGAGCGCAACGGTCGAAAACATCTGCCCTGGCAGACTGAGCCAACGCCCTACCGCGTGTGGATCTCCGAAATCATGCTGCAGCAGACCCAGGTGACGACGGTGATCCCATACTTCGAGCGCTTTATGGCGCGTTTTCCCGACCTGGAGACGCTGGCCGCAGCGGACGAAGACGAGGTGCTGCATCTTTGGAGCGGGCTCGGTTACTACTCCCGCGGACGCAATCTTCACGCCGCCGCGCGGCGCATTATGGCTGATCTTAGGGGCGAGCTGCCCGCTGAAATCGAGTCTTGGCGCGCGCTGCCGGGGGTGGGCCGCTCCACCGCGGGCGCCATCCTTGCGCTGAGCTTGGGAAAGCGCCACCCCATTCTCGACGGCAATGTAAAAAGAGTGCTGTGCCGCTATTACGGCATCGAGACCTGGCCGGGCGAGCGTGAAACCGAGAAACTGCTGTGGTCGCTGGCGGCGATGTGCACGCCTGAACGCCGGGTAGCGGACTATACCCAGGCCATAATGGACTTGGGCGCCACGCTGTGCGTGCGCCGACGACCGAAGTGTGCCACCTGTCCCTTACGGCACGAGTGCCGCGCTCATCTGGAAGGGCGAGTTGACGTCATTCCCGCGCCGCGACCTAAGAAACCAAAACCGCTGCGCCGTACGCGCTTTCTGATTTTAAGAGACGACGATCAGGCGGTGCTGCTGGAACGCCGACCCCCCAGCGGCGTGTGGGGCGGGTTGTGGGGATTTCCCGAGTGCCCTGTAGAAGACGATCCGGCGCGTGCCTGCGCCACGCGCTTTGGCTTTAAACCAAGCCGAACTTCTTTTCTCAAGCGGCGTCAACACGGCTTCACCCATTTCCGTTTGGAAATCGAGCCCGTGCTGCTGGAGGTCGAAGATAACGCCGCGGCGGATCGGGTCATGGAAGGGAGATCGGTGCTTTGGTATAAAGGCGCGTCGGCGAATAGGCTGGGACTCGCCGCTCCGGTGAACAGAATTCTGAATGAGTTGCCGCCCCGCGCGGTCAAGAGCAAATAAGTGAAACGAACGGTCAACTGCGTAAAACTCAAGGCCGAGGCCGAAGGGCTCGACTTTCCACCCTATCCGGGCGCGCTCGGGCAACGCATCTTCGAGCAGGTATCGAAGCGGGCGTGGCAGCAATGGCTCGCGCACCAGACCATGCTGATCAACGAGAACCGCATCAGCCCCATGGACCCCGAGGCGCGCAAGTTTCTGGAAACGGAGATGGAAAAATTTCTCTTCGGCGAAGGATCGGAGAAACCCGCCGGCTACGTAACTCCCGATTCCGGCCGTTGAACGGCGGCCTCCTCAAGCGCGCGTGGACATTGCCCGGCAAATCGACCGGTAATGGACTTTTGACCGCGCCTTAGATTAAATACCGCTCCTCGCGCAGACCCAACGATTCCCGGCCAGGTAGCTCAGTCGGTAGAGCAGTGGACTGAAAATCCGCGTGTCGGTGGTTCGATTCCGCCCCTGGCCACCAGACTCAGTTCATCAGCATCGGAGGCGGTACCTAATTCGGTGCCGTCTTCTTCTCGACCCATGTGCAACGCGTCTTTTGGCTTCGTAGAAGCGAGAGCTGTTGCCGAGGCCGTCGATCATAAGGGCTCGGGCCGTCCGATGAAGTATCCCTGAACGCCGTCAAACCCGAGCTCCCTAACAGCCTCCAGCATAGGCTCGGATTCAATGTGCTCGGCGATGGTGCGCGTGCCAAGCGCCCGCGCAGTGGCGACAAGCGAGCGCACGTAAGCACGCTTGTCCTCTTCCTGTTCCAGTCCCTTGATGAACGCACCGTCAATCTTGGTGTAATTCGCCTTGAGGCTCTTCAGGTAATCCAGCGCCAGATCGCGGGAACCGCAGTGATCAACGCCAAAGCCTGCACCCACGGCCTTGAGCCGGCGGACGATTTCCAGCACCGTCTCCGGCATATTCGCCACCATCGTTTCAGTCACCTCGAAGTCGAGCCGACCCGCAATTCCGGGGCGTTTTCTCAGTGTCTCCAGCAGCCAGTCTGAAAACGCTTCGCTCTTCAGCGCATGGCGTGAAATATTGATCGCAAACCGGCGTTCAGATCGCGGGTCATTGCCGGCCGCATCGATGACCGCTTGAACGATGGCCCTATCCAGCGCCTCGGCCAGCCCCACGCGAGCCGCCATGGGGAAGAACACCCCCGCGGGCACCAGCTCGCCCGCCTGGCCGCGTATGCGCGCAAACACTTCCAGATGAATAAGCTCGCCTTCTGCCTGCGACGCGCGAACAGGCTGGACGTTCAGCACCACCGCGCGCTTGTCGATGACGTCGTTCAAAATTACCCGCCAGCGATCCTCTTGATGCACGTCGCGTCCGGCGGCCGTCTCGCCGTCGTCGTAAAGGTGCCAGAGGTTGACGCCGTCGGTCTCGGCATTGGCAAGCGCCGACTCCGCCCGCTCGCTCAAGACTTCCGCGGTCTGTCCTCCGCCATAGTAGGCAAAGCCAATATTGACGCCGGCGGGGCTGAGCTCGCCTACGCTCACTTTGGCCAACTCCTTGACCAGAGGTCTGACCGTCTCTTCAACCTCGGAGTAGGGAATGTCCGGCAGGATGATTCCAAATAGGCCTCCGCCCAGGCGGGCGGCGAAGCCGTGGCGCTCGGCCACGACGACACGGATCCGATCCGCCGCGCGCTGCAGAAGCGCGTCACCGAGCTGATAACCGTCGGCGAGATTTGCCGCCTCGAGGCCGCGGATCCCCACCATCCCGACGAGGCCATAGGCGTGCTCATCCCGGTGGGTGGTCAGTCTTTCGAGCTCGCGCTCGAATGCACGCTGGTTTCCGAGGCCGGTGATCGGATCGCCGAAAGCCGCTTCGCGAAGCCGTTCCGACTGCTCGTGCTGCTCCGCGAGCAGGTGCTCGACTTTCTCGGTCATGTTGTTCATCGCCAAAACCACCCGGCGAAGCTCCCGCGCTCTCGGAATTCGATCGATGCGGGGAAATTCCCGCTGGGCGATGGCAAGCGCCTGAGACTCCACCCGGCGGAGCGAGCGCAACACAACCCTAAGGGCGATGACGGTGAGAACGAGGGCAAGCACCAATGCGGCCAGAGACCACCAGAAAGTCTGCACCACGTTGCTCCAGAGCTGGTCGTAGGCGAGTCCCGGGTGGCTCACCACCCGCAGCTGACCGGCCTGGCGCCAACCCGACATCAGCTTGGCGCTTGCTTCCGGCGTCTCCAGCGGAAGCTGGCGCACGAACCACGAGGGAACACCGAAGACTTTCACAGGCACCTCGCGGGAGATCAGCGCCTCGCCTTCCAGATTTTCGACGATGATGCGGCGGTACTCGCCGCGGTCGAAGACTGCGTCCACCATGGATTTCATTCGCAGCACGTCCCCCACATGAGGCGTCAGCGAGAGCGCGAGGGAGGTGGCCGTGTCCTGGGCGTGGGACTCGAGCTGGGTGACCAGGTAGCGGCGGGTATTGTCGACATTGATAGTGAACGTGCCCGCGAATACGAGCACGAACATAAGAGCAAGAATCAGAACCAGCTGGCGTAGAAGCGTCATGCCCCGCGCCGTCGTAGGAGCATCATCCGGATTTGTTCTCGATCAGACCCTCTTTTTCCATGCGCTTCAGCAGGCCGCGCCACTGGGCGAGGGTGGAAGAGTCGCTGACTCGCCGCCCGAGCGAGCGCTGCACCGCGAGCCAGAGCCCGTCTCCGTTGAAGCTGTAAACCGGTATCAAATCAGTTCGCTCGGAGCCGCGCATAATCGTCTGGTTGTAGTTGTCGAGAATCAGCGGGTCCGCGTCCGGCGTGGGATAGTAAGCCAGCACCATGTGAGTCTGATTGAGGGCGGGCGCACGCACATAAGTAATGAGTAGACGCTCCTTGGGCACCTTTAGCTCGAGAAGAGTGAAATATTTGCTGATGGAATAATCTTCGCAGTCGCCGCCGTTGGTGCCAATCATTTCCAGCGGTGTCGCCCAGTAGTCCGCCTGGCCCCAGTGCTCGTCATCCGTAAGCCACGGTATCTGGTTGAAGAAATCGTTCGCCGCCTTGCGCTTCAATTCTTCCGTGCTGGCCACCTTTGTCTGCATGACTTCCTGCCAGTCAATCAGGCGTTGCGTTGCCTCTCTACCATAGGTCATTTGGAAGCTGCGAATTACCTCGTCGCTAAGCCGGCTGAGCTGTGCCAGGGCGCCGCTCTCACCGACTAACAATAGAAGACCGAGGGCTATTGCGCTGACTTGCCGGAGGTCCGGAGCGTGGCGGCGTCGGTGAAGTTCCGAATTTTCGGGCATCGGTGGCGTGCCTGCTTGTTGCGAGCTTCGACTAGACAATGGGTGCAGTCGGCTGCCTCCCCGGCCACCGCTACCCGGCGCGATCCTAGGGTACGTCCTCTGGCGGTACAACCAGAGGTTTGCGAATCGGGTGCACTCCGCGCCGCCCTGTCTCGCTTGATGCTCTCAAGTAGACGGGGTCCTTTGGCTTGCTATATTTTCTGAACAATGGCGATGGGGCGCGGACAAGACTCGCACGTTGCGTTCATGCCCAGAATGCGGATAATGCCGCACCTCATATCGTTCATCTGCTGGTTTACGGGGAGACGCTCATGGCGACGACCTCTTCCGCTGAATTGGGGATGGACTCAGGGACCCGTCCGGTCGAGAGTCATTCCAGCGTTCACGGGTACGTGCCGGATTCGGTATCCCAAAAAGATTACTTTATAGAACGCGACGGCGTGCGCTACGCGGGCACCCACCTGATCTTGGATCTGCGTGGCGCCAAACGGCTCGACGATATTCAGCATATCGAGTTTGTGCTGCGCGAGGCGGTCGCCGCATCGGGTGCAACCCTGCTGCACGTTCATTTGCACCACTTCACTCCCAACGGCGGTGTCTCCGGCGTGGCGGTCCTGGCGGAGTCGCACATCAGCATACATACCTGGCCCGAACGCCGTTATGCGGCATTGGACGTGTTCATGTGCGGCTGCGCGCGCCCTGAGAATACCCTTGAAGTTTTTCGACGGGCGTTCGAGCCTGAGCGCATGGATGTGGCCGAGCATCTCCGCGGACGCAGCGAGAAAGATCCCGACTGAGGACCGGGCCCTGCCCGCCTCTTTAGGCCCGCCACGCTTTCAGCGCACGCTGCTGCCGGCTCCCCTCTTACATAGACGCGTCCAGTCCCGACCGGTGTCCCCTATGGCAAGGAAACCGGGGTTTCTCAGCCCGGCACGGGTGTTGTAGCGCAGCGGCCTGCCGTCGGTATCGATCATCTTTCCGCCGGCCTCCTCAACGATGCACTGCGCCGCGGCGGTGTCCCACTCCGAAGTGCGGCTAAAGCCCGGATAGACGTCGGCGGCGCCTTCAGCCACGCGGCAGGATTTGAGCGCGCTGCCCACTCGCTCGATGCGAACCTCACCCAGACTCTCGATGAACGCTCCGGTCAGTGGGTTGCGTCTGGAGCGGCTGGTCACCACTCGAATGGGTTGCTCGGCCTTAGCCGTCACCCACAGACGCCGCGGTTTTCCTTCGTGATCGATCCGATATGCGCCGCCGCCTGCGTGGGCGTAATAGCAGCTGTCATCGCCCGGCACATAAATGACTCCGAGCACCGGTACATGTTGGTCGACCAGCGCAACGTTAATGGTGAAGTCGCGGCGATGGGACACGAAATTCTGAGTACCGTCCAGTGGATCCACCAGCCAGTAGCGCCGCCACTTTGAACGCTGCTCAAAGGATGGACACTCGGACTCCTCCGAGAGCACCGGGTGTTCGGGGGTGAGTGCGGCAAGGGCCTGATTGATTAGCATATCCGAGGCCACGTCCGCATCGGTGAGAGGCGAGGCGTCCGGCTTATGGCGCACCCTAAATGGCTTCGCGTAAATGTCCATGACGACATCGGCAGCGCGCTTGCTGATGTCGATAACCGATTGAATCAGCTCGTCTGCTTCCATTTTGCCGCCTTTTTCCATCAATGAATCAAGACAACAATTGTCCGTGTAAAACACGCTTACGCGGCGCCGCGGCCAGGAGCAACCCCGTGCTCATGCTGGGCTGCGATACTATCCAGACGCAAATGTATCTGTGTTTCGACAGCCTTCACCGTCACTCAGCAAGTGTAGCGTCGGCGTTCGAATATCAGGTCAAATATGGCGTGACCAAGCCTCTCCCCCCGGCGCTGAAACTTGGTTGCCGGGCGCTGCGCCGGCCGCGGCGCGAATTTTCCTTTTCCCGCAAGGTTTATGAAGCAATCGTGGGAATCAATCAGGGTAAGCATTTCAACGGCATAGGGCTCCCAGTCGGTAGCGAGCTCGAATTTGCCGCCAGCCTCGAGCTTTTCACACACCAGATCGACGAAGGGCCCCTTAACGAGGCGTCGTTTGTGGTGACGCTTTTTGGGCCAGGGATCGGGAAAGAACACCATTACACCCTGCAAACTTGCGTTTTGAAACAACGTCAGCACGTCCATGACGTCAGCTCGAACGAGGCGCACGTTGTCGAGCGATTGAGCCTGGATTTTCATCAGCGCGCTGCCGATCCCGGGCGGGTAGACCTCGACACCGAGAAAATTACGCTCCGGGTGCGCCACAGCCATGGCAACCAGTGCGTCACCCATTCCGAATCCGATCTCCAGCACGAGCGGCCCCGGGCGGCTGAAAATAGCGCCGGGAGCACGAACTGCGGGGACGTCCACCCCGTAGTGGGGCCAAAGCGCCTGAAGGGCCCGTCGCTGGGCCCGCGTCAGGCGCCCGGCGCGGCGGATGAAGCTTCGGATCCCGCGGCGCGGCCCTATTACCGGAAGGCCCTCGCTGCTCACGCCGCCCGCTCTGCGCTTAAATTGTGCCCAGGCTCTAGTCCGGCCGCAGGTGGCAAAGTCCTGATCTGCCGACGCAATCGGTTACCTGCCCCCGATAAAGCTGCTAAATTATCTCGGTACGAGAGGCGCAGGGAAAAAAATCGGGCCTTCATTCGGCGGCGGACGTGCGCGAGATGACCGACAGGCGGCCAAAAATTGTGGTCATCGACGACAGCGCGGCAGCGATAGCTCTGTATGAACGAAGTGCCAAAAACCTCCGCGTGGAGCTGGAAGTGTTTCAGTCTCCCTCGGAGTCGTTGAAACATCTGGAGTCTCACGGAGCCGATCTGATTTTCACGGGGATCATCATGCGCGAGACAGATGGCTGGGGTATCTTGAAGATGCTCAATAGTTGGGCCCACCATCAAAACACGCCGGTGATCGTGGTCACATCGAAGAATTATGCCCAGGATCGTGCGCTCGCTGCACAACTGGGAGCGAAGGAGTATCTGGTAAAACCAGTGCGTTCCCAAGAGATTCGCGAAATTATCTGCAAATACACCGGGGCGGAAATCCTCAACCAAGATTAAGGCGCTCGATGAGCTCCAATTACGTCCGTTTCTGGGGCGTGCGAGGATCCTATCCCGCGCCCTTCAGCACCCACATGCGCGTCGGCGGGAATACGCCCTGCGTCGAGATCCGGCTCGGCTCCAGGGTGCTCGTCTTCGACGCAGGCACCGGTGCCATTCCGCTCGGCAACGAGCTGATGAAGCAGTCCGATATCCAAGAGATCAATATCATCCTCTCGCACTATCACTGGGATCACATTTCAAGCCTTCCCTATTTCGTGCCCGCTTTCATGCCGGGGTGGAAAATCAATATTTTCGGTCCAGGCGACCATCCGTCGGAGCTCGAATCTCGCCTTGCTGCTCAGATGACCGCGCCCTACTTTCCTGTGGAAACGGAAACCTGGCTCGCTGACGTGACCTATCACACCCCGCATCCCGCGCCGATTCGAATAGGTGAACTCTCCATCAGCTCGTTCACCCTTCACCATCCCGGCATCACCTATGGTTACCGGCTGGAGGTGAACGGCAAATCCATAGTTTACGCACCGGACAACGAGCTTTCATTCATCGATAAGTCGATTGAGGAACGCAAGGCGGAGTTCGACGAAGATGAGCAGACCCTTCTGGATGACATGAAGCAAGAGGACAAGTCGCGCAATATCGAGTTCATGACCGACGTGCACATGCTGATCCACGATGCTCAGTACACTCCGGAAGACTATGCGCGCAAGCGAGGCTGGGGGCATTCGTGCTTCATTGACACGGTCAATTCCGCCATGGACGCGGGTGTCAAGCACTTGTTTATGTTCAGCCACGATCCCAACAACGACGATGAACAGATCGAATCCATGCACCGGCAAACCCAAGAGCTGATCAAAGCCCGGGGCTCCAGCATGGTCTGTCACGTCTCGAGAGAAGGAATGCTCATCGACCTTGAGGACTGATTCCGTCAGCTCAAGGTAAGAAGCATGCCCGTGCGGTGCGGGCAGCGCCGGGGATTAGAAAATGGTGCCGTCGATAGGCGAAGACGCGCTGGCGTAGCGTTTTCTAGGCATGCGGCCGGCTAAAAACGCTTCTCGTCCCGCCTCTATCGCTTTTTTCATCGCCGACGCCATCAGCACCGGATCCTTTGCCTGGGCGATGGCCGTGTTCATGAGTACGCCGTCGCAGCCAAGCTCCATGGCAATGGCAGCATCGGAGGCTGTGCCTACGCCAGCATCCACCAGAATTGGCACACTGGCATTCTCCACGATTGTGAGAATGTTGTAGGGATTGCGGACACCTAATCCCGAACCAATTGGCGCAGCCAGCGGCATGACCGCGACACAACCCATATCTTCGAGGCGCTTGGCGATGATCGGATCGTCATTTGTGTAAACCATCACCTTGAAGCCGTCCTTGATCAGCTCCTCCGCTGCGACGAGGGTATCGGTTACGTGAGGGAACAAGGTTTTTTCATCTCCGAGCACCTCGAGCTTGACCAGGTCGTGACCGTCGAGCAGCTCGCGCGCCAATCGGCAGGTGCGTACCGCAGATTTGGCGTCGAAGCATCCGGCAGTGTTGGGAAGAATGGTGTACTTATCGGGTGCAAGAAAGTCGAGCAGATTCGGCTCATCGGACTTCTGACCGATGTTGGTACGCCGAATGGCCACGGTGACGATTTCTGCGCCGCTGGCCTCTATAGCACGGCGCGTTTCCTCGAAGTCCTTGTATTTGCCGGTACCCACGAGCAGGCGCGACCGATAGCTGACGCCGGCAACAATCAGCGGGCCATCAACCCGGCGCTCGGCCGCAGAAGCCTGATTACGGATCTCTTCAGCAGTGCTAGACATAATGCTTTACCAGTTGCCCAAGACGGCTTCAACCGCCGCCGATGGCGTGAACGACCTCGACGCGGTCACCTTCCTTAAGCCGGTGTCCCGCGTACTGACTCCTGGGGATAACCTCCTCGTTGACCTCGACCGCAATCCGGCGGCCCTGCAGGGCGAGGATGTGGATCAGAGCAGCCACCGTGGCGCCCTCATCCACCGGGTAGCGGTCCCCATTGAGGCGAATGTTCATGGGGCTAGCCTAAGTCCCGCGATTTTTCAGATCAACTGGGTCCGCCGAAGCGCGGTTTCGGCCCGTCGGGCGCTTCGCCCATGGGCGAATTTACTGACTTTTCCGCCGCCACCTTGGCGCTGCGGCAAACCCAGCCGGCCGGAAATCGG
>JBFHVA010000019.1:0-26728 GCA_041589735.1 Gammaproteobacteria bacterium | reverse complement strand
GCCGGACGGAGTTGAGATGGTGATGCCGGGTGACAACATCCAGATGAAGGTGAATTTGATAGCGCCGATTGCGATGGAGGAGGGCGTGCGTTTCGCGATACGCGAGGGTGGCCGGACCGTCGGCGCGGGCGTGGTCGCCAAGATCATCGAATAGGTTTGAGTGTAGGAGCGAGCTTGCTCGCGAACTTCTTGTCCGGAAATTCAGGACATCCTGTGCCGGACGAGGCGGGTTCGCGGCTCAAGACCGCTCCTACATGCGTTTTGAGAAGCGGAGAGGTATTCAGAGCTCAAAATTACAGGCCAGTAGCTCAATTGGCAGAGCGGCGGTCTCCAAAACCGCAGGTTGGGGGTTCGATTCCCTCCTGGCCTGCCAAAACCAGGCGCTCCGGGCAACGGAATCGGTGGCCCGGATGGCGGAGCAAGAACGACCATGGATCGCCCCTCTTGGCGGGCGAGATGGCAGGTGGAGCGAGCTGGTAAATCGTTGACACGGATGCGCGAAACGCATCGGAGCGCGTATTCGAAATGGGTGTAAGAGTAGAAACAAGGACAGCCATGCCGGACCAGCTTAAATGGTTGATGGCCGCCATCCTGCTGGCAGCAGGCGTAACGGGCTTCTACTACTTCGGAGACCAATCTCTGCCGCTTCGGGTGATCGGCATTTTGGTCGCAGCCGGCGTCGCCGCCGCGGTGGCGTTTCAGACGGAAAAAGGACGGCTGGCCTGGGAATTCATGCGCGAATCGCGCACCGAACTGCGAAAGATTGTATGGCCGACACGCAACGAGACACTACAAACGACGCTCATCGTCATCGCCATGGTGGCGATGGTCGCAATCATTCTTTGGATGCTGGACGGAATGCTGGCGTGGATCATGCGTCTACTGCTGGGGCAGGGGGCATGACCGTGGCGCGACGCTGGTATGTGGTACACGCGTACTCGGGCTTCGAGCAACAGGTGGCGCGCCTGTTGAAGGAGCGCATCGAGCGCAGTGGACTGGACGACATGTTTGGTGACGTGCTGGTGCCGACCGAGGAAGTTGTAGAGATGCGCGACGGCCAAAAGCGCAAGAGCGACCGTAAATTCTTTCCCGGCTACGTGCTGGTGAACATGGAGATGAATGACGACACATGGCACCTGGTCAAGAGTGTGCCCAAGGTGATGGGTTTCATCGGTGGCAGCAGCGACCGCCCCGCGCCGATCTCCGACAAAGAGGCCAACGCCATACTCGAGCGCATTCAGGAAGGTGTGGACAAGCCGAGGCCAAAGGTTCTGTTTGAGCCTGGCGAGGTGGTGAGAGTGATTGACGGGCCGTTCAATGATTTCAACGGCGTGGTCGAAGAAGTGAACTACGAGAAGAGCCGTTTGCGGGTTGAAGTGACCATCTTTGGCCGCTCGACCCCGGTGGAACTCGAGTTCAGCCAAGTGGAAAAAGACTAGTGACCGGTCACTGGTCGAATCTGGGGAGCCTGGACTTTGAGCCAGGCGCATGCACCCGACAGGAGTAAGACGTGGCGAAGAAAATACAGGCTTACATCAAGCTGCAGGTACCGGCGGGTCAGGCGAATCCCAGTCCTCCCGTTGGGCCGGCGCTGGGCCAGCACGGCGTGAATATCATGGAGTTCTGCAAGGCGTTCAACGCCCAGACCCAGAACGTGGAGCAGGGTTTGCCTACACCTTGCGTGATCACCGTTTACGCCGATCGCAGCTTCTCATTCATCACCAAGACCCCTCCGGCGTCGGTGCTGCTTAAAAAAGCACTGAATCTTCCTAAGGGCAGTAGCGTTCCGAATACTGAAAAAGTCGGTCGCGCGACGCGCGCCCAGCTCGAGGAAATCGCCAGGACCAAGATGCCGGATCTCAATACTGAGGACTTGGATGCCGCCGTGCGAATAATTGCCGGTAGCGCCCGCAGCATGGGCGTCGAAACCGAGGGGGTGGAGTGATGTCGAAGCAATCAAAGCGTCAACGGGCGCTGCGCGAGAAGCTCGACAGGAGCCGCGCCTACGACATCATGGAAGCGCTGGGCATGGTGAGAGAATTTGCCAGCGCCAAGTTCAACGAGTCCGTGGACGTGAGTATTAACCTCGGCGTCGATCCGCGCAAATCCGATCAGGTAGTTCGCGGCTCCACGGTATTGCCCAACGGAACCGGCAAAACGACCCGCGTTGCCGTATTTGCCCAGGGTAGCGCCGCCGATGCGGCTAAAGCAGCGGGCGCCGACATCGTGGGGATGGAAGATCTCGCTGAGCAGGTGAAAGCGGGCAAGCTCGATTTCGACGTAGTCGTTGCGGCGCCAGACGCCATGCGGGTGGTGGGACAGCTGGGCAAAATCCTCGGCCCCCGGGGACTGATGCCGAATCCAAAAGTGGGTACGGTGACGCCGGACGTGGCTGAAGCGGTGAAGAAAGCGAAGGCGGGTCAGGTTCAGTTCCGGACCGACAAAGCCGGGCTCATTCATTGCAGTATCGGCAAGGCGGATTTCGAGCCCAAGGCGCTTAAGGAGAATCTCGACGCGCTGCTGGCCGACTTGAACAAAGCAAAACCCGCCTCTTCGAAGGGCGTGTTTTTAAAGAAAGTTGTGATTTCGAGCACCATGGGTCCAGGTGTGCCCGTGGAGAAGACGAGTTTAGGTGTTTAAAGGTTACGCGTAACGCATAACGCGCGACGCGTGACCAGTTAAGGCTTTGGGCTGTTCCGCTGATTTTGCGGAAGAGCTGTCAAAGACCGCAGGCGCGCAATGGAATGCGCTTAATCCGGGACTGAACTTCCCGACCCTGCGCAGACGGTGTCGCCCGAACTGTTGAATGTTTGGCCACCGTATTTAGACGGACGCGAGGAATCGTGTTCGAGTGGATGTCGCTAAAGAGATCCAGGAGGTTGTTAAGGTGCCTTTGACAATTGAGGCAAAAAAAGCGGTGGTCGCGGAGGTTCATGAGGTCGCGAAGACCGCGTATTCCGCCGTTGCGGCGGAGTACAGCGGCCTTACTGTCGCGCAAATGACCCAGTTGCGGGTACAGGCTCGCAACTCGGGCGTCTACGTGCGCGTCGTTCGAAACACGCTTGCCCGCCGCGCTTTGGAAGATACCGACTTCGCGTGCATGCGAGATGAACTCGTCGGTCCGCTGGTGCTGGCTTTCTCCAGAGAAGAGCCGGGCGCCGCGGCGCGGGTCATCAAGGATTTTTCCAAGGCCAACGAAAAGCTGGTCGTCAAGCTGGTATCCATCGAAGGCAAACTGTTGGAGCCGAAAGCGATCGATACGCTGGCTTCCCTGCCTACGAAGGAAGAGGCAATTGCCCAGCTCATGTCAGTAATGATTGCGCCAATATCAAAATTCGTGCGAACGCTCGCGGAACCGCATTCGAGACTGGTGCGCACACTTGGCGCGATCCGGGATCAGAAACAGGCGGCTTGAGTATTTAAGAGAACGGCACAGGCCGAATCAGGAGTATTGTAATGGCATTGTCCAATGAGGAAATCATCAGCGCCATCAAGGAAAAACCCGTGATGGAAATCGTTGAGCTCGTCAAAGCGATGGAAGACGAGTTCGGCGTGTCAGCGGCGGTGGCAACCGTCGCGGCGGCACCTGCGGCCGGCGGAGCGGCTGCCGAGGCCGAGGAAGAGAAGACGGAGTTCGACGTCGTGATGTCCAGCTTTGGCGCAAACAAAGTTGCGGTCATCAAGGCAGTTCGCGCGATTACGTCTCTCGGTCTGAAGGAAGCCAAGGATCTTGTCGAGAGCGCGCCTGCGAGCGTCAAGGAAGGCGTGAGCAAGGACGAGGCCGCAGAGTTCAAGAAGCAGCTCGAAGAGGCCGGGGCCACGGTCGAGATTAAATAAGCTCGTCTTGGTCCATTTATCACCGCGTTACTTGTCGAGGCTGGCGGCCAACTGGCCGCCAGTCCGCACGCGCTTGTTGCGCGCGCCACGCCGTTGGCGCTAACCAAACGCTGCCGAGGTTAGAAGATGGCTTACTCTTTCACTGAAAAAAAGCGGGTTCGGAAGGATTTCGGCAAAAGGCCGAGTATCCTCGATGCCCCGTACCTGCTTGCGATACAGCTCGATTCCTATCGCCAGTTTCTCCAGGAGGGCGTTTCCGCGGAGGACCGGGGCGAGATGGGACTGCACGCGGCTTTCAAGTCGGTGTTTCCCATTGAGAGCTATTCCGGAGACGCCGCGCTCGAATACGTGAGCTACCGCCTCGGGAGCCCGATATTCGACGTCAAGGAATGCCAGCTCCGCGGCATGACGTACGCGGCCTCGCTGCGGGTGAAGCTCCGCCTCGTGCTCTACGACAAGGACGCCGCTGGAGATACCCGCGCGGTGAAGGACATCAAGGAGCAGGAAGTCTACATGGGCGAAATCCCGCTCATGACGGACAACGGCACATTCATTATTAATGGCACCGAGCGCGTCATCGTCGCTCAGCTGCATCGATCCCCGGGCGTGTTCTTCGAGCACGATCGGGGCAAAACGCACTCGTCGGGCAAGCTTTTGTTTTCTGCGAGGGTGATTCCCTACCGTGGCTCCTGGCTCGACTTCGAGTTCGATCCCAAGGACCTGGTGTTCGTCCGAATCGATCGCCGGCGCAAGCTTCCGGCGACGGTGCTGCTGCGGGCGCTGGATATGACCACCGAGCAGATCCTGGAGATCTTCTTCGATTTCAACGCGTTCACCATCATGCCCAAGGGGCTGCGCTTCGAGCTCATTCCTGAACGGCTGCGCGGCGAGACCGCGGCCTTCGACATCAAGGACAAGAAGGGCAAGGTTCTGGTGGAGGCCGGCCGCCGGATCACCGCCCGTCACATCAATCAGATGGCGAAGGCGGGGCTCAAGCAGCTTCAGGTGGTGGATGATTACGTCTACGGCCGCTTCCTCGCCCGCGACGTGGTCGATACGGAGACCGGAGAAGTTATCTCTGCCGCCAACTCCGAGATCACCGAGGAGTTGATGACCAAGATGCGGGAAGCGGGGATCAAGTCTTTCGATACCCTCTACGTTAATGACGTGGACCGCGGGCCGTACATCTCCACCACGCTGGGAGCGGATCCCACCCACAACCAGGCCGAAGCGCAGGTGGAGATTTACCGCATGATGCGTCCCGGCGAGCCGCCGACCAAGGAGGCGGCGCAAACGCTGTTCAACAATCTGTTCTTCAGCCCCGAGCGCTACGACCTGTCAGCCGTTGGCCGGATGAAGTTCAACCGCCGGGTGGGACGACAGGAGGTTACCGGCGAGGGCGTGCTGTCCAGGGAAGACATCATCGATGTGCTCAAAGTGCTGATCGACATTAAAAACGGCAACGGCAGCGTCGACGACATCGACCATCTCGGCAATCGTCGCATCCGCAGCGTCGGTGAAATGGCGGAAAACCAGTTCCGCATCGGGCTGGTGCGCGTGGAGCGCGCGGTGAAAGAACGCCTGAGCCTTGCCGAAACCGATGAGCTGATGCCCCAGGAGCTGATCAACGCCAAGCCCGTGTCTGCCGTGATCAAGGAGTTCTTCGGATCGAGTCAGCTTTCCCAGTTCATGGATCAGAACAACCCGCTGTCCGAAGTCACCCACAAGCGGCGCGTTTCGGCCCTGGGTCCGGGTGGCCTCACCCGAGAGCGCGCGGGCTTCGAAGTGCGCGACGTGCATCCCACCCACTACGGTCGCGTGTGCCCGATCGAGACTCCAGAAGGTCCCAACATCGGCTTGATCAACTCTCTGGCCGTGTACGCGCGGACCAACCAGTATGGCTTTCTTGAAACGCCTTACCGCAAGGTGGAGAAGGCCAAGGTTACGGATCAGATTGAGTACCTTTCCGCCATCGAGGAAGGCCAGTACGTCATCGCCCAGGCCAACGCTTCGCTCGACGCAAGGGGCCGGTTGACCGACGACCTGGTGACCTGCCGGCACCAGAACGAGTTCACCCTGTCGACGCCCGACAAGGTGGATTACATGGACGTCTCGCCGAAGCAGATTGTCTCGGTGGCGGCGTCTCTGATCCCGTTTCTCGAGCACGACGACGCCAACCGCGCGTTGATGGGATCAAACATGCAGCGCCAGGCCGTTCCGACCTTGAAAACGGAAAAGCCGCTGGTGGGGACCGGCATGGAGCGCATAGTGGCGGTGGATTCCGGCGTTACCGTGGTCGCCAAGCGCGGCGGCGTAGTGGACTCCGTCGATGCTGCCCGCATCGTGGTCCGGGTCAACGACGAGGAGACCGACCCCGGGGAGCCCGGGGTGGACATCTACACCCTGACCAAATACACGCGTTCCAACCAGAACACGTGCATCAATCAGCGTCCGCTGGTGAAGACCGGCGACGCCATCGCCCGCGGTGACGTGCTGGCCGACGGGCCGGCCACCGACATGGGCGAGCTGGCTTTAGGGCAGAACATGCTGGTCGCGTTCATGCCTTGGAACGGCTACAACTTCGAGGACTCGATCCTCATTTCCGAGCGCGTGGCCCAGGAGGATCGCTACACCACCATCCACATCGAGGAGCTGGTGTGCGTAGCGAGAGACACCAAGCTCGGGCCGGAAGAGGTCACCTCGGACATTCCAAACGTCAGCGAGAGCGCGCTTTCGAAGCTGGACGAGTCCGGCATCGTGTATGTGGGCGCCGAGGTCAATCCCGGGGACATTCTGGTGGGCAAGGTAACGCCCAAGGGCGAAACCCAGCTCACGCCGGAGGAAAAACTTCTGCGCGCCATATTTGGCGAGAAAGCGTCTGACGTCAAAGATACCTCGCTGCGCGTGCCTTCGGGCATGAACGGCACCGTCATCGACGTGCAGGTGTTCACCCGTGACGGTGTGGAAAAAGACGCCCGGGCGAAACAAATCGAGGAGCAGGAGCTGGAGAAGGTGCGCAAGGACTTGCACGACCAGTACCGCATCGTCGAAGACGACACCTATATGCGTCTCGAGAACATGCTCATCGGCAAGACCGCCGACGGTGGTCCGGGAAGCCTCAAAAAAGGCTCCCGCGTCACCAAGGGGTACTTAGATGAGGTGCCCAGGGAGAAGTGGTTCGAGATTCGGCTACGCAACGAGAACGCCATCGAGCAGCTGGAAAAAGCCAAGGAACAACTTGCGCAGCAGCAGCGCGCGCTGGACGAGCGTTTCGAGGAGAAGCGCATCAAGCTCACATCCGGAGACGACCTGGCGCCCGGCGTGCTGAAGATGGCCAAGGTCTACCTGGCGGTGAAGCGGCGAGTGCAGCCTGGAGACAAGATGGCGGGACGGCACGGGAACAAAGGCGTGATCTCCATGATCGTGCCGGCGGAGGACATGCCCTATACCGAGGACGGGACTCCGGTTGATATCGTCTTGAACCCGCTGGGCGTGCCTTCGCGCATGAACGTGGGTCAGGTGCTGGAAGCGCATCTCGGCTGGGCATCCAAGGAGCTCGGGCGGAAGATCGGGCGCATGATCGACGCCAACGAGAAAGTCACCGAGATAAAGAAGCTGCTGCAGCAGATCTACGCGGTGGAAGGCAAGGCCGATGCGCTCAAGGGCTTTAAGAACGACGAGGTCCAGGAGCTTGCGGCAAACCTGCGCAGCGGAATCCCGATGGCGACGCCGGTCTTCGACGGAGCCAGCGAGCGCGAGATCAAAGAGATGCTCAAGCTCGCCGAGCTTCCGGAAAGCGGCCAGACCACGCTTTTCGACGGGCGCACGGGCGATCCCTTCGACCGCAAAATCACCGTGGGATACATGTATATGCTCAAGCTCAACCATCTTGTCGACGACAAGATGCACGCCCGCTCAACCGGGCCGTACAGCCTGGTTACGCAGCAGCCGCTGGGCGGCAAGGCGCAGTTCGGCGGACAGCGTTTCGGAGAGATGGAGGTGTGGGCGCTGGAAGCCTACGGCGCCGCCTACACGCTTCAGGAAATGCTCACGGTCAAGTCCGACGATGTGAACGGTCGCACCAAGATGTACAAGAACATCGTCGACGGCGACCATCGGATGGAAGCCGGAATGCCGGAGTCCTTCAATGTCTTGATGAAGGAAATCCGTTCACTCGGTATCGATATTGAACTCGAGCAAGATTGACACGGTTCGCGGTGTGGCCGCGAACTCGCGACGCTTAGTCGGGAGATAAGATGAAAGACTTACTGAATCTTTTGAGGCAACAGGGCCAGGTCGAAGGCTTCGACGCCATTCGAATCGGGCTGGCTTCGCCGGACAAAATCCGCTCGTGGTCCTTCGGCGAGGTGAAGAAGCCGGAGACCATCAACTACCGCACCTTGAAACCGGAGCGGGATGGCCTTTTCTGCGCCAAGATATTCGGTCCCATCAAGGACTACGAGTGCCTGTGCGGCAAGTACAAGCGCTTGAAGCACCGCGGCGTCATTTGCGAGAAGTGCGGGGTCGAGGTGACGCTGGCCAAGGTGCGGCGCGAGCGGATGGGCCACATCGAGCTGGCGAGCCCGGTCGCCCACATTTGGTATCTGAAGTCGCTTCCGTCTCGCATGGGCCTGCTGCTGGATATGACGCTCAGGGACATCGAGCGGATCCTCTATTTCGAGGCCTTCGTCGTCGTCGACCCCGGCATGACCCAGCTCGAGCGCGGTCAGCTGCTTTCCGATGACATGTACCTGGAGGCCATCGAGCAGTACGGCGACGAGTTCGAGGCAAAGATGGGGGCGGAAGCGATCTACGACCTGCTTCGGACCATCGAGCTCGATACCGAAATCGTCACCGTTCGAGAGGAGCTGCAAAAGACCGGTTCGGAGTCGAAGATCAAGAAGCTCTCCAAGCGTCTCAAGCTGATGGAGGCCTTCACCGCGTCCGGAAATCGTCCCGAGTGGATGGTCATGCGGGTGCTGCCGGTGCTGCCGCCGGAGCTCCGACCCCTGGTGCCGCTGGACGGCGGCCGTTTTGCTACCTCGGACTTGAACGATCTCTATCGCCGGGTCATCAACCGCAACAACCGATTGAAGCGGCTGCTGGATCTCAACGCGCCGGACATCATCGTGCGCAACGAGAAGCGAATGCTGCAGGAGTCCGTAGATGCGCTGCTGGACAACGGCCGGCGCGGACGCGCCATTACCGGCACCAACAAGCGACCGCTGAAGTCGCTCGCAGACATGATCAAGGGCAAGCAGGGCCGCTTTCGCCAGAACCTGCTGGGTAAGCGGGTGGACTACTCCGGCCGCTCGGTGGTCGTGGTGGGACCGACGCTCAAGCTGCACCAGTGCGGGCTGCCGAAGAAAATGGCGCTGGAGCTGTTCAAGCCCTTCGTCTTCGGCAAGCTGGAGATGAGGGGGCTCGCCACCACCATCAAGGCGGCGAAGAAGCTGGTGGAGCGCGAGGGCCCGGAAGTCTGGGACATCTTGGAAGAGGTGATCCGAGAACATCCGGTGCTGCTAAACCGCGCGCCCACGCTGCACCGGCTGGGTATCCAGGCCTTCGAGCCGGTGCTCATCGAGGGTAAGGCGATTCAGCTTCATCCTCTGGTGTGCACCGCCTTCAACGCCGACTTCGACGGTGACCAGATGGCGGTCCACGTGCCGCTGTCCATCGAGGCGCAGCTGGAAGCGCGCACCCTGATGATGTCTACCAACAACATCCTCTCACCGGCCCACGGCGAGCCCATCATCGTGCCCACCCAGGACGTGGTCATGGGGCTTTATTACCTGACCCGGGAACGGGTCGACGCCAAGGGCACCGGAATGACCTTTGCGGACGTGTCCGAGGTGCACCGCGCTTACGGCAATCGGGTCGTTGACCTGCATGCTCGCATCAAGGTCCGGGTCAAAGACACCGACGCCAGAGAGGAAGGCGAAGCCAAAGGCGCTCCGAGGCTGGTGGAAACCACCGTCGGCCGGGCGCTGCTTTCAGAGCTTTTGCCCGACGGCCTCTCCTTCGATTTGATCAACACCACGTTGAAAAAGAAGGAGATCTCCTCGCTCATCAACGGCTGCTACCGCCAGGTGGGACTGAAGGAAACTGTGGTGTTCGCCGACCAGCTCATGTACATGGGCTTCAACTACGCCACCAAAGGCGGAATTTCCATCGGTGTCGACGACATGGTGGTGCCAGAGCAGAAGAAGAAGATCCTGGATTCGGCGGAGGCCGCGGTGAAGGAGATCGAAGGGCAGTACGCCTCCGGTCTGGTCACCTTCGGCGAGCGTTACAACAAGGTGGTCGACATCTGGTCCTACACCAACGAGCAGGTGGCCAAGGCCATGATGAGCAAGCTGGGCACCGATACGGTCAAGGACAAGGACGGCAACAAGGTGGAACAGCCGTCGTTCAACTCGATCTTCATGATGGCCGATTCCGGCGCTCGAGGCTCCGCGGCGCAGATCCGGCAGCTGGCCGGCATGCGTGGCCTGATGGCCAAGCCGGACGGCTCGATTATCGAGACGCCGATCACCGCCAACTTCCGAGAAGGCCTGGACGTGCTCCAGTACTTCATTTCCACCCACGGCGCGCGCAAGGGTCTTGCCGACACCGCGCTTAAGACCGCCAACTCCGGTTATCTGACCCGGCGCCTGGTGGACGTGGCCCAGGACCTGGTGGTGACGGAAGTGGATTGCGGCACCGAGAACGGAATGGTGATGACGCCGCTGATCGAGGGCGGCGACGTGGTAGAGCCCCTGCGCGAGCGGGTGCTCGGCCGCACCACCGCAACCGACATTTTGACTCCGGGTAGCGACGAGGTGGCGGTGCCTGCAGGCACCCTGTTGGACGAGGAATGGGTCGATCGAATCGAGCGCGTGGGCGTTGACGAGGTCCGGGTACGCTCCGCCATCACCTGTGATACCCGCTTCGGCGTCTGCGCCGCCTGCTACGGGCGGGACCTCGCCCGCGGCGAGCCGGTCAACATCGGCGAGGCGGTGGGCGTGGTGGCCGCGCAGTCCATCGGCGAGCCGGGCACCCAGCTGACCATGCGCACCTTCCACATCGGTGGCGCCGCTTCCCGGGCGGCCGCCGTGGACAACATCGAGGTCAAGTCCAACGGCAGCGTCAAGCTCCATAACATCAAGGTAGTGGAGCACGCCAGCGGCAACTACGTGGCGGTGTCGCGCTCCGGGGAGCTTGCGATTCAGGACGAGAACGGCCGCGAGCGAGAGCGATACAAGGTGCCCTACGGCGCGGTGATCACCGTTGCCGATGGCGACACGGTCGAGGGCGGCCAGGTGGTGGCCAACTGGGATCCGCACACCCATCCGGTGATTACCGAAGTTACCGGCACGGTGCGCTTCAGCGACGCGGTAGAAGGCGTGACCGTGCAGCACCAGACCGACGAGGTCACCGGTCTTTCCAGTATCGTGGTTATGGACCCGAAGCAGCGCAGCGCCGCGGCGCGGGACATGCGCCCCATGGTGCGCCTGGTGGACGAAGACGAAAAGGAGCTGCGGCTTCCGGGCACGGACGCCGAGGCGCATTACGTGCTGTCGCCGGGGGCGGTGATCACGGTCCAGGACGGAGGCCGGGTCGGGGTCGGCGACGTCATCGCGCGGCTACCCCAGGAATCCTCCAAGACCCGCGACATCACCGGTGGTTTACCGCGGGTGGCGGACCTGTTCGAGGCCCGTAAGCCCAAGGAGTCGGCGGTGCTGGCGGACACCGACGGGGTGGTCAGCTTTGGCAAGGAGACGAAGGGCAAGCAGCGGCTGGTCATTACCAACGAGGAAGGTGTCGAGCACGAGACCCTGGTACCCAAGTGGCGTCATATCGTGGTGTTCGAGGGTGAGCACGTGCAAAAGGGTGAAACCATGGTGGAAGGCATGCCCAATCCCCACGATATCCTTCATCTGCTCGGGGTCAGCGCTCTAGCCAGCTACATCGTAAACGAAGTGCAGGAGGTCTACCGCCTTCAGGGCGTGAAGATCAACGACAAGCACATCGAGGTGATCGTGCGCCAGATGCTGCGCAAGGCCGAGATCATCGAGCCCGGGGACACCAAGTTTCTCCGCGGAGAGCAGGTGGATCGGGCCCGGGTGCTGGAGGAGAACGAGATCGCGGAAGCCAACGGCAAGGCGTCAGCCCAGTGGCAACCGGTGCTGCTCGGCATCACCAAGGCTTCTCTCGCCACCGAGTCGTTTATCTCCGCCGCCTCCTTCCAGGAGACCACCCGGGTGCTCACCGAGGCCTCGGTCAACGGCAAGCTGGACGAGCTCCGGGGCTTGAAGGAGAACGTCATCGTCGGCCGCCTCATTCCTGCGGGCACGGGCTTTGCCTACCACCAGGATCGTCGCCGGCGGCGGCGAGAGGCGGAAACCGGGCTTACCCCCGAGGCGGTGGAAGCGGCGCTGGCCGAGGCGGTGTCCAAGGAGACCGAAACGACCGCCGGGGAGGGCTGAAGGCCCCGAATTTCGGCGCCTTCCGGGGCGCCAGAGTCTTGACACCCTCCCAAGGGGTTTTTACAATTCCGCTTCTGTGACAGGCAGGGGTCATCCTGCCTGTCATTTTTTTAGCTGCAAACCCCGTCCTCAGCGCCTCGTCGCCGGCAACGAGGCGGTCGCGCAAACCAAAAACGGCGAGGGCCGGCCGCAACTCCCGCGGCAGTGCCGTTTCGGTCCGGTTGGCGCCGGGACAGAAGGGATTGCGCAGGGGCGATTTTCAGGCAATCGCAGGGAAGAAGTACGGATCGAATATGGCGACCATAAATCAGTTGGTGCGCAAACCGCGAAAGGTGAGGCGCAAGAAGAGCGACGTTCCGGCGCTCAACGGCTGCCCGCAGAAACGCGGCGTCTGCACGCGCGTCTACACAACCACGCCCAAGAAGCCGAACTCAGCGCTTAGAAAAGTCGCCCGCGTTCGACTCACCACCGGCAGCGAGGTCACCACCTATATAGGTGGTGAAGGTCACAACCTCCAGGAACACTCGGTGATTCTGATCCGCGGCGGGCGCGTCAAGGACCTTCCGGGCGTTCGCTATCACACGGTGCGCGGCAGTCTGGATACGTCCGGCGTCGGCGATCGACGCCAGGGCCGTTCCAAGTACGGCGCCAAGCGTCCCAAGGGCTAGGATTCAGGCCATGTCCAGACGCCGTGAAATACCTTCCCGCGATATTCTGCCGGATCCGAAATTCGGCAATCAGACGCTGGCCAAGTTCATCAACGTCATGATGTATGACGGCAAGAAATCCGTAGCCGAACGCATTGTGTACGGGGCGCTCGATCAAGTGGCGGATAAAACCAAGGAAGACCCGCTCGAAGTCTTCACCCGCGCGCTGGATAACGTGCGTCCGGTGGTAGAGGTTAAATCGCGACGGGTGGGCGGGGCCACTTACCAGGTGCCGGTAGAAGTGCGTCCCTCCAGGCGAACCGCGCTGGCCATGCGCTGGCTGGTGGACGCGGCGCGCAAACGCGGCGAGAAATCCATGGGGATCCGACTCGCCAACGAGCTGATGGAAGCTGCTGACAATCGCGGGTCCGCGGTCAAGAAACGCGAAGACACCCACCGCATGGCGGAAGCCAACAAGGCTTTCTCCCACTACCGCTGGTAAGCGGCTGCGGGTTGAGGTCGTTAGCTAAAAGATTCCGAGGTAAGCAGAAGTGCCGAGAAAAACGCCCATCGAGCGCTACCGCAATATCGGGATCATGGCGCACATAGACGCCGGTAAAACCACCACCACCGAGCGCGTACTCTATTACACGGGCATCTCCCACAAGATTGGTGAAGTGCACGATGGTGCGGCGGTGATGGACTGGATGGTGCAGGAGCAGGAGCGCGGTATCACCATCACGTCGGCTGCCACGACCTGTTTCTGGAAAGGCATGGACCAGCAGTTCGAGGATCACCGGATCAATATCATCGACACGCCGGGGCACGTGGACTTCACCATCGAGGTGGAACGCGCGCTGCGTGTGCTCGACGGCGCCTGCGCTGTGTTCTGCGCGGTCGGCGGCGTCGAGCCTCAATCCGAAACGGTCTGGCGCCAGGCAAACCGTTATCACGTACCCCGCGTCGCGTTCGTCAACAAGATGGACCGTCAGGGCGCGAACTTCCTGAACGTGGTGGCTCAGATCAAAAAGCGCCTCAAGGCGACGCCGGTGCCGCTTCAGATCCCCATCGGGTCCGAAGAGGCGTTCGAAGGCGTGGTCGACCTGATCAGGATGAAGGCCATCTACTGGAATCAGGAAACGCTGGGTATGACCTACGAGGCGCGGAACATTCCGGGCAACCTCGAGGGCCTTTGTAATGAGTGGCGGGAAAAGCTCGTCGAGGCCGCGGCCGAGGCCAACGAAGAGCTGATGGAGAAATACCTGGAAGAGACCGATCTTTCTGAGGACGAAATTCGGCAGGGTATCCGCGCTCGCACCCTGGGAAACGAGATCGTGCCGACGCTTTGCGGGTCCGCGTTCAAGAACAAGGGCGTGCAGGCGCTGCTTGATGCGGTGGTGGAGTTCCTGCCCGCGCCCAACGACGTACCGGCGGTCAAGGGCATCAGCGCCAACGGCGCCGAGAAAGAAGTGACCCGGGAGTCATCCGACAAGGCGTCTTTTGCCGCGCTAGCTTTCAAGATTGCTACCGATCCTTTCGTGGGTTCGCTGACCTTCTTCCGGGTTTACTCCGGCGTGCTCAAGTCCGGAGACACCGTTTATAACCCGATCAAGCAGAAGAAAGAGCGCATTGGGCGCATCCTCCAGATGCACGCCAACCACCGCGAGGAGATCAGCGAGGTCTATGCCGGAGACATCGCCGCTGCGGTGGGCTTGAAGGACGTCACCACCGGCGAGACGCTCTGCGATCCCAAGGATCCGGTGATGCTCGAACGGATGGAATTTCCGGAACCGGTCATCTCGGTCGCCGTGGAACCGAAGACGAAAAGCGACCAGGAGAAGATGGGACTTGCGCTCAGCAAGCTTGCCCAGGAGGACCCGTCGTTCCGCGTCAGCACCGACGAGGAATCCGGACAGACGATCATCTCCGGCATGGGCGAGCTGCATCTGGAAATCATCGTCGACCGGATGAAGCGCGAGTTCAAAGTGGAGGCCAACGTCGGCAAGCCCCAGGTGGCTTACCGCGAGACCATCCGCAAGGCGCTGGAGCAGGAAGGCAAGTTCGTTCGCCAGTCCGGCGGCCGCGGCCAGTACGGGCACGTATGGCTGAAGCTCGAGCCGCAGGAGGCCGGCAAGGGCTACGAGTTCGTCGACTCCATCGTTGGCGGGGTGATTCCCCGGGAATACATTCCCGCGGTCAACAAAGGCGTCAAAGAGCAGTTGGAGAATGGCGTCATCGCCGGCTATCCGGTAGTGGACGTCAAGGTGACGCTGTTCGACGGCTCGTATCACGACGTCGACTCCAGTGAAATGGCCTTCAAGATCGCAGGCTCGATGGCTTTCAAGGAAGGCGCGGCGAAAGCCAACCCGGTGCTGCTCGAGCCGATCATGAAGGTGGAGTCGGTGATGCCTGAGGAGTACATGGGCGACGTCATGGGCGACCTCAACCGTCGCCGCGGACTGGTTCAGGGCATGGAAGACACGCCGGCGGGTAAGGCCGTGCGCGCGGAGGTGCCGCTGAAGGAAATGTTCGGTTACGCCACCGACCTTCGCTCACTGACCCAGGGTCGTGCCACGTTCACTATGGAATTTCTCAAGTACGCCGAGGTTCCGTCGAGCATCGCCGACGAAATTATCAAGAAGAACCAGTAAGCCGATACGCGAATTGCAAAAGAATCCGGAGTAAGAAGGTATGTCCAAGGAAAAATTCCAGCGCACTAAGCCGCACGTAAACGTAGGGACGATTGGTCACGTGGACCATGGTAAGACGACGTTGACGGCGGCGTTGACGCGGGTATTGGCGTCGCACGGTGGGAGTTTTGTGCCGTTTGACGACATTGACAAGGCGCCTGAGGAGCGGGCGCGTGGGATTACGATTGCGACGGCGCACGTTGAGTATCAGACGGACAAGCGTCATTACGCGCACGTGGACTGTCCGGGGCATGCGGATTATGTGAAGAACATGATTACGGGTGCGGCGCAGATGGACGGGGCGATACTGGTGGTGAGTGCGGCGGACGGGCCGATGCCGCAGACGCGGGAGCACATTTTGTTGGCGCGTCAGGTAGGTGTTCCGTTCATTGTGGTGTACTTGAACAAGTGTGACATGGTGGACGATGAGGAGTTGCTTGAGCTGGTGGAGATGGAGGTTCGGGAGCTTCTTGACAAGTATGAGTTTCCTGGGGATGACACGCCGATCATACGCGGGAGTGCGTTGAAGGCGTTGGAGGGGGACGCGTCGGAGATTGGTGAGGGTTCGATATTGAAGTTAGCGGAGGCCTTGGACGCGTACATACCTGAGCCTGAGCGAGCGGTGGACGGTGCGTTTTTGATGCCGGTGGAGGATGTATTTTCGATATCGGGTCGAGGCACGGTGGCGACGGGGCGAGTTGAGCGTGGACGGGTGAAGGTAGGCGAGGAGGTTGAGATTGTCGGCATCAAGGCGACGACGAAGACGACGTGCACGGGTGTAGAGATGTTTCGCAAGCTGCTTGATGAGGGGATTGCGGGGGACAACGTTGGGGTGTTGTTGCGCGGTGTGAAGCGGGACGACATTGAGCGGGGTCAGGTGTTGGCGAAGCCTGGGAGCATTACGCCGCACACGCATTTTGAGGCGGAGGTGTACGTATTGTCGAAGGAGGAGGGTGGACGTCACACGCCGTTTTTCAAAGGATACAGGCCGCAGTTTTATTTTCGGACGACGGACGTGACGGGAGAGGTGACGTTGCCGGACGGAGTAGAGATGGTGATGCCGGGTGACAACATCCAGATGAAGGTGAATTTGATAGCGCCGATTGCGATGGAGGAGGGCGTGCGTTTCGCGATACGCGAGGGTGGCCGGACCGTCGGCGCGGGCGTGGTCGCCAAGATCATCGAGTAATGGCGATGGCAAATCAGCGTATCCGCATCCGTCTCAAGGCCTTCGACCACCGCCTAATCGACCAGTCAGCGGTGGAAATCGTCGAGACCGCGAGGCGCACCGGCGCCATGGTGAAGGGGCCGATTCCATTGCCCACGCGCATGGAGCGCTACACGGTGCTGGTATCCCCCCACGTCAACAAGGACGCCCGGGACCAGTACGAGATCCGGACCCACAAGCGGATCCTCGACATCGTAAATCCAACCGACAAGACGGTGGACGCGCTGATGAAGCTGGATCTGGCTGCGGGAGTCGATGTTCAGATCAAACTCAATTGATCGGGCGGAGTATTAGAGAGGTTCTGGAACGGTAACAGGTAACAGGTAACACGTAACACGTGACATGTAAGAGGCACTGCCTCTTTCTTACTTGTTACTTGTCACATGTCACCAGTCACTTTTCCAGAGCATGACGGAAAGCGAATAGCGTAACGTAAACGAGATTCAAGAAAGGTAACGAAAAGTGCCCATCGGAATCGTAGGAAGAAAGGCCGGCATGACCCGGGTGTTCACCGAGGACGGAGAGTCCGTTCCGGTCACTGTCATCGAGGTCCAGTCCAACCGCATCACCCAGCTCAAGTCACTGGACGCGGACGGCTACCGCGCCATCCAGGTGACCGCCGGAACGCGTCGCCCGAGCCGGGTGAACAAGGCCGCGGCCGGCCACTTTGCCAAGGCGAAGGTGGAAGCGGGCCGGGGCCTTTGGGAATTTCGACTCGCCGACGGCGAGGGCGAAGGTCTGGAGGTAGGCAAAGAAATCAACGCGAGCATTTTCGAAGCCGGCCAGATAGTGGATGCTCAGGCATTCAGTATCGGCAAGGGGTTTGCGGGCGTGGTCAAGCGCCACAACTTTGCCACCCAGGACGCAACCCACGGTAGCTCGCTTTCACACCGCGCGCCGGGATCCATCGGACAGAACCAGTCACCCGGACGCGTGTTCAAAGGCAAGCGCATGGCGGGACAGATGGGAAACGTGAGGCGCACGGCACAGAATCTTGAAGTGGTGCAGATCCGTGAGGAGCAGAACGTGCTTCTGGTCAAGGGCGCCGTACCCGGGCCGCGGGGCGGCGACGTGATAATCCGACCCGCGGCAAAGCGCAGAGGAAGCTGAGGAACGGTCATGGAGCTCGGGCTTTTAAGCGACAGCGGCAAGAAGGCAAAGGGCAAGGTCGAAGTGACCGACGCTGCTTTCGCTGTCGATTTCAACGAAGCGCTGGTTCATCAGGTGGTGACGGCGTTCATGGCCGGCGCCCGTGCCGGAACCAAAGCGCAGAAAAGCCGCTCGGATGCGCGCGGCGGAGGAAAGAAGCCCTGGCGGCAAAAAGGCACCGGAAGCGCGCGCTCGGGCAGCATCCGCAGCCCCATCTGGCGGGGCGGCGGCGTAACGTTCGCGGCGCGGCCTAGGGACTACTCGCAGAAGGTCAACAGGAAGATGTACCAGGGGGCCATGCGCTCGATTCTCTCCGAGCTGGTGCGCCAGGAACGTCTGGTCGTGGTGGAAAGCTTTACGGTGGACGCCCCGAAGACTAAATCGTTGGTGGATAAGCTCAAGTCGCTGTCGCTGGAAGACACTCTGATCGTGGTCGATGCCGAGGACGCGAACCTTCAGCTCGCGGCGCGCAATCTTCACTGGGCGGCCGTGATACAGGCCACCCACGCGAATCCCGTAAGCCTTTTGGCCTTCGACAAGGTTCTGATCACGGTACCCGCGTTGAAACAACTGGAGGCGCGGCTGGGATGAACGAGCAGCGGCTGACGAGCATTCTGATTTCTCCGCACATCTCGGAGAAAACCACCCGCGTCGCGGATTCCTCGAACCAGGTGGTGTTCAAAGTTCGCGTGGACGCGCGCAAGCGTGAGATCAAACAGGCAGTGGAGAAACTCTTTAAGGTTGAGGTCCAGAGCGTGTCCACGGCAAATATGCTCGGTAAGTACAAGAGCTTCATGGGAAACGTCGGCCGTCGACCGGGATGGAAAAAAGCCTATGTGCGCTTGAAGCCGGGTCACGACATTGATTTTCTCGGCGGCGAATAGGTGGAGTAGACGTCATGGCGCTGATTAAGACTAAACCGACTTCGCCGGGACGCCGTTTCGTCGTCAAGGTCAAGACGAAAGAGCTGCACAAGGGCGAGCCCTTCGACGGTCTGCTGAAGAAGAAATCGCGCAGGGGCGGCCGAAACAATGCCGGCCGGATTACCACCCGCCACCGCGGCGGAGGGCACAAACGCCGCTACCGCATGGTGGACTTCAAGCGGGACAAGGACGGTGTGCCGGGCAAAGTGGAGCGCATCGAGTATGACCCGAACCGCAGCGCGCATCTGGCTCTGGTGCTGTATGCGGACGGCGAAAGGCGCTACATCATCGCGCCCAAGGGCGTGGCCGCGGGTGACGAGGTGGGTTCCGGCCCCTCGGCGGCGATCAAGAACGGAAACGCGCTGCCGCTGCGAAATATCCCCGTGGGAACCGTGGTGCACTGCGTTGAGCTGCAGCCGGGTAAGGGCGCTCAGCTCGCCCGCAGCGCGGGCGCTGCGGTGCAGCTGGTTGCGCGGGAAGGCCTGCACGCCACTCTGCGGCTGCGCTCAGGCGAGATCCGCCGGGTGCCCATCGAGTGCCGGGCGACGGTGGGTGAGGTAGGCAACGCGGAGCACACGCTCCGCTCCTTGGGAAAGGCCGGCGCGACCCGCTGGCGTGGCAAGCGGCCCACGGTTCGCGGAGTAGCCATGAACCCGGTCGATCATCCCCACGGCGGCGGCGAGGGAAAGACCTCCGGAGGTCGGCATCCGGTGACCCCCTGGGGACAGTCCACCAAGGGGCACAAGACGCGCCAGAACAAACGCACCAACAGCATGATTATTAGGCGCAGGAAACGTTAAGCGCGGAGACAAGCGAGTGCCACGATCAATCAAGAAAGGTCCATTCGTCGACTACCATCTGTCGAAGAAGGTCAGCGAGGCGCGGGCGACCAGCAGTAAACGTCCGATCAAGACCTGGTCGCGCCGTTCGATGATCGTGCCCGACATGGTCGGTTTCACCATAGCCGTTCATAACGGCCGGCAGCACGTGCCGGTGCTTGTCACCGAGAACATGGTAGGGCACAAGCTGGGCGAGTTCGCGCCGACGCGCACCTTCAAGGGACATTCTGGTGACCGCAAGGTAAAGAAGCCCGAGGCAACATGACCATGGAAGCATCCGCAAAGCTCAAGTTTGTGCGCCTGTCGCCGCAAAAGGCGAGGCTGGTTGCGGACCAGATCCGGGGTCTTCCCGTGGAACGCGCGGTGGAGCTGCTGGAATTCAGCAACAAGAAGGCCGCCGCAATCATCAAGAAGGTGCTGGAGTCGGCGATCGCCAACGCCGAGCACAACGAAGGCGCCGACATTGACGAGCTCAAGGTGAGCACCATTTGTATCGATCAGGGTCCGACCTATCAGCGCTGGCGAGCGCGGGCGCGCGGCCGGGCGAACCAGATACTGAAGCCGACCAGCCATATTTCGCTGACGGTCTCCGACAACTAAGAGGCAGCTCGATGGGTCAGAAAGTACATCCGACGGGAATACGGCTCGGAATCGTCAAAGACTGGAACTCAGTCTGGTACGCCGAGCGCGCCGACTACGCGGACAATCTCTACCGGGACATTCGTGTTCGAGATTTCGTTCGAAAAAAACTGGCCCATGCCTCCGTGAGCCGGATCCAGATCCATCGGCCGGCGAAGAACGCCCGCATCGTCATTCATACCGCCCGCCCTGGGATCGTCATCGGCAAGAAGGGCGAGGACATTGAGGCCTTGAGACAGGAAGTGTCGAAGATGATGGGCGTGCCGGTGAACATCGGCGTCGAAGAGGTGCGCAAGCCGGAGCTGGACGCCTACCTGGTAGCGGAAAGCATTGCCGGGCAGCTGATGCGAAGGATCATGTTCAGGCGCGCGATGAAACGGGCCGTGACCAACGCCATGCGTTTGGGTGCGGAAGGCATCAAGGTAAGGGTCAGCGGGCGATTGAACGGCGCCGAAATCGCCCGCTCCGAGTGGTACCGCGAAGGTCGTGTCCCCCTGCACACGCTTCGGGCCGATATCGATTACGGCTTGGCGGAGGCGCGCACGACTTATGGCGTGATTGGCGTAAAGGTTTGGATATTCAAGGGCGAAGTGTTCGAGAGAGCAGAGGAGAGTGAAGCTGCCGAAGCCGAGCAGGCGACGGCAAGCTGACCCGAATTAGACCATGCTGCAACCTAAGCGAACAAAGTTCCGCAAACAGCAGAAAGGCCGAAACCGTGGCAAAGCCTTGGTGGGTAACAAGGTGAGCTTCGGTGAATATGGGCTCAAAGCCACGGCGCGCGGCCGGATTACCGCTCGCCAGCTGGAGGCGGGTCGGCGCGCCATCACGCGGCACGTGAAGCGCGGCGCCAAAATCTGGATCCGAATTTTTCCAGACAAACCCATCAGCAAGAAGCCGCTGGAGGTTCGTCAGGGAAAGGGTAAAGGCAATGTTGAGTACTGGGTGGCCCAGGTTCAGCCCGGTAGGATGATTTATGAAATCCAGGGCGTCGACGAAGCGCTGGCCCAGGAGGCGTTCCGTCTTGCCGCGGCCAAGCTGCCGGTTAAGACGACGTTTACGGAGCGGACGGTAATTTAAATGAAAGGGCGGGAGTTAAGAGCGAAGAGCGACGAGGAGCTCGCCAAGGAGCTGGACGAGCTTTCCCGCGAGGCGTTTAATCTGCGCATGCAGCAGGGAACGGGGCAGCTCGCGCGCCCCAGTCAGTTCAAGGCCGTGCGCCGTGACATCGCGCGGGTCAAGACCATTATCAACGAGAGACGCCGAACGAAATGAGCGATAACAGTAACGTCGATCAGCCGGATCAAGCCGAGCACAACACCGCTTCTGAAAAATCGGCGCGTGTGATGGTGGGGCATGTCGTCAGCGACAAAATGCAGAAGAGCATCACCGTGCTTGTCGAGCGGCGCGTCAAGCATCCTCTTTACAAGAAGTACGTGAAGCGGTCGAGCAAGATCCACGCTCACGACGAAAAGGATGAGTGCAGGATCGGCGACAAAGTCAGCATCGAGCCGTGCAGGCCACTGTCCAAGACCAAGGCGTGGCGCCTGCACGAAATTCTCGATCGGGCTAAGTGAGCTCTGTCGACCACCCGGGCAAGGACGGTTTAAAGCGATGATTCAGTCAGAAACAGTGCTCAACGCGGCTGATAACAGCGGGGCCCGACGCCTTATGTGCGTCAAGGTGCTTGGTGGATCACGCCGCCGCTATGCCGGCGTGGGCGACATCATCAAGGTCAGTGTGAAAGAAGCCATCCCTAAAGGAAAGGTGAAGAAGGGCGAGCTTTATAACGCCGTTGTGGTGCGTACCAGGAAAGGCGTGCGTCGCTCTGACGGTTCCGTCATTCGCTTTGACAGCAACGCGGCGGTGTTACTCAACAACCAGCTTCAGCCTATCGGCACTCGCATATTCGGCCCGGTGACGCGCGAGCTTCGCACCGAGCGATTCATGAAGATCGTCTCTCTGGCGCCGGAAGTTCTGTAATTCGCGGGCGGACATAAGAAATGGGCATGAAAAAGATTCGCAAGGGTGACGAAGTTGTCGTCATTGCGGGCCGCGATAAGGGTAAACGCGGAACAGTAAGCAAAATCATCTCCGACGAGCAGTTGCTGGTCGAAGGGGTGAACGTGGTCAAACGCCACACCCGCCCCAACCCATCGAAAGGCACGACCGGCGGCATAATCGAAAAGGAGATGCCGATACACAGGTCCAACATCGCGCTATACAACCCACAGCTCAGCAAAGCCGACCGGGTTGGAATCAAGCGCCTCGAGGACGGAAAAAAAGTCAGGTTTTTCAAGTCGACCGATGAGGTCGTGGACATCTAGGTGAGATGATGTCGAGGCTACAGGAATTCTACAAACAGACCGTCGTGGATCAGCTGAAGCAGGAGTTCAGCTACAAGTCGGTTATGGAAGTGCCGCGGCTGGTCAAAATCACGCTAAATATGGGCGTAGGCGAGGCGATTGGAGACAAGAAGGTTCTGGACAATGCGGTCGAGGACCTCACCAGAATCTCAGGCCAGAAACCCATCGTGACCAATGCGCGGAAGTCGGTTGCCGCATTCAAGATTCGCGAGGGATGGCCAATCGGATGCAAAGTTACCCTTCGCCGCGAGCGCATGTTCGAGTTCCTGGACAGGCTGATCAACATCGCCGTTCCGCGAACCCGTGATTTCCGCGGATTCAGCATCAAATCGTTCGACGGCCGCGGTAATTACAGTTTGGGAATCAAGGAGCAGATTATCTTTCCCGAAATCGATTACGACAAAATCGACACGATCCGCGGACTGGATGTGACCATCACGACGACAGCGAAATCGGATGACGAGGGACGCGCGCTGCTGGCCGCATTCAACTTTCCGTTCCGCCAGAACTAAAAGATCAGGAGCAGACATGGCAAGACTTGCAATCGTCAACCGGGAGGCCAAGCGGATTAAGCTGGTTCGCAAATATGCCCGAAAGCGCGCCGAGCTCAAAAAGAAGCTCTTGGACACGTCTTTGAGCGCGGACGAGCGGCAGGCGCTGTCAAAAAAGCTGCAGAAGCTGCCCAGAAACTCGAGCCCCGTTCGCCTGCAGAATCGCTGTCGGCTGACCGGGCGGCCGCACGGCTACTACCGCAAGTTCGGGCTGAGCAGGAATAAGCTTCGGGAGGCCGCGATGCGGGGCGACGTGCCGGGGCTGGTGAAGGCGAGCTGGTGAGAAGGCGGTTTATTAAATGAGTATGCAGGACCCCATTTCTGACATGTTGACCCGGATCCGCAACGGCCTGGCGGCAGGCAAGGTGCATGTGGCCATGCCTTTGTCGAAGAAAAAGCGCGCCATTGCCGAGGTGTTGAAGAGCGAAGGCTATATCAAGGACTTCACGATCGAGACCATGGAAGGCAAGCAGGAGCTTTATATCGTGCTGAAGTATTTCGAGGGAAAGCCCGTCATCGATCGGCTCCAACGCGTGAGCCGTCCGGGCCTCCGCATCTACAGGGGCAAGGATGAGCTTCCTTCGGTGCTCGGAGGGCTCGGTATTGCCATCATCTCCACCTCGCACGGACTGATGACCGACCGCGCGGCGCGGGCGGCGGGGTACGGCGGCGAAGTGCTTTGTTACGTGGCGTAAGCGGAGAGACGCGATGTCCAGAATTGCCAACGCGCCGATTTCGCTGCCCAAGGGTGTGGAGATCTCCCTGCAGGGGCCATCCGTCAGCGTCAAGGGGCCCAAGGGCGCGCTGACCTACACGCTGCCCAAGCACGTGTCGCTGGCGCAGGAAGACGGCGAAGTTCACTGCAAGGCCAAGGAGGGCGAGCCTGGAGCCGTCGCTCTGGCGGGCACCGCGCGCTCTATTCTCAACGGCATGGTGGTGGGCGTGTCAAAAGGTTTCGAGAAGCGGTTGACCCTTGTCGGCGTGGGCTATCGGGCGCAGATGCAGGGCAAGTCGCTGAACTTGACGCTCGGCTTTTCGCACCCGATCGAATTCTCGGTGCCGGAGGGAATTCAAATCGAAACGCCGAGTCAGACGGAGATCATTGTGCGCGGGTTCGACAAGCAGTTGGTCGGACAGGTATCGGCAAAGATTCGAGGATTCAGACCGCCGGAGCCTTACAAAGGTAAGGGCGTGAGGTACTCGGATGAAAACGTCGTTCGAAAGGAAGCGAAGAAGAAGTAGGTATTGGTATGAAGAAGAAGACCGCGCGGCAAAGAAGGGCGAAACGTACCCGGATAAAGATCCGGGATCAGCGCGAACGCAGGCTGTGCGTGCACCGCACGCCCAGGCACATTTACGCGCAAATTACGGAGCCGGACGGTGCGCGAGTGCTGGCCAGCGCTTCCACCGTAGACCCGGAAGCGAAAAAGGAGCTGGGTAACGGCGGTAATATCGCGGCCGCAAAGGTGGTCGGACGGCTCATCGCCGAACGGGCAAAATCCGCCGGTATTGAGCAGGTGGCATTCGACCGTTCGGGTTACAAGTATCACGGTCGTATCAAGGCACTGGCAGACAGCGCACGGGAAGGCGGATTGAAATTCTAAACGGCGCGCTGCCCGGGGCGGCGGTCCATACGGAAAAAGGATTATGGCGAACTTTCAAGCATCCAGCGGAGACGACGAACTTCTAGAAAAGCTCGTCAACATCAACCGTGTTGCCAAGGTTGTTAAAGGCGGGCGCCAGTTCGGCTTCACCGCGCTGACGGTCGTGGGTGACGGCAAGGGACGCGTTGGCATGGGCAAGGGCAAGGCCCGCGAGGTGCCGGCCGCCATCCAGAAGGCGATGGAAAGCGCGCGCAAGAATATGGTCCGCGTGGCGCTTAAGGACGAAACCCTGCATTACGCCATAACCGCGCGCCATGGCGCCGCGAAGGTCTATATGCAGCCGGCTTCCCAAGGCACCGGCATCATCGCCGGTGGGCCCATGCGCGCGGTGTTCGAGGTGCTCGGAGTGCGCGACGTGCTGGCCAAGTGCATCGGGTCCCCGAACCCGGTGAACGTAGTTCGCGCCACCATCAAGGGCTTGAGCCAGATGGCTGATCCGGGCGCCATTGCCGGAAAGCGCGGCAAGACGCTGGACGAAATCCGGGGCTGAATCCATGGCGCTGAAAAAGAAAACCAAGGCCAAAGCCAAAGCAGCGAAGAAGACGACTGTGAAGAAGGGCCCGGCGAAGAAGGCGTCAGCGAAGAAGGGCCCGTCGAAGAAGGCGCCGGCGAGGAAAACTCCGGCGAAGAAGGCGGCGGCGAAAAAAACTTCCGTGGAAGCGGCAGTCAAAACCGAGGCCGCGAGTCCGGAGCAGGCTCCCGCGGCGGCGCCGGCACCGAAGGCGGCGGTCAAACGCGCCGGCCACAAGGCGGCTGGGCGACTCAAGGTGACGCTGATTAAAAGCGTCCACGGCAGGCTGGCGGCCCACCAGGCCTGTGCCATCGGTTTGGGCTTGAGACGCCGTCACCAGACCGTCGAGGTCGAGGACACGCCGTGCACCCGCGGGATGATCAACAGAATTCGTTACATGCTCGAAGTGGAGGGTCAGTAACCGTGCGCTTCAATGATCTCCACCCGGCGCCCGGCGCCAAGCGCAAGGCCAAACGCGTTGGGCGCGGTACGGCGTCGGGGGACGGAAAAACCGGCGGAAGGGGTCACAAAGGCCAAAAATCCCGCACCGGCGGAGGCCCGGCGCGCGGATTCGAGGGCGGCCAGATGCCGCTCCACCGCCGCTTGCCCAAGTTTGGTTTCAGCTCCCGAAAAGGGCGCTTCAGCGCCGAGCTCAAGGTGGATAAGCTGGCGCTGTTAAATGAGGACACGGTAGACCTGGAGATGCTCAAGGCGGCAAAGCTGGTCGCCCGGCGCGCCCAGCGGGTAAAAATCATTGCCGGGGGCAAACTCGAACGGGCTGTCGTGGTCAAAGACGTCACCGTGACCCGGGGCGCCCGGTCCGCCATCGAAGCGGCAGGCGGCAAGGTCGAAAGCTGAGCGCGATGGCAAAGAAAGCGAAGAATACAGCAGCAACGCCCGCGGGGGGACCCTCGGTAGAGCTCAGGCAGCGCCTGTTTTTTGTTCTGGGCGCGCTGCTGGTTTTTCGCGTCGGCACCTTTATTCCCGTCCCCGGCATCGACCCGGTGACCCTGGAAATCCTGTTCGACCAGCAGCGCGGCACCATTCTGGATATGTTCAACATGTTTTCGGGCGGGGCATTGGAACGTTTTTCCATCTTTGCCATCGGGATCATGCCGTACATTTCCGCCGCCATTATCATTCAGCTATTGAGTCACGTGGAGCCGAGACTCAAGGAGCTGCGCAAGGAAGGCGAGGCAGGACGGCGCAAGATCACCCG
>JBFHVA010000018.1:0-26758 GCA_041589735.1 Gammaproteobacteria bacterium | reverse complement strand
TTCGCCTGAGCGGCGCGGAAGGACCGTAACGCCTCGGCGTGGTGGAACGCGTAAGCGAGACGCAATCCCTGATCGAAATACCGTTGCGCCAGCTCGCTTTTAGTGTCGACGTTATAGCTCAGGTCGCCTAGATCGTCGTGCAGCGCGACGTTGCCGGAAGCGCCGGGATCTGCGGCGCTAACGGGCTCGTGAGCCAGGGCGCTTACGGCGAAAAGCACCGCTACCAGTATCAAGCCCAAATCAAATGCTTTTGTGTACATAATGACTCTCCTGATTACTGAAACTGTTTAATCGACTCGTCGCGCCGCCAGGTTTTTCAGCACCAACGAAATCTCGGCGCGGGATATACCGATGTCCCGCAAGGCGCTGTTCGAAAGCGCCGCCAGCTGCTTTTCTGCGGCACGCTCCCGTCGCCCGCGATTCAACGCTCTGAGAAAGTCCCCGAGTGGAGCGAGGACGTCCGCAGGTTTTTCTTCATGAGGATTCATGCTGCTGCGCTCCTTGCAGACGGTGGTCGAACCGAGGCAAAGGATGCGGGTTGCGAACAATCAGGTTGAGAGCCAGAATCGCCAAGATCGGTTCATTTGTGCCATTGCACTGAGGGGTTCGCGCGGTGGCTGAAAGCCCAATGCCCGTTCACGTGAGCCTGGTGGCGATTCCGGATGCCATGGCCTCGTCACTTAGCGGCCTTTACGAGGTGCTGAACGGTTTCGACCTGTTCGCGACCATCGGCGACCCGGCGACTCCGGCGGCGCCGTTTCAAGTCGAGGTGGTATCGCCGCTTTCGACGCCCACCACTACGGCCAGCGGCCTGACGCTTACCCCCAACAGGACTCTGGAAGAGGTCGAGAAGACGGACATCGTCATCCTGCCGTCCATGCTGGTGGCTGAGGGCGAATGGACGTCCGGCCGGTATCCCGAAGTGGTCCGGTGGCTGAGCGCGATGCACGCCCGCGGCGCCATGTTGTGTTCCGCCTGTTCAGGCGTCCTGCTGCTGGCCGAGACCGGCCTTCTGGACGGCTACGAAGCCACGGTCCATTGGGCCTACGCACGCACCTTTCGCCGCAATTACCCGAAGGTGCGCCTGAGCGTGGAAAAGGTGCTGGTCATCACCGGAGATCGCGGCCAGTTCGTGATGTCAGGCGCATCAGCCTCCTGGCATGATCTCGTGCTGTATCTAGTCGCTCGGCGCGCGGGCCCCTCCGCGGCGCAGATGATCGCCAAATTCATGCTGTTGCAGTGGCACGAGGAAGGTCAGGCCCCGTACGTCGTCTTTGACGCGCCCTCCGATCACGGAGACGCCGCGATCCTCAATGCTCAGGAATGGCTTAGCGAGCATTTCACCGTGGCATCGCCGGTGGAAGAGATGGCGAGACGTTCAGGTCTGCCGGAGAGAAGCTTCAAACGACGATTCTCCAAGGCGACAGGCTTTACACCAATTTCCTATGTCCAGCACCTTCGCATTGAAAGCGCCAAGCGTCGTCTGGAAGCCACCGATGAACCTATCGATGAGATCAGCTGGGGCGTCGGTTACGAAGATCCGGCGTTTTTTCGGCGGCTGTTCAAGCGAATTACCCGACTCACTCCAGGAGACTATCGACGCAAGTTCAAAATGCCGGAGTTCGTGTCGACAATAGGAGAATGATCTCGCTAATGACAATCAAACCGGAGCGCTTCAACCTATTTAAGCGTTTGCTGTTCGGCTCGTTTTGCTTCGTCATAAGTCTACCGACCGCCCGTAGAGATCTGCTGTTAGAACAAAAGGAGAAAGGGGATTAAAGTGATATGCTGATCATGGTCATTTTTGAAAAACTCAATATCAGACGATAATTGCGACTAAAACGGGTCAGCCGATGAAACCGCTTTCCAGTTCAGATCTTTATCACGGCTGTGATCCGATACAGCTCAACTTCCGGACCACGGACGAACTCGAAGATTTCCCAGGCCTCGTTGGGCAAAAACGCGCGGTCGAGGCCGTCGAGTTCGGCACGAATATTCAGCGGTTCGGTTATAACGTATTCGTTTTCGGTCCCCCCGGCGCGGGTAGGCACACCCTGCTTCGTCACCATCTGAAAGACAGTGCCGCTAAACTTCCGGTGCCGGACGATTGGTGCTACGTCAATAACTTTTCGGTTCCCCACAAGCCACGCGCGATCTCTCTTCCTCCGGGAAGGGCTCAAGCACTGCGGGACGACATGGAGCGGCTTATCGGCGATCTCAAGGCCGCTATTCCGGCTGTTTTTGAGAGCGAAGAATATGGTGCGAGGCGCCAGGCGCTCGAGGATGAGTTCAAGGAATATCAAGAGTCGGAGCTTAACGCCCTGCGGGAGCGTGCGAACGAGCAAGGTATCGCTTTGATCCATACTCCTCAGGGCTTCGCTTTGGTTCCGATGGAAGGGGGCCAGGTAGTTTCCCAGGAGGATTTCAGCAAGTGGCCGGAGAGCAGACGGAACAAGACGCGGGCGCTCATTCAAGGCCTGGAGAGCGAGTTGCAGGATACAATGCGAAAAGTTCCGCAGTGGGAGCGAGAACATCGAAAAAAGTTGCGTGAGCTGAATTCCGAGGTTACTCGTTATGCTATTGAACATTCCATAAACGAGCTTCGTGCGCGTTACGACTCTCTGCCGCAGGTGCTCACGTACTTCGACGATGTCGAGAGAGACCTGCTGGAAAACTACGACGATTTTTTGCTCTCGCGGGAAGCCGATACGCCGCAAATGGCGATTGCGGTTGCCGTGAGGAACCAGCTCGGGGGGCCGCCATCGTTTAGACGTTTTCAGGTCAACGTAATCGCCGATCGCACTGGAGCCGACAGCGCACCGGTGATCCATGAGGATATGCCTAAACATGCAACTATGTTCGGGCGCATCGAGCACCTCGCGCAGTTCGGCGCATTGACCACCGACTTCAATCTAATCAAGCCGGGGGTGCTGCACGAGGCGAATGGCGGCTTTGTGGTTCTGGATGCCCGTAAGTTGCTCACTCAGCCCTTTGTATGGGAGGAGCTCAAGCGCGCGCTTCACTCTCAAGAGATCCGCATACAGGGACTGTACGAGGCAATGGGCCTGCCGAGCACGGTTTCGCTCGACCCCGAACCCGTTCCGCTGAACGTGAAGGTTCTACTGGTGGGTGAGCCCATGATCTACTACCTGCTGAGCTCACTCGATCCGGAGTTCAAGCCTTTGTTCAAAGTTGCCGCGGATTTTGACCATGACGTCACCCGAAGCGGCGAAAATGTCGGGCTTTATGCCCGCATGATTGGTCGATTGGTACGCCAGCAGAAGCTCAGACCGTTCGACTCCGGCGCAGTCGCACGTGTGATCGAGCATGCCTCGCGGCTCGCGGCCGATGGAGAGAAGCTCACGCTTCGCGTTGGGCTCATTGACGATCTGTTGACGGAAGCGGACTACTGGGCAGGTCGGGGCGAGCTCAGTTTCGTCGGACCTGACGAGGTGCAGAAAGCTATCGATGCCGCAACCCGTAGAGCGGACCGACTTCGTGAGCGCACCCTCGAGCAGATCCAGCGAGGAAACGTGATCATTGATACCGACGGCGCGATTGTGGGTCAGGTAAATGCGCTGAGCGTGATTTCCCTCGGGGACTTCTCGTTTGGAAAGCCGAACCGCATTACCGCGAGGGTTCGGCTTGGTCAGGGCAAGCTGGTGGATATCGAGCGCGAGGTCGAGCTCGGCGGGCCATTGCACTCCAAGGGTATACTGATTCTTGCAGGCTACCTTGGCGAGGCGTACGCGCGCGGTTTCCCGTTGGCGCTGTCCGCAAGCCTGGTGTTCGAGCAATCTTACGGAGGGGTAGACGGCGACAGCGCTTCCTCGAGCGAGCTCTATGCGCTCATCTCGGCGATCTCGCGAGTGCCGATTAAGCAGTGTATCGCCGTAACGGGGTCGGTGAATCAGCGCGGCCAGATACAGCCCGTCGGCGGAATCAACGAGAAAATTGAGGGGTTTTTCGATCTATGCCGCGCGCGCGGGCTGAACGGTGAGCAGGGCGTGCTGATTCCAGCCGCGAACGTGAAGCACCTGATGCTTCGCGAAGACATCGTCAAGGCAGCTGGCCGCGGCGAGTTTCATGTCTACCCGGTCGAGACCATCGACCAGGGAATTGAGCTTCTCACTGGCATGTCAGCTGGAGAGCCGGATCGGGAGGGCGTATTTCCGGAAGGAACAGTGAACTTCCGGGTACAGAATCAACTGGCCGAATTCGCGAAATTGGCGAAGGCCGCAGCCGGTAGCATTGGCGATGGTGACGACGAAATCCCAGACTGAATCGAAGTTTGCCCTGCGCCGCATTGTTGTGGCGATGGACACTTCGCTTCATGCCGAGGCCGCTGCCGAGGAGGCGGTACGCCTGGCTGTGCGCTTCAAAGCAGTGCTGGAGGGACTCTTCGTTGAAGATGCCAATCTCATCAATTTGGCTGAGCATCCCTTGAGTCGGTTGGTCAACTTTCCGTCAGGTGAAGCGAGCCCATTGGATCGAAGAGTTTTGGAACGCCATATAAGGAGCGAGCGCGCACGCGCGCAACGAACGCTTGAGTCGATGGCGGCTCGTCGGGACTTGCGGCCCACATTCAGAATTCTACGAGGTTGTGTCGAATCCGAAATCGTCACCGCAGCGTCAGAGGCGGATCTACTCGTGGTGGGCTTTGCGGGCCGAGGAAGACTGGCTCGTGGGCGACCCGGATCCGTAGCGCTGGCCGCAGTTGAAAAAGCACCGCGCTCGGTGCTGGTCTATCGGACCGGGGTGTCGACAAGCGGCACCCCCCTGGTTTGCTTCGATGGGTCGAATAGCGCCATTAAGGCGCTCGATGCGGCGATCAATCTACAACGTGAAACCAACCACGAACTTCGCGTCGTACTCGTTCCGAGTGCAGGAGTCGAAACAACGGTGCAGCGCGAAATGGTCGATGAACTGCTATCAGGGCAAGGGCTTAAGGCCTCGCTTGTGGATTGCACGCCTCCAACGCCGCATCGACTGTGTCAGATAGCAGCACTTTCTGATACGAGCGGCATTGTAGTAGGAGCAACGAACCCGGTCGTGAGTGGGGATAATCTCAAGCAGATGCTGGCCGAGGCGCCCTGTCCGATTCTCCTCGTGCGCTGAACGCACAAGATATTTTCGGCGACTGATTGCTGCCGGGCCGGGGTGGACCCCTCGGTCGAGCCAGCGCCTCCAGCTGTTGAATGAAGACAGACAAAAATCGAGAATGATTGTGAGCCCTCAGCGATCTCCACTTCCAGATGCGTCGAGCGAGCCTGATTCTAATTGCGTTGCTGGCTGTTTCGGCTTCCGCGGTCTTCGTTTTCCGTCAGGTGATTATCTTGGATATGCCGGGAAAGTCGTACCGGGGTGCGTTACCGCCGCTGTCGGCGGCGCAAGCCGCCTTGGCGACGCGTCTCGAATCGGATGTTACATCGCTTGCCGGCGACATCGGTGAACGCAATCTCTTTCAGCACCAATCGCTTCAGCGTGCTGCCCGCCATATCGCGGAAAGCTTCACCGCATCAGGACATGAGATTGTGTTCCAGGAATTTATCGTTCGTGGCCAAACGGTGCGCAACGTCGAAGCCATCATACCTGGCCGGGAGGCGGAGGCCGGAGTCGTCGTGGTGGGCGCCCACTACGACTCGGTTCAGGGCTCGCCCGGCGCCAATGACAACGCCTCGGGCGTTGCCGCGCTACTGGAGCTCGGGCGGGCGCTAAAGGGACGGGCCTTCAAGCGAGAGGTCCGCCTGGTGGCGTTCGTCAACGAAGAAGAGCCGTTCTCTTACACCGAGTCCATGGGAAGCGTGCGCTACGCCCAGCACTTGATCGATCAGGGTGAGAACGTGGCGGCTATGGTGTCGCTGGAGACCATCGGCTATTACACCGACGATCCAGGCACCCAGCGCTACCCGTTTCCTTTAAGCTACTTCTATCCTGACATCGGCAACTTCATCGGTTTCGTCGGCAATCCGGCCTCCAAAGCCCAGGTGCGCAGAATGGTGCGCACGTTTCGAGAGAACGCCCGCTTTCCCTCGGAGGGCCTCGCCGCGCCAGAACGGATCCCGGGCTTGGGCTGGTCCGATCACTGGTCATTCTGGCAACACGGGCTGCCGGCGGTGATGGTAACGGACACGGCGCTTTACCGATATCACGAGTATCACACACCCAAAGACACGCCGCGGATCCTTGCGTATGAGCGCTTCGCGCGAGTCGTCGAGGGTCTCATTGCGGTTGTTATGGACCTCGCCGACGAGTATGAATGAGCGATCCGGTGATGATCTCAGTCTGCGGCATTAATCGGTGTCAATTGCGCAGCGGACACGAATTCAAGAAAATCGATAGCGGTGGACGTTGACGACTCAGCTGTCCCTTCAACGTTTGTTAATTCGAGAAGGAGAAATTTTCATGGCGGCTTCCAGCGATACATTGCACGCGCCACGTGAGCGCCTGAGCAAGGAAACCCTGGCGATGCATCACGCTATCGTCTCACTGATGGAAGAGCTCGAGGCGGTGGACTGGTATCGGCAGCGCGCTGACGACTGCGAGGAAGAAGAGCTCAAGGAGATCCTGTTGCACAATATGAGAGAGGAAATGGAGCACGCCTCCATGGTGCTGGAGTGGATACGCCGAAACAACAAAGACTTCGCTGCGCATATGGACGAGTTTTTATATAAGAAGGGCGACATCGCGCACCACGATCACTGAGGTAACTGCTTTCTGGACGGCCAAAAAAAACGGCTGGAGTTATAAACTCCAGCCGCATTAGCATTCCTTTGCGGGCGCGTGAACGCCTGAATCAGTTGATCAGGATTCGCTCCAGACGGTCCATATCGTTGATCACATTCCACCGGCCGCCACCTTCCTCAACGCGGGTCTGCCAGTCCTCCAGACGCGTGAGGTATTTGCGCGGGTCCACGTTGTCGGCCCGAAGCTTGGTCACGTTGAGCGCGGTGACGCTGAACCCAGCGAGCTGCAGCGGAATGTCCCGCACGTAGCCCTTGGGCAGATCCTCTTCCAGATCCGAATAGATCAGAACGTCCTTCTTTCCGGTGTTCTTCTCGTTCAGGTACTCGATTGCCTGAAGAACACCGCCGGTGATGTCGGTATGCTGGGCCGGCCTCACCGTGCGGACAAAGTTATTGATCAATTCTCTGAACTGTCGCTTCTGCTTGTTGGCTACGCTGGGGCGATCGTCAAAGGTCATCTTGGCTACGATGTCCTTTTCACTGAAGCTGCCCGTGTCGATCCGGCCGACGGCGAATGAATCACCGGGATCGAGGCGTACGAGAATTACGTTAATAAGTTGCTGAGCCTTCTCAAGCTCCTTAGCGTAGGTGCCTGAAGTGTCTATAAGGAGATAGACTCCGCGATTATTTGGCATTGCTTCGCCACTGCATCCGCCGATGAGGACGGTCATGAGGAGCGAAGCTGCAATAATGGTTACTCGTTTCATCACGAATATCCTCCTCATCGTGCGATGATCTGTGTGGGTTCGTCGTCGCTCATAACGTCGACATCGATTGATCTAGCTTTTTTCTTACGATTGCCGTTTGACTTGACCATCCTTTCCACCGAAAGCGGGATGAAGATGAACAGGTCATAGGCATCTCGAAGAACGCTGCCGGCGTGCCGCGAAACGTTGCCGAAAAGCCGGAACACGTACGCAAGCGACCTCAGGAAGACCGCTGCCGCAAGTCCGAGGACAGTCCGCATAGCGTGGACGAAGGATTCAAGAGGAATCGCAACGAACACCAGCGCGAACGGCAGGATGAAGCCCATGCACATCTGTGCCGCGGTGGTTATCCACGAAAAGTCTCCGACAACGCTGCCGATGGCGTCACCCCTAAGGATGGCGCTGGTGGCCAACTCGTCTTCGAGAAGCATTTCGCGCATGAAGGCTAGGCCCGCCTCGACGCTGGCGAGGATGAATAGAATGGAAAACGTAATCCAAACCATGCGCTGGCGCACGACGTCCTTTAGCGCGCCGATGATCGGAAACAGACGGGTGATGCGCAAAGACTCCATCAGGAACAGTCCCATGGAAATCTCTACCAGAATAATGACCAGCGCCGCCACGTCCGCCATCTGTAAGCCCGCAACCATAGTTTGACCGCCGACCATTTCGGCCATTGGGCGCGCGATCAGACTGAAGTTGATCATTGCTCCGCCAACCGCTACGGCTAGAACAAACGCCGAGATGAAGAACTGGTTCAGCGCCGAAGAGGACAGGATGCGAACCGCACGGTCGCTCTTCGCCAGAATTTCTTTGTAGTCTTCGATGTGCTTGGCAATGATCTCGGAGCGTTCGAGGAGACTGTTAATGTGCTTGTCGACTTCGTCCAGACGCCGCTTGATGCCTCGCCAATAAGGGATGCCATTCTTGAGCAAGTTGTGTCGCTCAGCGCTGGCCTTGCGGTACTCGACCAGTGCCTTGTCGTGCGCCTTGACCAGGGACTTATGAATGTCTTCGAGGATCTCCACCACCATGGGATCGCTTTTTGAAGGCAGCTTGGCGACCGCCTGGACCGCCTGAGTCCAGGCCAGAGGCGAAGGCGGAATCTCACCGCTTTCCTTGTAATCTTCGTCAATCTTTGCAAGCGCCTCGCTGATCTTTCGGTGCAGCGAGGGATATTCGGCCAGATCCCGGCGCACCGTTGCGTCCATGCGCTCGATTTCGCGCTCGATAATGCGTTCAGCCGCGTCTCGCCCGGCGCTGAGCAGGACCTCGCGGTTTCTTTCCCCCAGCTTGCGCTCCGCGTGCAACACTGAAATGGCTGAAAGCCTGAAAGCGTTGTGGAGCACTCGCGTAGACGACTTGATCGCCTGATGCATCGGCGTACGAGCCAGGTAGAGGCCCACCGTCAGCGCCAGGAACCAGATAAGTCCCGAAACTACCGGGTCCGGTGTAATCATGAAAATGTCGTAAAGAGACATCGTTGTATCCCCTTTATGTCGGGTTGTATGTCAGGTTGCTTCCGGCAACCCAGCGGCTGGCTGCAAGGATCAGTTGGCCGGCGCGAGCCCGTAACCCCCCGCTTACCGGGCAGGAACGCGCAGGTATCTGAAATTAAATGTAGAAGGTGATCCTGGAAGGATCTGCGACTCAGCTAACAAAATGGGAACAAAACTCAGTACAGGTCGCGCCGCCTAGCAGCATGCCTGACTTATTTGTAATCTTCTGGAAACGTTCGGTAATAAAAATCTACCGATAAAAACTTTTGTTTCTAGTCTGCCGCTAAGCCTATTAATCGAAAGCCCATTGGAGCCGGGCGCCGATCAAGTCCATTTCAGAGGCATAATCACCCATGATGTCGCTACCGATACCACCCGGCCGGTCAAAGGTCGTTTCGTTCACCCACAAGTGTTCGTAGCCGATGTCCAGCGTCAGGTTTTCCGAGTGATGGTAGCGGGCGCCCAGGGAGAGCCAGATTTTGTCCTTCAGTGGGTCGCCCGGTTTCCTCGGCGACGGATCCACCAGCGGAGCATGATCGTCCGTAATGTTGATTCGTAGCGAGAAACCTTCGTCAGGTTCTTCATCGACTCCCGGAATCAATCGCCGGGTGGCGGCTTCCAAATCAAGTTGCTCGTCGTTGGGCGCCTGAACGAGGGACTGAAAACTGATGTTGAGTCCCAGCGAATTCATCGTGTTTCGGTCAAGGCGAGTGAACTCTGCCATCCACGCCGCCGTGTCCATGAGCCGGTTGTAAAGGCTCGCAAACTTGAAAGACAGACTGCGGGGAACCTCTTGCTCCTCGACCTGGCGCTGGTCGCTGAGGCTGATGGCATCGCGATAAAACAGATCGGCATCGATGTCACTAGCAGCACGCGCAGGCACAGTCGCGACGAGTATCACGCCCGCTATCGTGGCACACAGCACTGAAACTATGCGGTTCTGCATGGCCCTCGCTCTTAAACTGAATGGCCGGAGCGGCCCAAATCGGGCTGCCCAATGCCGCCTCGGTTGGTCAGAACCTTCCGACCGCCGGGACAGGAAGGTTATCGGCAGCAATGCGTGAAAGTTGCGTCAGCGGTCTCAATTCTTCGAAAGAAAAACACTTGCTTGGAATTGCGCGTGTTGATGCTTCTTTCGAACAGTCACGAACGCAATTCTGGACCCTTACAGCGACACAGATTCTTGCTTGCACAATCTTATGTGGTGAATGAAGTGGTAGGTCCAGATCGGGAAAATCACCCAAAATTCATTTACTATCGCGCAAGAACTCCGCGTCGGGACTTTTTCCTGAGTTAGTTACACAGAAACAAGAGCAATCAATGAATGACATTCACATACAGTTCACTCGTTTTTCCGCTTTCTACAGCCCGCTCATCTCCACCATGTCTGGAGGATTCCTCGAAGAGGAAGGGTTGAAGCCCAGCCATTCGATTGCGCAAGCCGGTAAGTCGGCTATCGACGCGCTACTTGACGGCAGCGCCCAGGTGGTTCAGTCGGCGTTGTCTCAGGGATTATCTGCATTGGAGAAAGGGCAGACCCCTGGCGCTGTCCATTTCGCTCAAATAAACGAAAAGGACGGCTTCTTTCTCACCGGCCGAGAGCCGGAAGCGGATTTCGGCTGGGAAAAGCTCCGCGGCAAGAAGGTTCTGGTTGACCACGGCGGGCAGCCGCTCGCCATGTTCAAGTTTGCATGTCACAAGGCGGGTCTAGATTACGACTCCATCGACAGCATCGACGCCGGTAACGGTGCGGCGATGGACAAGGCATTTCGCGAGGGCCGCGGCGATTACAATCACCAGCAAGGGCCAGCGCCTCAGCAGCTGGAACACGACGGGGTCGGTTACGTAGTCGCTTCCGTCGGCGAAGTCATCGGCCCATGCGGATTCTCGAGTCTCGCTGCGACCAGCGAGTGGCTTAAAAGCGACATGGCCAAAGCCTTCATGCGCGCCTACCGCAAGACGCGCAGGTACATCAATGAAACTCCGGCGAGAGAAATTGCTAAAGCCGAAGCAGGCTTCTTTCCCGAGACGCCCGTCGAAGTGCTGACAGAGACTATCGCCGCGTATCAAAAACTAGGCTGCTGGACGCCTCACGTGGAGATCACTGAGGCCGCTTATGAGGTGACTCTGGACGTGTTCGAGCATGTGGGCCGGTTGAATACCCGCCACCCATACGACAAGGTGTGCGCTAAGCCGCCGGCCGGCTGAAAGTAGCGCGAAAGAACGGGCGGCAGCGCTCGCCTTTTTAGGTGCCTCAGCTAAAGTCGTATGTATGCATCGGCTGAGAGACAAGGCGCCCGTTCACGTGGGTGTTTTCCTGGTTTTCTCTATCTTGCTCGAGCTTCCGTTCGCCGTCGCGGAGGAATGCCCTGAGGATACTCCGTCGCCAACGCAGTCATCTGAAGACCTGGTCCTGCGCTGTAATCTCTCCGCGGCTCATTTCGGCAATGCGGCCTCAATCGAGGCGATCGTACTCCTGGCCGGGGGCGACTATATCAAGTCCGCCGAAGGCGGTGAGTTTCTCAATGCCACCTACATGGACCTGTTGATCGCACACCCGCGAACATTCCTGTCGGTGGTGGATGAACAAGGCGCCGCAATAAAAGAGCGTGTTATCCGGGAGCTGAATCAGCCGGTGCACGATGCCTATTCGGCCAGCGACCTGCTTGCGGCCGTCCGGCTTGCTATCCGTCAAGGCCTCGATCAGGCATTCGTTGTCGGTCTCGAGCGCAGCTACGCCGAATCTGCGAACCGCGAACGCGAGACCGATAAACGGCTGCGTGATGAACTGGAAACCGCCGCCGAGGCTTGCTTGGATGGACGTTCCGGTGACAACAATTGTTCCGCAGCGACGGCAATGGCGCGCGAAAACCTGACCGTTTCGCCGCACGATCCTGTAGTCGGAGCAATTTCGGTGGACCTTGCAGACTTCGTCGGCATTTCGCGTGCCGGCGAGATCTTTCTCAACGAATACTTCATGCGCTGGGCATGCAACGCAGCCGCTTTCTATCATCACGCCATGGCGCAGTATCAAAGATATGGTGCGCGCTCCCGGGACGCATTTGACCGGGTGTGCGCTGCGCAGGCGTCAACTCCGTCTAATCGATAGATAAGAATGTGATGAGAAGCGACTGGATGCGCGTTCGGGTTCGCCAAACCGCATAGACTTGCGTTGGCCCTGGTCAGGAATTCAACGGGCGAGAAGATGAAGGCTGGATTAAATGGAGAGACGAGCAAACGGGACCGTGGATCTGGATCTTTTCGCGCGCACGCTGATCTGGTCGCGGTCGAATTTGTCACCACAGGTGCAATTGGCGTCGGCGTTGTCTGAGCAGTAACCTCTTAGCTCACCCTTTCGGGGACGGGGAATCCGATGCCGGTCCTGTGGCCGCTGCTGGCCATGATGCTGGTGCAGGCGATGACCATGCTTGCCGTGGTCACGGTGCCGGTGCTGGCGCCAGTGCTTTCCGCCGATCTCGACATTCCTTCCAGCTTGGTCGGCATCTACCAGTCCTCGGTGTTCGCCGGCGCGGCGATTTTGACCTTATTCAGCGGCTCGTTTGTGCGGCGTCACGGAGGTGTGCGGGTCAACCAGATGAGCCTGGTCATTGCCGTGGCCGCACTGCTGGTTGCGCTGGACGGGCGAACAACGACGCTGCTGGCCTGCGCGCTGGGCGTCGGCATGGGATACGGGCTAGCGACACCTGGCGCGAGCCACGTCTTGGCCCGCGTTTCCCCCGCCGCGCGCCGGGGTCTGGTGTTTTCGCTGAAACAGAGCGCTGTGCCGGTGGGCGGGCTGATTGCGGGACTGCTCATTCCGCCCGTTGCGGAAAATTTTGGCTGGCGCCCCGCGATCATTACGGTTGCCGTCATCATCGCGCTCGCCATGATTTGCGTGCAGCCGCTTCGCGCCCGGCTCGATGATGATCGCGACCCGGAGTTCAAGGTCAGGATGAGCGCACCGTGGCAATCGGTGCTGCTGGTGCTGCGCACACCGGCGCTACGACCCATTGCAGTCGTGGCTTTTACCTTCGGCGCGATTCAGCTATGCCTGTTTGCCTTTCTGGTGACCTTTCTGGTGGAGCGTGTGGCGCTGACGCTGGTGGTGGCGGGGACCGTGTTCTCGGTGATGCAGGGAGCCGGCGTGGCGGCGAGGATTCTCTGGGGGTGGTTGAGCGACCACGTGGCGACGTCGCGAACGCTTTTGGCGATCATTGGCGTTGGCATCATCTTGAGCACCATGACGGCAAACGAGATGGCGCCGGGCTGGCCACTTTTTGCCGTCATGTTGGTGTCTGCGGTGATGGGGGTCACCGCCGTCGGCTGGAACGGGATATATCTGGCCGAGGTTGCCCGCGTAGTTCCTCAGGAGCAGGTTGGCGCCGCCACCGGCGGCGTGCTGATGTTCACCTTCCTCGGCATTGTCGTCGGCCCATCGACCTTTGGCCTAATGGTGCAGCAGACCGGCCAGTACACGGCGGGATTTACGCTGATGAACCTGCTGGTCGGCGTCGCCGTGCTGATGCTCGTCTTTGGAAAGAAACAGCGCTGACGTCGAAGCACGCGCCCAGCGCGGGCGAACGGAGGCGGTGCCGCGCGACCCGCAGTAACAAAGTTTCAAATCCCGCGTATGGGGGAAATGATGAAGATTGAAAACATAGAAACGATTCGCGTGGCGTTGCCCTTCGACACGGGTGGCGCGCGACAGGGATGCGCCCAGGTCTCACGCCTTGGCTGAAGATGGAATCGTTTATCGTCAGGCTGGAGACTGATGATGGCCTCGTCGGCTGGGGAGAAGGATTCGTGCACTTCGTCAATCCTGCGACGGAAGCGGCTTTACGCGGTTGGCGAAATCGCTCGCCAACTGGGTAAAGCCGCGCTGCGCGCATCTGCCGGCGCGCAGCGGAGCGCAGAGCAAGGTGCGTCCGCTCGCCAGATTATGCCGATCGACTCGAACGGTTCGGTTCATCCGCGGTTCAGTGTTTTCGCGTTATTCTCTCTTGCCACATAGGCGAATGGTCGCGTGAACCGGTGTCCGGGAGCGAACAAAATGGCGCGCACGATTGACGCAAATGGCCGGGAAATCGTTGCAATTATGACCGGAGGCCAAATGGCGATGCGGGCTGCTGTCGCAGCGGGAATCCTGGCGCTACCGCTGGCCGCCCACAGCGTCGACGAGCTGACCAGCTACGCCCTCATTCGGGACGACGCCACGTTGCAGGTGGCCGGTCGCCATCTGCGCCTCTATGGCATCCACATTCCGGAAACCGGTCGGGTCTGCGAGCGTCGACTCCGGCCCGCGCGTTGCGGCTCCCGCGCCGCGAGGGCGCTGCGTTTCAAGATCCAGGGATTTGTAAGCTGCCGATTAGGCGGAAAATACGATGACGGCAGCGTTGCCGCCTATTGCCGCACAGGGGAGCAAGATCTCGGCGCCTACCTGATAGAGCGCGGCTGGGCGGTGGCGCTTCCTGACGCGCCTTTTGCCTATCATGCCAGCGAGCGAATTGCGCGGCATCGGGGCTTGGGGGTGTGGGGTTTCAACGTTGACCGGATTGCACCTGCACCCTGAAGCGGCAATAGCGCGGCCGCGGAGTTCGCCCCGCCAATCCGCTAAATTGTGTAAACATCGACTGGATTGAATCAGGAGAGATACCTCATGTCGGAGTATTTCGCTACCGTCTCATGGCGGCGTAACGGTCAGAGCTTTCTTGACGGCAAATACAGTCGCGGTCACGTGTGGAAGTTTGACGGCGGCGCCGAGATTCCGGCCTCGCCCTCTCCCCATGTGGTGCCGGCTCCCATGTCCATCGAGGAATACGTCGACCCGGAGGAGGCTTTCGTGGCGTCACTTTCCAGCTGTCACATGCTGTTCTTTTTACATATTGCAAGCAAAGCGAAGCTTGTGGTGGAAGAGTACGTCGACGAGGCAGTTGGAATAATGGACAAGAATGCCGAAGGAAGGATGGCGATGACAAAAATCACTATCCGTCCGAGAATCGTTTTTTCAGAAGATACTCAACCGAGCCGCGAGCAGCTGGAGAAATTACATCATCAGGCTCACGAGCTTTGCTTCATTGCCAACTCGGTAAAGACTCTGGTAGAGACAGAAATCACCTAGAGGGTGGGATTGAGTCAATTCCCGCTGATTCAAATCGGGATCCTGAAATTTCCGTGTGTTTCAGTCCTCCTCCCGCGTCCCGAAGTCGGCCGGAGAGACGATTTCCAGCACTTCGAAATCCGCCGAATGCTCAATCTCGCGGTGGAGAATATTGGGTGGCTGGAGCACGCAGTCTCCAGGTTGAATAACGTGCACCCCGTGACCTTTGTATTCGAACTTCGCCCATCCGTTCAGCACGTAGATCATTTGGAAGCTGCAGTCATGCCGGTGCCACACGCCGGTAGCGTTGTCCCCCTCCCGGGCCCGAATCACATGGGCAACGAAGTCTCCCTGGCTCGCGGTTTCGATGCCGAGGTCCCGGTATTCGAAGTAAGTTCTCAATCCATTCGAAACGAATTCCGCCTTCTTCGCTTCGTCATGAATGAAGTCATAGGTCTTTGCCATTTCGGTCTCCGTTATTGCGCCAATGCCCGGCGTTCCGAATATCAGGTGGCCTCTAGGATCCAGTCTACGGCAGCGTTTATGTCGGCCAGGACCTTAGCGCCCGGCCGCGTGATCTTCGATTCGTCACCGAGCTGATACTTACCCGTTCGGACCAGAATGCCCTTGATTCCCGCCGCCAGCGCCCCGTCCACGTCGGCAAGCGCATCGTCGCCCACCATCACGGTTTTCCCGGGGCTGCAGCCCAGGTCTTCCGCCGCGGCCCGAAAGAACTCGCCGGACGGCTTGCCGAGAATCGCCGCCTCCTTGCCGGAGGCGTATTCCAGCGCAGCAACGAAGGGGCCGATATCAAGGCTCAATCCGCCGTCCTCGCGAAAATAGTGATTGTTTCCCATGGCAAGAAAGTCGGCGCCTTCCATCAGTAGGCGAAACGCGCGGTTCAGATTGGCGTAGTTAAAATCGTCGCCCGCGTCTCCCAAGAGCACGGCGTTGGGCGAGTCCGTAACCAGATCGGCGAAATCCGGCTTCAATGCCGGATGGATGAGCAGGTAGGGAGAAAGCTTGTGCTTCAAGAGATAGGCTCTGGCCGCACGGGGAGCGGTGATGAGCTCGTTGTCCTCGATCTCGAACCCCATGCCGGCAAGCCGGCGGAGGAGCTCCCCGGCGGGCTGGCGGGTCACATTGGTGACGAAGCGCAGCGCAATCCCCCTTTGACGCAGAGCACCGATTGAGCGGGGCGCGCCCTCGACCGCCTTACTGCCCACGTAAAGCACGCCGCTCAGGTCGAAGAGCACGCCGCAAATCATGAGATTAAGTCGGCAATTGAATCGTCATCAAAAGCTCTATTAGATATATTAACCTGGCGCAGCGCGGTTAACCGATGATCCACATCAGCCTCGCGCCCCGTAAAAGGCTTATTCTGACGCCGATTGACCGGCTAAGGAAAACACATGGCGGCAAATAAATACTGGGTAGTGGTCGCTGAAAGCAGCCACGCGCGCATCTTCCACTGCAATAAAGCCGGCGCTGCCCTGGAGGAGGAGACCGCGCTGGTGCATCCTGAGAGTCGTCTGCATGCGCAGGATCTCCATAGCGACTTGCCCGGCCGTACCTTCGACAGCGGCGGCGAGGGGCGTCACGCCATGTCTCCGGACACCGATCCGAAGCGTCACGAAGCGGAGGTTTTTGCCCGTGAGCTGATTGCGCATATCGAAAGCGCGCGCACCAGCAGGAAGTTCGAGGAGCTTATCTTGGCGGCGTCTCCGGCGTTTCTGGGGTTATTGCGGGAACGCATGAGCAGCGCCTTACGTCAGAGAGTCATCCATACGGTGTCCAAGAATCTCGTTCACGAGGACAAGGCGGTCATCACCAGGCAGCTCGGTCCGACCAAGAAGGGCATCGGGCGGCAAAAATGACTCGCTCCTTGCCCGGGCTTGAAGATTCTTAGGGAACGAGGAAAAAAAGCGTAAGCGCTTGAGTTCTGTCGTCTCTCTTTCTGGTGTAGGTCTGTTCGAATTTGCTGAAGTGTGCCGCGCAGTAACGAAGAGGCGCGGGATATTGTTCAGATCAGAGAGTGCGGGCCGGTCGTAAGAACTGACGTTCAGGAAATAATAATCGGGGGGAGACATGAGCCGGATCGAAATCCGCATTAGCGAGTGCGCGCCGTTCGCCGGCGGCCATGTTTTCGAACAAGCGGGCCCGTACGAGCGCCTAAAAGGCCGCATTCACTTCGCCGTTAATCCCTTCGATGCCCTTTACACCGAGATCGTGGATCTCGACAAGGCGCCGAGAAACGCCAGTGGACTGGTGGAATGCGTCGCTGATGTTTTCATTCTTCGTCCAACTGACCCTTCCAAGGCAAATCGACGGCTGTTTTTCGATTTCGGCAACCGGGGTAACAAGCGTTGTCTCCAATATTTTTGCGACGCGCCCGGTTCAAACGATCCCCACTCTCTTCAACACGCCGGCAACGGGTTCCTTTTCCGACGCGGCTACACCGTGGTGTGGTTAGCGTGGCAGGGCGACCTGCTGCCAGGCAGCGGCCGAATGATTTTGAAAGTCCCGCTCGCCAGGGAAAATAACAAGCCCATTACCGGCCTCGTGCGTACGGAATTCATCGCCTCGGAACCGGGCCACAACTGCTTTCCTTTGAGCGGATTCGTTTCCACCCACAGCTATCCCACCGCTTTCATGGATACCCGCAAGGCGAAGCTGACGCGAAGGCGTTATGCCACCTCCGGGCGCGAGGGGATTGCTTCGGACGCCTGGGCATTCGCCCGCGTCGAAGGCGGTGCCGGCATCGAGATCCTGGGGCAGGAAGTTGCGGTGGTGCCGTCGCGCCAGCACATCTATCTGCCGACGGGTTTCGAGCCTGGGTGGATATACGAAATAGTTTACACGGCGCGCGATCCGCTCGTCCTGGGGCTCGGAAATGCGGTTGTACGCGACGCGGTAAGCTTCTTTCGTTACGGCGACAAGGACGACGCTGGAAACGAGAATCCGCTTCGCCAGCGCATTGACAAGGCCTATGCCTGGGGACGTTCACAAACCGGACGCACCCTCCGTGAGTTTGTTTACTGCGGCTACAATGCGGACGCCGAGGGACGCAAGGTGTTCGACGGCGTGTTGCCCCATGTCTCCGGCTGCGGACTGATGTGGATGAACCACCGTTTCGCGCGGGTGGTAAACCCCGCCGGGCAGCAGTACGAGGACCATCACAATATTGCCGACCGCTTTCCGTTTTCCTATGCCGAGAGCACCGATCACCTGACGGGAAAGACCGACGCTATTCTGAAGCGCCCGCAAAGCGATCCGCTGGTCATTCACACCCAGTCAGCGACCGAGTACTGGCAGCGGCGGGGATCTCTGGTGCACACGGACACTGAGGGCAACGACCTGGATCAGCCCGGGAACGTCCGCTGTTATCTGTGGGCAAGCTCGCAGCATCTGTCAGATCCGCTTCTGGAAAAGCCCACCAAGGCGCCGTGCCAGAATTATTTCAACGTGGTGGCGACGTCGATGCTTTTTCGCGCCGTGCTGGACGCCATGAACCGCTGGGCCAGCGACGGAACGTCGCCGCCGCCGTCGCGTATTCCTCGCCGCGCCGATGGCACTCTGGTTAGCTTCGAGGAGTGGCGTGAGCAATTTCCCACAATCCCTGGGCTTATGCTCCCCATCGGTCCCAACCGGTTGCCCCTCCTTGATTACGGCCCCGAGTCCGACAAGGGGATCATCTCCCAGGAACCACCAAAAGTGGTCGATGCCAAGGGCTACGCGGTTCAGGTGCCGGCACCGGACGCAGACGGAAACGATCTGGGCGGTGTGCTCGCGCCGATGGCGGCCGCGCCGCTGGGCACCTATACCGGCTGGAATCTGCGCGCCCGGGGCTTGGGCCACGGCGCCATGTACCTATTCAATGGGAGCTACATACCCTTTCCGGAAACTCCCGAAGAGCGGGACGCCACCGGCGATCCCAGGCGCTCGATACTCAAGCGCTACGGTCACGCAGAAGGTTATATGCGCGCGATCGAAGCCGCGGCCAAGAAACTGGTTGCGGAGGGATTGATGCTCGAGGAGGACGTGTCACGTTCTGTAGCCGCCGCGCGAGATTTCGGTCGGCCGCGCCACGACGTCAAGCTCAGTTGAATATACGGCGCTGACATGCATCGTGCTTCCTTTCACGATGACATGGGCACGTGTTGTGGCTGGAGGATCCCGACGACGGTTGTCGTTGATTCCGGCGTTTATTCGCAAAGTCAATTGAAGACTGTTGGGACGCCATGACTCGGCGGGCGATTGCGGGGGGCGTTCTCGCGTTGATGCTGTTGGCGTCCATCGCCGCCGGCCTCGTTAGCGAGGTGCCCCCGTGGATCTCCGGATCGGCCGCATGGGCAGCGGCGGCATTACTCTGGACCGAGCTTTCGCCCGGGCAACGGCGGCAGTGCCTCGTCCTGGTTACGGTCGGGCTCGTCGGCGTGGTGATCGGCCGTCTAACCGGCGTTGCCGTCGACTACGTGAGGCTCGTGCACGAAAACCAGGCGATCCTCGCGCTGATTGCCGGGGTGAGTTTCGTACACATGGCGACCCCGGTGGCGTCGCCTCATGACCTCCCGGCTCCCAGGGGCCCGGAAGCATTCCTGCGGACCCTATTTGGTCTCAACCTGCTCGCCGCCGCCATCAACATCACCGCGCTCATGCTCGTCAGTGACCGCGTGTCCCGTTCACGCCCGCTTGGCCGACTCGAGGCCTCCGCTTTTTCGCGCACATTTTCCCTGGCGGTGTTCTATTCGCCCTTCATCGGCGGCATGGCGCTGGCGCTCAATCAGGCGCCCGAGGCGAGCCTCGCTAAAGTCGCGATGGTTGGGGTCGTGCTGACGATATTCGGCATTGGATTCACCTACATTGTGTCGAAGAGGCGCTTCGCCGAATCGTTGGCGGGTTTTGCGGGCTATCCACTGCGCCCCGATGTGCTTTGGCTACCGGCGACGCTGGCGGTCGCTGTCGTTGGTCTGCGACTCGTGTGGCCGAATGTTCCCGTGCTCACCGCGACCGCCATGCTGGCCCCGTTGGTCGCGTGGATTGGCGTTGCCCGGCGTTCGGGTCTGGGTCGGGCCGGCGTTAGGGTCGTGGACCACACCAGAGTCCGATTGCCGGGTATGTCCGGAGAGCTGGCCTTGTTCCTGAGCGCCGGAGTGCTGGCGGTAGGTCTTTCCAGCGCCTTCACCGCTTCCGGAATCACCCTGCCCGAGATTCCGTTCCCCGGTGTGGGCGCCGCCTTCGCTCTGCTGGTGGTGGTACTCGTTGCGGCGGCGGGCCTGCATCCCATCATCAGCCTGACGGCGATGATTCCTCTGCTCGATCCTCTCGGGCTTTCGCCGGAGGGAACGGTCATGCTCTATGTCGCCGGCTGGTCCATCGGCTGCGCGCTGTGCCCTTTTTCCGGGACCAACCTCATTCTGCAAGCCCGCCACGGACTGCAGGCATGGCGGTTCCCCCAGTGGAGCGCGGGCTACGGTCTCTTTATGTGGCTGATGGCGAGTTCTGCGCTTACCCTGGAATCGGTACTGCGTTGACGACGGCGGAAGAAGGCATGCGCCGCGCTCGTGTGCAGGGGTTAGCGGAGCGCATTGGGTAGAGGGATGTCCGTCGAGATCCGTTCAACCGGCTTAAAGCCCGATCCGATCTCCGGCGGCAGTAAAAATAATTTTCGGGTTGGCAGTAAAAGGTATTGCAGCCGATATGGGCTGGCAGTATTTTTCACACTTTCGCGGCCTGGTCCGCGAACGGCTCTACGCCAGAGGTAAAACAAGCAGGTCGTCCCGGGCCCCCTAGTCCCGAATCGACAGCGTCCCGACCCTTAAGGGGCGGTTTCTCGAAGTCTCCGATCGATCCGGCTAAACGCCCCGCGATATGTGCGCGGTCGGCGCTCCGTCCTTTGCCCGCACTCAGCGCGCGGGCGAAGGAGGTGGGCGACGGGATTGAACTAAATCTCCTGCCCACCGGAGTTGACGGCATCGGCACGCCGCGAGGTTTGTCGTTGTGTTCACCGTGGGCCGCGGTACGGTCCGATGTGTCGGAGATACGACAAAATGAAACTACCTCTCATCAAACGCCTCACCGCGGTCGCCCTATTCGGCGGGCTGGCGGCCTACGGCTTTGCAGCTTCGGCCGCAATCGCCGGAGCCCCGCAGCGCGGCGGCATTCTTACATTCATGGTGGCGAGCGAGGTGCCGTCCTACGACCTGCACCGCGAAACCACTTTCGGCGTGATTCACCCTATCGCGCCGTTTTACAGCCTTCTAGTCCGAATCAATCCGGAAGACCCTTCGGCGTCTACCGATTTCGTCTGCGATCTCTGCGTCGGCAACGTGCAGGAGCCTACGGACGGCGGCAAGACCTACACCTTCAAGGTGCGCACCGACGTCAAATTTCATGACGGCACGCCGCTCACGGCGCAGGACATCAAAGCCACGTTCGACAAGATCATATTCCCGCCGCAGGGCGTGGCAAGCGCGCGCAGAGCGCAGCTGACGATGGTCGAGTCCATCGAGGCCCCGGACAATGAGACCGTGATCTTTCGGCTTAAGTATCCGTCCGGTGCATTCATGCCCGCGCTGGCGACGCCGTTTAACGCCGTCTACAGCAAGAAGGATCTGGATACCCATGGCTACGACTGGCACGCGAAGAACATCAACGGCACGGGTCCGTTTATCTTCGTCCAGCAGCAGGCTGGCGCGTTCATTGAGGCGAAACGCAACCCCAGCTATCACCATAAGGGTCCGGACGGTCAGCCTCTTCCCTATATCGACGGCTTCAAGGCCATCCAGGCGCCCAAAGAATCAGTGCGCGTGCAGGCCATTCGTGGAAACCGGGCAGCCATGGAGTTTCGCGGTCTGCCGCCCATGTCACGCGACGAGCTCAAACGCGTTCTTGGGGACAAGCTCGCGGTTCAGGAGAGCGATTGGAACTGCGTGCTGCTGACCACACCCAACCACACCAAGGCGCCGTTTGACGATCCCCGGGTGCGTCGAGCGCTCACTTTAGGCGTTGATCGCTGGCAAGGGTCACAACACCTGCAGCGAATCGCCATTGTCAAAACCGTGGGCGGCGTGGTGTTCCCGAACCATCCACTTGCCGCCACCAACGAAGAGCTGGAGCAGATCGCCGGCTACTGGCCGGATATCGAAAAATCCCGCGCCGAGGCCAAGCGCCTGCTCACAGAAGCGGGTCAGCCCAACCTCAACTTCGAGCTCAATAACCGTGGCGTGGATCAGCCCTACAAAATTGTCGGTACCTGGCTCATCGACCAATGGTCCCAGACCGGCATGAAGGTCAAACAGACCGTGCTGCCCACCGGTCCGTTCTACGATCGGCTGCGCAAGAAGCGTGACTTCGACGTCTCCATCGACTTCAACTGTCAGTCACTGGTGAACCCGCTTTCTGACGTTGCCAAGTTCGTCGGCAGCTCGGGCGACAACTACGCCGGGTTCCAGGACGATGTGACCGAGAAGCTTTTCGACCAAATGAATCGCGAGGCCGACCCCGCAAAGCAGCGGATGGTAATGCGCGAGTTCGAGAAGCGCGTGCTCGACGATACCGCCAGCCAGGCTGTAACGCTATGGTGGTACCGCATCGTTCCCTACCGCTCTTATGTTCAGGGTTGGAAGGTCTCTCCGAGCCACTACCTGAACCAGCAGCTGGATCTGGTCTGGCTCGACAAGTCGAAAATGTAGATTCCTGCCAAGGAATGACGACTGCCGGGGGCGGGTGTATCACCCGCCCTTTTTTTTGCCCACTGGGACGGGCGCCGGCCACGCGCTTAAAATGTGTCCCAGGTGACTTTTTCGGAACTGCCGAGTTTTAACGTATGATGGAAACAAGAATTCGTGACGAACCCAAGTCATATCTTCATGTATGCCCGCAAAGTTTGACAGGAGAGCGAACCTCATGAGGTGGAAAATCCTGGCCGCGCTTATCGGCTCGCTTGCGGCGACGCAGGTTGTCGCCCACGATTCGGCCGATATCAGCATGAACTACGTTTCGCGCTACGGCGTTGGAGACCCGATAGGCACCATCAACGTTCGTAACACCAAGTACGGAATTCTTATCACTCCAAACCTGCGTGGGCTGACGCCCGGAATGCATGGCTTCCACGTTCACGAGAACGCCAACTGCGGCGCCGGCGAGAAGGACGGTGAAAAGATCGCCGGGCTGGCCGCGGGTGGCCATTACGATCCTAAGAACACCGGCGTGCACGAAGGCCCTTTCGGCGCCGGTCACCTGGGAGACCTTCCGGCGCTTTTCGTCACTGCGGAAGGAACGGCGACGCACTCCGTGCTGGCCCCCCGGTTGAAGCTGCACGATTTGGAAGGCCGATCGCTGATGATTCACGCGGGCGGCGACAATTATTCGGATCAGCCGAAAGCGCTGGGCGGCGGCGGTGCGCGGATGGCCTGTGGGATAGTCAAGTAACGAACCCGACGCTTTGGGGCGAGTACTCCGCTTGAAAAACAGTATCGGCTGTCGACCATAATCGGAATGAAGACATTTAACTGCGTTTGCGGCAACACCCTCTTCTTCGAGAACAGTCAGTGTCTTTCCTGCGGTCTGGAAGTCGGCTGGTGCCCGGTGTGTCACGGTATCAGTACCTTGCGGCATGAGCACGATCTCGTGTTTCGCTGCGGAAATACCGACTGCGGTGCCAAGCTCGCCAAGTGCCATAACTACGCCGTTGAAAACGTTTGTAACCGCTGCATTGCGTTGAACGATGCGCCGCCCGATCCTTCAGCGCTTTGCGATTGCTGCGTGTACAACGACACCATCCCGGATCTCTCCGTGGAGGGTAATCGGGAAAAGTGGGGTCGACTGGAAGCAGCCAAACGCCGACTTTTTTACACCCTGGATTTTTTGGGTCTTCCCCACGGTACAATGGAGTCAGGATTCGACCCTCCGCTCGCGTTCGATTTCAAGGCAGACAGCATTCCTTCCAACGAATTCTGGCGCACCATGGGCGCGGACGAGCGGGTTTATACCGGGCACGCCGAGGGAAAAATTACTATTAATATTCGTGAGGCCGATCCAGCGGAACGTGAGTCCATTCGCGTTGACCTCAACGAAGCGCATCGAACTTTGATCGGCCACTTTCGGCACGAAATAGGCCACTACTACTGGGATCTCTTAGTAAAAGGAAAAAGAGAGGCTGATTCGGTGCGGATTTTTGGTGACCATGAAAACCCCACGTACGCAGAAGCTCTAGATCGTCATTATCAGGAGGGCGCACCGGCCGGCTGGCAGGAGAATTTCATCAGCGCCTACGCCACCATGCATCCTTGGGAGGATTTTGCCGAGACTTTCGCCGCCTATCTCGAGATAGTCAGCGTGCTCGACACCGCCAACAATGTGGGATTCGGGTCCGTACCCGATGTGCTTACCGCGGATCTGGATGAATTGGTAGGCGTCAAGCGAAGAATTAGCATCGTGATGAACGAGATGAACCGCACCATGGGGCTTCTAGATTTTTATCCTAAAATTCTGGTGCCGCCGGTGGTGCAGAAAATGCGCTTTGTGCATGAGCTCGTTCGAGGCAACTCAGCAGCCGGCAATCAGGTCGCTTGACTACGGCGGTGGCTGCGCCCGGGTCCATCCGCCGGATTTTTTTCTTAACTCGCTTCATCCGGTAGCTGACATGTGGTGGCGGGCCGGGTGTTAATAAGTAGAATTGGCCCGGTTCAGTCATTTTTCCTGATCGATCTAAGGACATTTTCTTGAATCCTCCAGCATCAACGCCTGCGGCGATACCCACGATCAACGGGGTCCAAGACGCCGACCACATCACGGACGCCCGGAGCGAGGAGGAGAAGATCGAGCTCACCGCGCGCTGGATCCTCGATCAGTTCGACGCCTATTACGTCGAATCCCGCAATATTCCGTGGCTGGCCAAGCAGGCGTTCGAGCGCCGCGATCCGCCGACGTCCATCTGGCTCAGCAAGCGGCGGCTTTCCATGTACAGCGATTGCATCAATACGATGGGGCCGAAGCTGAAGGCGGTGTACCCGCAGGTAGCCGAGATTGAGGCGCTGTGGGAACGCATCCAATCGTGCTATCTGCCCATGATTGAGGGCCGTTATTCGTCCGACTTGGCTTTTGCTTTCTTTCGCTCGGTGAGGCGAAGGGTCTACCAGGGCGAGTGGAAGCCTGTGGAGTACGCTATCGGCGACACCGGCGCTTCAAAAGAAAGTTTCTCTGACGAGGTCATCAAAAGCTTTGCCGTTGCTAACGCGGTTGATGTCGGATCGGTGGCTCAAATTCTCGAGGTGCCACAGTTCAATGCGCCCTATCGCAACCTCGACGAGGACGCGCGATTGGTTGCCGAACGAATCAATAATGCGCTGATGAATCGCGGCGATAAAAGCGCACGGTTATGCGCTATAGAGATGATCGACGCAGGATTCTTCCGCAACCGCGGCTGTTACGTGGTGGGACGGATTGTGCTTGACGATGGGGAACTCATGCCGCTGGTGATCGCCCTGTTGAACGATGAGCGGGGAATATACGTCGATGCGGTCCTGATATCCGAGCCCGACGTGCACAATATCTTCAGCTCCACTCTGGCGAACTTCCACGTCACCAACACCTATTATCACGAGCTCGCCGCCTTTCTCCACAGCATCATGCCCAAGCGGCCTATCGGCCTGCATTACTCCACCATCGGCTTCAATCACGTGGGCAAAGGCGCCGTGATGAATGATCTCAAAGAGGAGCACGAAGGAACCGGCGAAGTTTTTCAGACCTCTATCGGCTCTCGGGGTACGGTTGCAATCGGTTTCGCGTTTCCATCCTCGGCCTACAATCTCAAAGTGATCCGGGATAAGCCCACGGAGGGTTATAAATGGGGTAAGTTCCACGGTATCGAGTCGGTGTTGAAAAAATACGGCCGGGTACACGAGATCAACCGCACCGGCAGCATGTTGGACAACATCATCTACTACAACTTGAAGCTGGACAGAAGCTGGTTCGACCCGGAACTTCTGGAAGAGCTGCTTGACGAGGCAGGCCTGACTGTCTTTTTACGTGACGAGGACGTCATTTTCAAACACCTCATCGTTCAGCGCCGTCAGACTCCGCTGCCGGTATTTCTGGAAACAGCCTCGGAGGACGACGCTGAGAGAGCCATGATCAATCTGGGCTACTGCATCAAGAACAACGCGGCGGCAAACATCTTCAACAAGGATCTCGACGCGCGAAATTACGGCGTCAGCAAGTACCTCAAGGTGCACTTATATGACTACGATGCCCTAGAGGATTTCATGGACGTCAAGATCCGAACCAACGAAGATCGGATCGATGGGGAGGAAGACGTTCCCGACTGGGTTTTCGAGGATGGCGTCATTTTTTTGCCAGAGGAGATCCTAGTCGGCCTTAGAATCTTCGATCGCGATCTCCGCCGACGTTTCCTGGCCAGGCACGGTGATCTGCTGACGACTAAGTACTGGGAGCGGATCCAGAATGATTTGCGGAACGGTAAGGTCCCGGCCATTCATATCTATCCGGAAAGCCAGAGAATTCGAGGGGACACGGAAGACCCGCTGAATTGACTTCCGATTCTCGTTTGCACGCCTCGCTTGAATTCGTTCGTAGTATCATTCCCGGGCATCTTGAGCACGCAATTCCCGTATTGTTCCAGGACCGCTCATGGCAGATAAACAGGAAAAGATTGCGCAATTACAGCGAGCCATGAAGCGGCTTCAG